>NZ_CP166961.1:306591-613182 GCF_041410465.1 Thalassotalea sp. 273M-4
CCATATTAAGGTAAGCGCTCGCCGCGCGCACTGACGTATAATTGATACCAGTGCTCTCTGGTTAGGACAAGGTTATTCGCTTGTTTACACGCTTTTATTCGCTCAATATTGGTGCTGCCTATTATCGGTTGAATAGAGGCTGGGTGGCGCATAAGCCAAGCTAAAATAATCGCTTCTTTGCTGACTTGATAGTGGCCCGCAAGCTGCTCAACTAATTTGGCTGTATGCCTAATGTGTTCTGGTTGTGTACTTAAATCGCCACCACTAAGCTTTCCTTGGCTCAAGCTCCCCCATGCTTGTAACTGCACCCCATGGTGCTGGCAATATTCGATAGTTCCGGCTTGAAAGTTACCTATTGGAGCCGGTGAGCCAGTACTCACTTTTTCTTCTAAGAAGTTAAGGTGGGTCAAACTCATCTCAATTTGATTTACCACTAGCGGCATGGGTAACGCATTTTGTAAATGTTGCATATGTGCCGCATTCATATTAGAGACGCCAAAATGTTTTACTTTGCCACTTTGCTTAATGCGGTTAAAAGTATCGGCGACTTCTTCGGCTTGCATTAAAGGATCTGGGCGATGGATCATAAGCACATCAAGCGTTTCAATTTGTAAGCGCGATAAAATATTATCCACACTCTGGCTTATCCAGTCGCCCGAACTGTCGTAACGACCGGGTAGGTTGCCTTCTGGAAAGCGAATACCACACTTTGACTGAATGCTAATTTGCTCCCTTAACTCAGGGCGCTCTTTAAGCACTTGACCAAAAACCTGCTCGGCTTTGCCAAAGGTATAAATATCGGCATGATCAAATAACCTAATGTCAGCTTCAAGGGCGGCGTCAATCACTTGATGAGCTTGGCTAAGATCGTCTTTGCTCACAGGGCTATCATTCCACTGACCACCAAGCCCCATGCAGCCATAAACTAATGGGCTATTCTGCGTTAGGTGTTTATTTAAGGGAAGGGGGAACTGACTCATATGATTATCCTGCTTATTAGTATCTGGTGGCTATTATTAAGCAGATAAGGTTAAAACAACAAGCCAAAAGACCATTTGTTTGCTTTTAAATACAATTGTATCGATTAGGTTAGAGAGATGTTACGCCGTTAGGTAAGCGTAAATGGTAAAACCCCAGAGCTGCACATAAACCGTTAATCGATGAGGTAGACAAGGGCAAGATAGGGCACCAAATTAAATACAATGATCAATAATTTGTAGCCGGCTAAATATTGAAAATATAACTTTGGTAACTGCGCTAAAGGTACATGGGTTATTTTATGGTGTAATTGGCTAATGGTGTGATAACACGGATAAAGCAACAGACTGATAATGCTGATTAAACCAAAGTTGATTAATGTGCAAAGCAGAAAAAAATCTTTGAGTTGTACTGTATCCATGAGAATGACCTTACTGTTGTTGCCCCTACCAGCGCGATCTAGGCTGATAGTCGGCTTGTTGGTGCGGTTTCAATTGGTTTTTCACCGCAATCTTTTGGTTCTTACCCGCTAAAATTCGGATTTGATACCAAGATTCTCGAGCTAACCAGCGCCAATCTTTTGCTTGCCAAAGTCGATGGTATAATGCCTTAACCGCGGCCACACTGTCTGGTGAACGGGCGCTAATTTGCTCTGCCAACAAAGTTGCACCAGCGAGTGGATCTGCACAGACCTCACTGACTAAACCTAGGTTCTGTGCGGTCTTTGCATCAATAATCTCAGCCGTCATTGCCAGCTTTAAAGCGATGTCTTTGCGAACTAACTCTCTTAATGCTAAGTTGCCCGCCATATCGGGGATCAATCCCCATTTGCTTTCCATCACTGAAAATGTTGAGTCGGTACTGACCAAACGAAAATCAGCGCCTAAAGCAATTTGTAAACCACCCCCCCAGCAGCGACCATGAATAGCCATAATAACCGGTACATTTAGCTGACGCCATCCATAGGACACGCGTTGAGCTAAATTGGCTTTACCTGGCCACCATTTATAAAGCAGGGTTAAAGCGGCGGTTTTTGATTTCATTACCGAGTTGATATCAAGGCCCGTACAAAAGTCCGGCCCATTGCCAAAGACGATAATGGCGCGAATATTCTTCTGCTTGTCTAACCGTTTTATGGTGTGATCAAGTGCTTTAAATAAAGCCAGATTTAGCGCATTGTGCTTTTGGGGGCGGTTTAGGCTAACAAAAGCAATTTGGTTTTTAACCTCAACTAAAAGAACGTCCTCAGCCATTTGACCACACCTTCGATACCACAAACAATAACATTGCCCAAAGACAAATAGAGCTTAGCATATAAACGATAAACCTATGAGAAACTCGATTGTAGGTACAGTGAATGATGCTATGAAGGGCACGTAACATAACAAACCCCCAAGCAAAATTTAGCAACAACGGATCGTACCAATTAAAAATAAAACAGGTGAGTATTAAGGCGTAAAAAATGATCGGCAGTTCAAATAAGTTTTTTAAATTATTGGCCGAGCGATTTATTGGCTCAGGAATAAGCTCTGTGAGTTGTTCTGGTCGGTGCAGCTGTTGTGCCTTGATTTTATGGCTGAACACATAATGTAAGCGCCGAATATACATGTATAACCAAACCACAAAGGTTAAGAGCAACATCGAGACAAGAGGGTAAAGAAAATATGAGCTCATGAATTTTGCCCTTATCATTAAGAAAAGTAATTTATATCAGTACCTTAGCAAAATCGTTGGGTAGGGTCAAAAGTCTTTACAGACCTGTATCTTGGTTAATTTAAGAGAGTGAATGCCTAAGCGTTTATTGTGTCGTTGTGTAAAAATAGACAAAAAAAGCCCACCAAAACGGTGGGCTAGAACAGAGGGTAATTAAAAGCTACCACGAATGCCTACAGAAAAATTTCTTCCAGGCAATGGCGCGGTATCTTTTAGAAATGAACCATGCACACGGGCTTCTTCGTTGGTTAGGTTCTGGGCTTTCACAAAGATCACAAAATCATCACCAAAGCCGTCTAGGTAAAAATCAGCCTTAGCATCTAACATCGTATAGCCCTTGGTTGATGTTTCTAAATCAGCCACATCATTTTGTTTAAAGTAATGACTCAGGGTCGAAGATATCGCGTAATTGTCCTGTTGATAAGTCAGCTCAGAGCCAATTCTCATCGGTGGGATTCGAGGTAAGTTGCCCCCATCAGTTAATTTCGCGCGAATATAATCAGCAATTAGAGTCGCTTTTAAAGGCTCTGAGATCTGATAAGCCAGCTCGGCTTCAAACCCATACATGTCAACATCAGCTTGTTGGAACTGATAAATAGGCAACCCTTCTTCTTCCTCTAATAGGAACTCATCTAGAATACCTTCATCATGTTGATGACCATTATTTGCAAATAATGCGGTATTTTGTTGATAATAATAGTCATCAATATGATTATAAAAAGCACTGAAAACAAAGCCAAAATTCCCTTCGAACTTACGCCAAGTTAGGTCAATATTGTACGAAGTTTCCAAATCTACTTTTTGTGAATTCAGACCAATATCGGCATGTCCCTGATGTGCTTCTACATCGAAAATGGCGCCAATTTCATAGGTGTTGGTACCAATATGAGGGCCATTTGCAAACAGCTCTGCCGCTGATGGCGCACGCTGTGAGTAAGATAAAGAGAAGGCTAAGTTATATCCTTGCTGATAATCCCATACCGTACCGGCAGATAGACTCAGCGGAGTGAAAGATTGGCTTTTTATCTCATCTAAATCAATGTCTTCGTCATGCTCATCATGTGAGTCTGCATCATCATGTGAGTCTTCTACTGTGATCTTGACGTGCTCGATGCGAGCACCAAGTTGCCATAGAAAATCACCAAAATGCTTTTCTTCGAGCCAAACTAAGGCCATAGCATCGGTCTTTGAAGGCGGGGTAAATGCTTCATCGCCAATCGCTTCAAAGTCGTTGCTTTTGTAATGCGCCGTCCATGCGCCTGTCCAACCATTCACTTCATGATGGTAAAAGTCGGCGCGTGCTTCCATCATTTTATTTTTGAATACGGTACCTACTACCCCATCTTCAATTTCTTGATGCTGATAATCGGTAAACGCCAACTTAGTATTTATTTGATTGATAAAGTCATTTTCATAACTTAAGGCGCTCAACATTTGATATCTATTTTGTGTCAAGTCACCACTAACTGAGTCATCACTGTGCTCTTCCCCTTCGATAGGGTTAACATCTTCTTGGTGACTGTCATGTGCATCTTCACCATGAGCGTGGCCAGGAATACCGTATTGTCTTGCAAGACGACCGTAAGAAACCCCAACATAACCATTATCTAATAAATAACTGGTGCCGATATTGAACCCACTCGCTTTAGCTGCAGTATTTTCAATTACCCCTTTTTTCTCATCATCATGCTCACTTTCGTGCTCATCACTCAGCTCTTCTTCATGTTCGTCTTCATGTTCGTCTTCATGATCCTCATCGTGTAAATCGTGCTGATTTTCGGCATAACCGGGAATATTGACGTCATTTGATTGACGCCAGAATCCATCTAAATGAAGGGCAAATTTGCCTTTGCCAGTGTTTAGGTTTAATGAAGCAGAGTTTTGATCATTGACTGATTCATGTGCAAGCAAGTAATTTACCAAGGTATCGTTATGAGTAGGTACACGTTCATCAACAACGTTCACGACCCCACCGATGGCACCACTGCCGTAGAAGAGCGTTGATGGACCTCTTAAGACTTCGATTTGAGTCGCGGTTGATGCTTCGCCTGAGACAATGTGATCAGGGCCAACACGAGATGCATCGCCAACATCTAAACCATTTTGAGTTACTAAAACTCGAGGACCATCCATACCACGTATAACTGGGCTACTTGAAACATTACCATAAGACGTTGAATGTACGCCGACTTCACCTTTTAATGTATCGCCTAGGGTTGAGGCTTGTTTGCTGCGTAATTCGTCAGCCACTAAGACATTTACTGGTTGGGCCGATTCAATAGTGGATGCGTGTAATGGGGTGGCATACACGTCGAGAATTTCAATAGATGATTGTGATAATGTTACGTTTAATGGTGTTGTGTCGTTTGCGTTAACTTGTTTGCTAATATGGCTATAGCCCGGCGCAGAGAAATGTACTTCATGCGCTTTATCATCAAGTTGTTTAAATACAAATTGGCCATTTACATCGGTAAAAACGGATTTGTTCTTTATTTTTACTTTGACTGATTTAAGTGGTTTGCCATTTACATCAAAGACAACACCAATAACCGTTTGGGCTGCCAGAGAGCTTGAAATAGCTAATGGTAATAATGCTAAGCCCCAGGCCATTGATTTAGCCATGATAATCCCCTCTTAATAATAAAACATCTAATTGTTATAAAGTAACACTTTATTTATTGTTACTTTATAACACTCATTTTGCAATATATTTAGGGTTTTTATTCTATTTTTAGCGATGACCGGCTTTAAAATGGGGATAAATGGCAAGGCAACAGGGGGATTACAATAATTTTATGGCTGAGAGTGTTTGTTGGGGGCTCAGTCAAGGCTAAAGAGAGCGTTAGCCTTGACCTTTTTTTTACATATATTTGTTTAAAAAGTTTATATAAGCCTTTGACGCAATAATGCGATTACTTTTTTTCCGAAATCCATGTCCCTCATCTGAAAATAATACGTATTCAACGGGCACATTATTGGCGCGAATAGCCGCTACCATCTCATCGCTTTCAACTTGCAATACTCTGGGATCATTGGCGCCTTGTACGACTAAAACAGGTTTTTTAATATTGTTTGCATGAAAGAGGGGGGATATGCGTCGATGTCTTGCTTCGTCCGTCGCCGGATCACCCATTTCGTCGTATAAAGCTTGTTTAAATGCTTCCCACCATGGCGGAATGCTTTTTAACGTTCTTACCCAGTTGGTTACCCCAAAGATATTGATCCCCAGATTAAATTCATCGGTAAATGCCATCCCCGCCATGGTCATATAGCCACCGTAGCTACCGCCCATAATGCCAATTTTATCGTCTTGTACCCAATCTAAAGTTTGTAAGTATTTTTTCCCATAAACAATGTCTTGTAGGTCATTTTCACCATGGTTTTTATCGTCTAGGTGATAAAATGTTTTGCCATAACCGGATGAGCCACGGTTGTTTACCGCAAAAACAGCATAACCTTGATTCACTAAATGTTGAATGGCGGCACGATAACCTTTACGGGATTGACCGCCCGGACCGCCGTGAACCCAAATTAATGCGGGCACAGGTTTGTCACTACTGGCTTGATGAGGTTTGTACAATAACCCGGGTATAGATAAATTATCAAAGCTGTTAAAACGGACGACCTCAGAAGCTACTAAATCTTTACTGCTCATTGATTCGGGTAGAGAATACGTCAGCTGTTTGACCTTGTTTTGACCCAACTGGTAGCTAAATAAATTACTTGGAGACGTATCTGAGTTGATATAAAACACCATCTTTTTAGTGTCTTTAGAAAAGTTCACTCCACGCATATCTCCGGCGGGTAAAGGTGGAAGTTTTAAATCGCCACTGCCATCGCTGGCACTGATGGTTAGCTTGGTTTGACCATCTGCGTTAACGCCCTTAATGGTATATTGGCCATCATCAGAGAAATAAACAAAACTGACATCCCATTCCGCCGCGTAGAAAAGATTTTTTTCACCCTTCTTCAGGTCATATTTCCATGCTTGATTGAACTCAGAATATTCATTGGTGCTGTAAATTAAAGCCGTGGAATCCGGGGTGAAGGTATAGACACTGTGATTAATGTACCCCTGATGTTCGGTGATTAATGTGGTTTTCTTGTCATTTTTTAAATCAACTAAATAAATATTAGAATCGGCGCCACTTGTTGCTTCAATTAAGGCTAAGTAACGACCGTCTTTACTGATGTCGGCAATCATCAACATGTCATTGTTTTGATATACCATTTCTCTTGAATAGTCACTACTGCTATAAACATATACATCCATAGCTTTTGGATCACGTTCATTGGTCGTCACAACAAATGAGTTATCGTTTAACCAACCAATAAAATTGGCCTTTAAATTTTTGCCAGGGGTTAAATCGATGACATGGCCGAGCAGGTTTTGCACATACAAGTGATTTAACTCATTACCACCTTGGTCTTTGGTGTATAAAAACCTGTCGTCATTAGGGAACCAACTCTGAACAAAAATAGCATCATCTTTAGAGTAGGTTAATTGGCTTGGGGTAGCGCCGTCGATGGGGTAACGGTAGGCATTGAATACACCACTCTCATCACTGGAAACTAATATTGCGCTTTTATTAAAGTTGATTGATGAGCCAAAGACGCTAACAGTATTGAAAAATTCTTCTGTACTGTAGGTTTTAATCGGAGCTGGTTTGGCTATTGTTTGGTTTTCTTGCTTGGCAGGCGTGGGGGTTATTGGTTGCTCTGAACAGGCAAATAAGACCAAGGTGGAAATACCCAATAGAAGTTTATTTAACATTTACTCACGCTCCTGATAATTATTTTTTGTATTTCGGTGACTAAAAGTAAGCACGTATTTCACTTTGGCCTAAACAGCTCTTCACGCTAATTTTTTATCCATTACCTCGTAGAATAAAGCTAATTGTTTAAAAAATCTACAGTTTTATTTTGAGGTAAAAAAAAGCAGAGCGTGGCTCTGCTTGGTGAAAAAAATAAAAACTGAAATTTACTTATTTCGTTGTCCTGTTCTCTTACCCGCCCTGGCCTGAGAATTAGCGTTAGCCGATTTTTTATCAGCCGTTTTTGCGCCCTTCGTGGCCGGCTTTTCAAAATCTGTTTTAGCGGAGCCTTCAATTAAAAATAAGCTGTTTTGCGCAATTTTAATTTTGCCTTGCTTTAATAGATTACCAACGGTACTTTTAAAGGTCTTTTTACTGACCCCAAAAGTTTGTTGAATTAACTCGGGCGAACTCTTGTCATTAATCTCACATTGGTTGTTATGCATTGCCATATACGCTAACAGGCTGGGGGCAAAATCTTTAATTTTTCCAAGTCCAGGTCGAGTTAGGATTAAATCGACGCGACCGTCATCGCGTACCTGCTTAATATAACCTGTGATCTGTCTTCCCGTTCTTAACGGTTGAAAGATTTCATTATCGTATAGTAAGCCCCAATGCTTGTTGTTAATAATGGCTTTAAAACCAAGATCAGTTTTATTGGCAATGATCAAATCCACTTTTTCGCCAATCTCATAATTGGCCGGCCAAATATCTAAAAAGCGATCTAGTTTGGTGGTGGCGACGATGCGATCTGTGTGCATGTCTTGATAAACTCGCACCAAGTAGTATTTACCCACCACAAGTTTGGTTTGTTGTTGGTTATATGGTACCAATAAATCTTTAGGCAGTCCCCAATCCAAAAAAGCGCCTGCTTTATTCACTTGCACCACTTTTAAGCTAACAA
The DNA here is from genome assembly GCF_041410465.1 of Thalassotalea sp. 273M-4. Lineage (NCBI taxonomy): Bacteria > Pseudomonadati > Pseudomonadota > Gammaproteobacteria > Alteromonadales > Colwelliaceae > Thalassotalea > Thalassotalea aquiviva. The sequence continues at coordinate 315,001 of NZ_CP166961.1, forward strand.
ATTGATCTACCATGGCCTTTGGCGTTTCGGTGGTGGCAATTAACCTGTCTTCGGAGTCAAAATAAATGAATACATCTATTGCTTGCCCCTCTGCTAACCCTTCGGGCATATAACGATTGGGTAATAAGATTTCACCGTGTTTTTCACCGTCAACGAAAGCACCAAATTCGGTTATTTTTACCACCGTTAAGGTATTGATTTTGCCTATCTCAGCCATTGTGTTTCCTAAATCAAAATATCGCGCTTATTCTAGCACGTAGGGGAATTTATTTAACGACTATTGTGCTGATCTTGTACTTTTAGTTTGCACTGAATAAATTCGTCATGACGTAAATGCAATAAGTCTGCAATTCGTCTAATGGTATGCTCCTCAATTACATCGAGTTTGCCGTCAGCATAGGCAAGTTGCCATAACCTTTCAACCATCAAAATCCGCTTAGATAAGGGGAAGTGGTGGTTGATTTTTGAGGTGAAGCGAAAGTAGTCGTGGGCATGTTCAGATTCTTTCTCCGCGAGCTCAATAATGTTATCAACTTGTGGTTCGGTAAGTGAAAACTGATGCGATAGAATAGCGACGATTTGAGCTCTCTCATGGTCGCTATGCTCTTGATCTGCCTTCATGACTTCAAATAATAAAACCGCCGTGGCAATTTCAACCGACAAATTGTCTTGGCTTTGCTGTTTATTTAAGTCTTTAAAAAAACGTGTGATTTTTTCGATCATTTAACTCTCACCATCAAGTTGCCAAAAGAATTTAAAATATCTTATAAATATAAATAAGCCGATATATTTCATCTTCTTATAATAGTGTGATTAAAGCAATCATGGGTGATCTATTTCATTGTTGTGCCCATATAACATCTGAATTTAGCTAACACGCTGTCCAACAATAGCCGTAATAATTTTAGCCATTTTTTAAGCCCTTGTATTTTAAATTGGTTTTTTAACGTCATTGTTAACCAAATAAATGAGTTTATGTATTTTTTGTAACATCAGTTTACACATTTAATGGTTACATTTGATCACAAGGCGTTTAGGATACAGCTTGAAAAAAATCCCTGAGGTGAGCTATGGCTACAAAAAAACAAATAATTATACCCATTGTCATTTTGATTTCGGCAGTTGCAATTGCCGCTGGTTTGTCTTCTTTAAAGAAGCCACCGGCTGAAAAAGATAAAGTTGATACAACCCCACTGGTATCGGTGACACCGGCCGATGTAGACAGTCTTGCCTTAAAGGTAGAGTCTTATGGGATTATTGAGCCCAAATACGAAACCGATTTAGTTGCGCAAGTGAGCGGTCAAATAATGTCTATATCAGATGACTTTGTTCGAGGAGGTTTTATCGAACAGGGGCAGGTGTTAGCGGTTATTGATCCAAGTGATTACGAAGCCGCTTTAATCGATGCCGAAGCGAATTTAGCTCAAGCCCAAGCGTCTTTAGAGCTTGAACAAGCTCAAGGTCAGGTTGCCAAAAAAGAATGGCAGCAAATTCAACATACTCAGCCCACCGAACTAAGTTTGCGTAAACCGCAATTAGCGCAAGAAAAAGCACGAGTCAAAGCTGCCGAAGCTGCGGTAAAACGAGCACGAAGAAACCTAGAGAGAACCAAAATTACAGCCCCTTATGATGCCATTATTGCCAGTCGTGAAATTGGTTTGGGATCGTATGTTAGCGTAGGCAAAATGATGGGCAAAATACTCAATGTGGCGGTTGCTGAGGTGCGCTTACCGGTTGCCGATAATCAACTTCAGTATTTAAAAAATCAAGGCATTGGTACAAACGTTAGCCTAGTCACTACCTCATCTGGTATTGAGTCTCGCTGGCAAGCAAAAATCGTTCGCACTGAAGGGGTGATTGATGAAAGCTCGAGAATGAATTACCTCGTTGCCCAAATTGAAGATCCGTACGCGCGCGACAGTGAACAGCAGCCAATTCGTTACGGTACCTATGTAAGTGCTTTTATTGAAGGTCAATACCTTGATGCTGCTGTCGTTATACCGCGCTACTTGGTTAATGATAATAAAGTCGCTATTTTAGATAAAGACAGCAAATTGGCTTATCGTGAGGTCAATATCTATCGTCAACAAGGTGAGACTGTGGTGATTAACCAAGGACTTGAACAGGGCGATGAAATTATCACTTCGGCGTTAGACTTCCCTGTTGCTGGTATGGCCTTGTCTAAGGTCGATGTCTTGGATGAGAAGCCATCTGAACAGCAAGAGTCACAGCTAGCACTAAAGGGTGAATAATAATGATCGATACCAATAAGGGCATTATAGCCTGGTTTACCCGTAATCCGGTGGCGGCTAATTTATTGATGGTTATCATCATCATTGGTGGTTTAGCGACCATGGGCACCATTCGTAAACAGTTCTTCCCCCAGATTGAAATCAATTGGCTGCGATATAGCGCGGTTTATCCGGGAGCTGCACCGCAGGAAGTGGAAGAGGGCATCACCATTAAAGTGGAACAAGCCATTGAATCGGTGCAAGGCTTAGAAAGGGTGATCACAAACTCCAGTCGAAACTCATCCTCTGGTTGGTTTCGGGTCAGCGATAGTTACGATCCTCAGATCGTTCTCGAAGAAGTAAAATCACAAATTGATTCGATCTCGTCATTTCCCGCAGGCATGGAGCGACCTACGGTAGAGCGTATTAAAATGCGTCAAGAAGTTGGCTATATCAGTTTATACGGTGACTTGTCGCAAAAACAGTTAAAAGATTTAGGCCGTACTATTCACAAAGAAATTCAACAATTACCGACGGTCAATATTTCCGAGTATTACTCAGGTTTAAATTACGAAATAGGCATTGAGGTCAGCAAAGAGAAGCTTAGAGAATACAATTTAAGTTTTAATGATGTCGCGCAAGCGGTCCGTAGCTGGTCGCGCAATATGTCCGCTGGACAAATTAGAGCGGAAAATGGTTACATCAACTTGCGGGTCGAGAATCAAGCCTATTTAGGTCATGAATTTGAACAACTACCCCTGCTGACTCGCGCCGATGGCAGTAAAGTGTTGCTTGGCGAATTGGCAACGATTACGGATGATTTTGAGCAAGGTATTCAATATCAAAAGTTTAATGGTAAAAATTCGGTAACCTTTTTTGTTGGCGCGGCCAAAGATCAGTCAATCACGGATGTCGCCAAGGTGATCAAAAGATTTATTGCTAATAAACAGCAAGAACTCCCACCTGGTGTCTACATTGAAACTTGGGTTGATATGACCGAATACTTGCAAGAGCGCTTAGATATGATGCTCAGCAATATGGCCAGTGGCGCTATTTTAGTCTTCTTAATGCTGGCTTTGTTTTTGCGCGTACGTTTGGCTTTTTGGGTCATGATGGGCTTACCAGTGTGTTTCTTGGGAACCCTATTATTACTGCCGGTGGAAATGATAGATGTCACCATTAATATCACCAGCTTATTTGCCTTTATTTTGGTACTTGGGATAGTTGTTGATGACGCTATTGTGATGGGGGAAAGTGCCCACAGTGAAATTGAAGCGAAAGGGCAAAGTGTTGATAACGTCATTCGCGGCGTAAAACGCGTTGCGATGCCAGCAACCTTTGGTGTTTTAACCACCATCGCGGCTTTTCTACCTTTGACTATATCAGATGGTCCATCGGCTGCTTTTGGTCAGTCAATTGGTTTTGTGGTGGTCTTGTGTCTGATTTTCTCACTTATTGAATCTAAGTTAATTCTACCTGCGCATTTAGCCGGGATGAAAGTGAAAAAGTTCAATCCTAAGAACCCATTAGACCGAGCTCGAAAGGGCCTTGATTCACGCTTAAAAAGCCTGATTGAAAACCACTACCGCCCTATGTTAACCAAAGCTGTAAGCTATCGTTATGCTATTGTTGCGCTGTTTATTGGGTTTATCTTTATCTGTGTTGGGTTATTTCAAGCGGGCTTTGCACGTTATATTGGTCAGCCTAAAATTCCGCATGACTTTCCACGTATTAAGATTGAAATGAATGTCGACAGCTCTGAACAAGCAACCTTAGAAGCCGCGCAAGCCATTGAACAAGCTTTATATCGAGTCGATGAACAGTTTGAGCAAGAGTTTGGCCAAAAAGTGATTTCAGACATGCAGGTTGACCTTCGTAGTCGTACGAATGCAGAAGTGATGGTGAAACTGGTTGAGCCCGAGCTAAGACCACTAAATACTTTTGAAATTGCAGAGCGTTGGCGTGCTAATTTACCTCAGATCCCAGGGGTCAAAAAGCTGGATACGCAAGACAGTTTGTTTGGTTCCGATATGGACGATGGCGATATCAGTTTTCGTCTTGAATCGAATAATGATGAGCAGTTGATGGCAGCCGCTAGAGAATTAAAAACAAAACTTAATTCCTTAGTAGGGGTTAGTGATGTTAACGATTCTCGCACCAGTACCGCCAAAGAAGTGCAATTTAGTTTAAAACCTCTTGCATATTCTTTGGGCTTGACCCTTGCCGATGTCGCCTCGCAAGTTGGCTACAGTTTTTATGGCCTGGAAGCGCAGCGTATTTTACGCAATGGCGAAGAAGTCAAAGTAATGGTACGTTATCCTCTGGAACAACGCAGCTCGATTGGTCATGTTGATGATGTATTAATTCAAACACCAAATGGCAGTGAAGTACCGTTGTCTGAAGTCGCTGATATTGAAGTCACCCAAGGTGAAAGCCGAATTCGTCGTGAGAACGGTAATCGCACCATTAATGTTTGGGCCAAAATTGATGCTGACCAAGCCGAGCCTTTTAAAGTAGCAAAAGACATTCGCAGTAACTTTATTCCCAAGCTTTTGCAAAAATACCCTCAGGTAAATAGTCAATTATCGGGGCGCATTCAAGAAGAAATTGATAGTGCCAATACCATGTTCCGAGACTTGATTATCTCGTTTTTGATTATCTTTAGTTTGTTGGCGATCCCATTAAAATCTTATTCACAGCCATTGATCATTATGTCGGTGATCCCATTTGGTTTTATTGGGGCGGTTATTGGTCATATGATTATGGGCTATGATTTGAGCGCGCTTTCTTTGTTTGGGTTAATCGCTGCATCGGGCGTCGTGATTAATGATTCATTGGTGATGATTGATTATGTTAATGGCGCAAGAAAGTCTGGCTTATCGGCGAAACAAGCGGTCATCGATGCCGGCTGTAATCGTTTTAGAGCGATTTTACTGACCTCGTTAACCACCTTTATTGGTCTTGTCCCTATTATGCTCGAAACCAGTATGCAAGCGACGCTCGTAGTGCCAATGGCGATCTCGTTAGGCTATGGGGTATTGTTTGCTACCATTGTGACGCTAGTTTTAGTTCCATGTCTGTACATTTTTATTGAAGACATTAAAGGCTTATTCAAACGTCTATTTACAGGGAAAAAACAACCATTGACTGACAGCACATTTGTGAAGCAGCCATAATCGTTTACTGACCCGTTTTAACCCGGGGCAAGCATTAAAAAAGGGCTGATTAGCCCTTTTTTATTTTTTTCATTTATGAATGTTTGCGTTCATAAACTTTAAAATTATACGAGTGCGGATTTTGTTGATCTGCTGGGTGCGGTTGCTGTGAAACACACTGCCATTGGTCCTGAGCATTATAATCAGGGAAAAATGTATCACCCTCGACCTCAAGGTCTATTTCGGTAATATAAAGCCTGTCAGCCGCTTTTAGGCAATGCTGATAAATACTCCCACCACCGATAACCATAATTTCGTCGACGCCGTTGGCTAGTGCTAAGGCATCGTCAACACAAGTGGCGGTTTCAATGCCTTCGGCGTGATAACTTGGATCTCGACTGATCACAATATTGCGTCTGCCAGGCAGCGGGAAGCCAATCGATTCGAACGTTTTTCGGCCCATAATCACAGGCTTCTGGAGGGTCGTTTGTTTAAAGTATTTTAAGTCTGCCGGCAGGTGCCACGGCATTTGATTATCTTTACCGATGACCCGATTGTGGGCATGGGCAACGATCATTGAAAGAATGGTCATAGCGTTTTCTTAGTGTTAATGAGACTTATAAAATGAAGGCTAAAGTAACACAATAGCCAGGTCCAATCTAGCAACTAACACCCAAATTATCACTTACTTGTAGGTTGTTAAGAGACCGGTTAAACGGTTAATGTGAGGCCATTTCGCGATTCGGTAAATAGAGCCAATTGCCTGATAGTACTTTGTTTTCTTGCTTATTTTTAAACAACTGTGTCATATTTAAACCTATCTGATGGTGGTAAGTTTGCTGGCGTTAAAATGCCAGGTTAATAATAGAAGTAAGTTGGAATAATTGATGTTAGAGCAAATAAAATACTGGTTGCAATACCCGTTATTTACTTTTAATGAGCAAGTCATAACGACGCTCGAATTACTCACTGTTCCTTTATGGATTGTGCTGTCTTTTTGGTTTTCCCATGTTTTTATTTCGTCTTTGGCCAATAAAATGCGAATTAAAAACAAAGATCCTAACTTGATCCATTTAGTTCAGCGGCTTTTATATACCATTGTTTTAGCTGTTATTTTTATTACTACCTTGTCCGTGCTTAATGTACCCTTAGCCGCTTTTGCCTTTTTATCTGGGGCGATTGCTATAGGTTTTGGTTTTGGTGCGCAGAATATTATTAATAACTTTATTAGTGGTTGGATATTGATGGGCGAAAAGCCCATTCGTATTGGCGATTTTTTGGAAGTGGAAGGGGTTAAAGGTATTGTTGAAGAAATCAATACGCGATCGACACGGGTACGGCGTACGGATGGCGTTCATATGCTCATTCCAAACAGTAAGTTACTTGAAAATACGGTGATCAACTGGACATTAAGGGATAAGCTTATTCGAGGCACCGTTGCTGTAGGGGTGTCTTATGGGAGTGACTGTCAGAAAGTGCGAGAGATCATGCAAGCCGTTGCCAATGAGCAAGAAGAAACATTGCTAGAACTTGGTCGCGAACCCCAAGTGTTCTTTCAAGATTTTGGCGACAATGCGTTGTTATTTGAAGTCTACTTTTGGATCAACTCGCAAGTGGAAGGTGGCCTTCGCTCGGTGGCCAGTAATATTCGCTTTGCACTTGATAAAGAGTTTAATCGCCAAGGTATCGTGGTCGCATTTCCACAGCGAGATGTTCACCTCGATGGGGTAATAAAACTATCACGTTCTTAGCGTCGTTTATGAAGGTAAAATCTATGCAAGATCCTATCATTGAAAGTCGTCAAACCCTTGGTCAACAAGAACAAGAATTTTCTTGGCTAAATGTCGTCATTGAACAACACGAAGCGGTTAGCGAAACAACCAGCCTTGCCATCCCTATTGCCGCTCAAGAAGGGTTGCTCGCCGATGAAACCCGCCCTCGATGCATTAAAATTGACGACGGCTTGCTGATCTGTTTACGGGCAATTAACTTTAACCGCCCAGCCGAACCAGATGATATGGTGTCATTGCGAATTTGGATGAGTAAAAACTTGGTTATATCGGCCACCAAATCCGGCAGGGGATTAAAGTCGATTAATGAATTACAGCACGAATTACATAAAGGCTTGGTCTTGCGCAATGCGGGCGAGTGGTTTTGTGCCTTACTTGAAAAAGTGACCAGTAAAATAAGCGAGCAATTAGACGAAATAGAAACCAGAGTGGAGCAATTAGAAGAGCAGCTTAACTCTGATCCTGATAGTGTCAATAGACTCGAGATTCTTGAGATCAGAAAACAAGCCGCACAAATTAAACGTTTTATTGCCCCGCAGCGCGAAGCTTTAGACGTGTTTCATTACTACTGTGATTTTATTGATGAAGTTCAGAGCTTTCGGATAAAAGAGCAAACCGATAGGATTTTAAGATACATAGATAGCCTTGACGTTGTGAGAGAAAAAAGCATCTTAATTCTCGATGAACTGCGTTACGCCATCGCCGAAAAACAAAGCGAACGGATGTATGTGTTATCACTGGTCACCGCCATTTTCTTGCCTTTGTCATTTTTAACTGGGGTGTTTGGAATGAATGTTGGTGGCTTACCTGGGGTTGATAATAATGATTTTTTTGTTCATTTAATGGTGGCTATGTTAGGCGTCGGTTTATTTATTTTGCTACTGATGAAATGGAAAAAGTGGCTGTAGCCCAGCACGACCTGCGCCGATAAAAAATAGATAAAAAAACCGTATCAATGGATACGGCTTTTACTGTTGTTGTGATTCTGATTACTTGCGGTATTCAACTTCTACGTCGTAGTCGTCTTCATCCCAATCGTCATCATCTAAGTCATCATCAAAATCTGAAATGGCATCCGCGTGATAATCATCCCACTTAAATTGTACGTCTTCCGCTTCCACAGTCTCGTCAACCTCTTCTGTGGGTAACTGCTCAATGAAAGTCATCAGTTTTTCGGTTAACTCTTTCGTGCCTTCGCGGTTAAACGCCGAAATCTTTAAGTAATCATCTTGCCAATCTAACGCTGTTAAGACGCGGTCAATGACTTCCTGAGCTTCATCTTCTAGTAACAAGTCCAACTTGTTAAACACCAACCAACGAGGTTTATCAGCAAGTTCTTGTGAATACTTTTCAAGTTCTTTCACTATGGTTACTGCATTTTCTGCCGGATCTGACTCATCGGCAGGTAACACATCGATTAAGTGGATAAGAACGCGACAACGCTCTAAGTGCTTCAGGAAGCGAATACCAAGGCCGGTACCTTCAGAAGCGCCAGAAATTAAGCCAGGGATGTCGGCAATCACAAAACTGCGCTGAGCATTTAGTCGAACCACCCCTAAGTTAGGTACTAACGTGGTAAAAGGGTAATCGGCTACTTTGGGTTTGGCCGCTGAAACGCTGCGAATTAAAGTCGATTTACCTGCATTGGGTAAGCCTAAAAGACCTACATCGGCAAGCAACATCAATTCCAGCTTTAAGTTTCGGATTTCACCAGGTGTACCCAAGGTTTTTTGCCTTGGTGCTCGGTTTGTACTCGACTTAAAACGGGTATTACCTAAACCATGCCAGCCACCTTTGGCGACCATAAGTTTTTGCTTATGTTTGGTTAAATCACCGATTTGTTCACCAGTATCTTCATCAATAACTCGTGTACCAACAGGCACTTTTAAAATGCAATCAGACCCACGTTTACCTGTACAATCACGACTCTTACCGTTTTCACCGCGCTGAGCTTTATGAAATCGTTCGAATCGATAGTCAATCAGGGTATTTAGGTTTTCATCCGCAAGTAAGTATACGTCACCACCATCGCCACCGTCGCCACCATTTGGGCCACCAAATTCGATGTATTTTTCACGACGGAAACTTACGCAACCGCTACCGCCATCACCAGCTTCTACTCGGATTTCAACTTCATCTACAAATTTCATTAGCTTACATTAAGCTCCATACAAATATACTTATCCATGAGAAGGTATAAGTATAACCTTGAATTAGTTTATTGGTTTAAATTTACCAACAGAGATTGCTATAAAACAAAAAACCTCGCAAAGGCGAGGTTTTTTAAATGCTTTCGCTTAGTGCTGATTATTCAGCAATAATGCTAACAAATTTACGGTTTTGAGGACCTTTAACTTCAAATTGTACTTTACCGTCGGTTAAAGCAAATAAAGTGTGGTCTTTACCAATACCCATGTTAGTACCAGCGTGGAATTTAGTACCACGTTGACGAACGATAATGTTACCCGCTAAAACTGTTTCGCCACCAAAACGCTTAACACCTAGGCGTTTAGCTTCTGAATCACGACCGTTACGAGTACTACCAGCTGCCTTCTTATGTGCCATTGTGAATAACTCCTATTAAGCGTTGATGCCAGTAATTTTCACTTCAGTGTACCACTGACGGTGGCCTTGCTGTTTACGTGAATGCTTACGACGTTTAAATTTAACAATTTTAACTTTGTCACCACGGCCTTGAGAAACAACTTCAGCTGTTACTTTACCGCCTTCAACGTAAGGTGCACCTACGTTGATTTCGTCGCCATTGGCAACCATTAAAACATTTTCAAATTCTACTGTTGAACCGATTTCTAGTTCAAGTTTCTCTAAACGAAGAGTTTGACCTTCGCTTACACGGTGCTGCTTACCACCGCTTTGGAATACCGCGTACATAGCTACTCCATTCGCGCCAACGTTTTGTGTGCGCATAAATTAAAATAATAGGTCGCGGATTCTACTTGAAGAATTCGCTTAGGGCAAGTCTAATTACGAAAAAACGCCTAAATTTTTATTAATTTTTGCTCACTAGGATCTTTTCGCTTGCCCGCAATCAAAAAAGGATCCTTAATGGTGAGGAAATTCACTTTAATTTTAGTATAGAAGTTTGTTCTGTGTTTTTTTCGTGTACAATCTGCACGGTATTATAAGCAAGTATATAAAATATCGAAATGATGCTGTTGTTTGCACGCTTTTTTACTGGCAAACTATTAAAAATCAATAAGCTAGAATAAGTAATCAGTATCTTCTTAATAAAAACAGTTTTTAACCTAAACATCTAATCAAAAAATTTATGAACATAGATCAAATCCAAGCGTTGGCGAAAGACGATATGACAGCGGTTAATCAGCTGATTTTTGAGCAATTAAAGTCGGATGTCGCTTTGGTCAATCAGTTGGGCATTTATATTGTTAACAGTGGTGGCAAAAGGATCCGTCCTCTTTTGGCCGTGCTAGCTGCTAGGGCATTCAATTGTCAGGATCAAGCACCTGTTCAGTTAGCTGCGATTATTGAGTTTATTCATACCGCCACTTTATTACACGATGATGTTGTCGATGAATCTGATATGCGTCGCGGTAATGAGACCGCCAATGCATTATTTGGTAACAGCGCCAGTGTTTTAGTGGGTGACTTTCTTTATTCTCGCGCTTTTCAAATGATGGTTAGCTTAGATCATATGAAAGTCATGAAAGTACTTTCAGATGCCACCAATATTATTGCCGAAGGTGAAGTACTGCAATTGATGAACTGCAATGATCCTGACACCACGGTTGCAAGCTATATGCAGGTTATCTATTGTAAAACCGCGAAGTTATTTGAAGCGGCTACTCAATTGGCAGCCATAATAACCGAACAAAGCGCAGAAGCCGAACGTGCGATGATCGCTTACGGCAAGCATTTAGGAACGGCCTTTCAATTAATTGATGATTTACTTGATTACACCGCCGATGCCAAAGAAATGGGCAAAAATGTTGGCGATGATCTGGCTGAAGGTAAACCAACTTTACCATTATTGCATGCAATGCAGCATGGTAATGAAGCACAGCGCAAGTTGATCCGTGAAGCGATTGAGTTAGGCAATGGTATGGATCATCTAGATCAAATTTTGCAGATCTTAGATCAAACAGGGGCGTTAGAAACAACCCAAAAAATGGCTGAGCAAGAAGCAGATAAGGCTATTGAAGCTTTATCTATCTTACCTGAAAGTGAATCAAAACAGGCGCTTATTGGCCTTGCAAGAGTTGCAGTTGAACGAAAAGGTTAATCTCGATAGCTTGTTTAAAATTGGCTAAACGCTGACGTTAAACGAGGATAAATTCACCAATAAAAATGGGATCCTAAAGATCCCATTTTTTTCAGCTCATTTTGCTTGTGTTAGCATGCATTACTATGGCATCAAGCCATAAAGTCAATGCCTTCTTGAATGTCTTTATTCAAAGTCGCTAGCATGTCGGCTTTGGCTTTTTGCTCAAATGCACTTAACTCGCCGTAAGGTAAGAACTCTTCAACACCGTTTAGTCCAAGACGAACAGGTTGTGCAAAAAACTCAGCATCATTAGTGTTACCTTGTACGTAAGCGTAATCGATAACATCTTTTTCGCCTTGTAAGCCTTTTACCAAAGACATACAGAAACGTGCCGCAGCTGCGCCCATTGATAGGGTTGCAGAACCACCACCCGCTTTTGCGTTTACCACTTCAGTACCGGCATTTTGAATGCGAGGTGTTAAAGCTGCAATTTCTTCATCAGTAAATTCAACACCTTCTACTTGTGACAGCAATGGTAGAATGGTTGTGCCAGAGTGACCGCCAATAACCGGTACCTTTGTGTTGTTTACATCAAGGCCTTTCAGTTCGGCCACGAAAGCTTCTGAGCGAATGACATCAAGTGTGGTTACACCAAATACACGATTGGCGTCATAAGTGCCGGCTTTTTTAAACACTTCAGCAACAATAGGTACTGTGCCGTTTACTGGGTTTGTGATCACACCAACTAAGGCTTTTGGACAGTTAGCAACAATGCCCTCTGCTAGGGTTTTGATGATGCCAGCGTTTACGGCGAATAGATCAGCACGATCCATGCCTGGCTTTCTTGGCATACCCGCTGGGATCAATACAATATCGGCGCCGGCTAATGCAGGTGCTAAGTCATCGGCACCAAAGCCCGCTACCTTTACATCGGTAGGGATGTGAGATAAATCAACTGCGACGCCTGGAACAACTGGCGCTACATCATATAAAGACAATTCAGAACCAGCAGGTAATTGGGTTTTTAATAGTAATGATAAGGCTTGGCCGATACCACCAGCAGCACCTAAAACAGTTACTTTCATAGATTTTCTCCAAGGGATGTTGAGTATTTGCTTTATTTTTTCGACAACAATACAGAAACAGTCTTTAAAATTCAAACAATTTCGTTACATCGCATTTATCCCTAATGCCTGACTTAAGTGAAAATATGAGTTACACTGTGGATGCCTATACCATGTTCAGTTAAACCCTATTTTTATGCGGTTTTTGTCGACATTTGGTGTTAGAATTTGTTTCGTCCTAAAGAATAATTATTAATAAATAGTGGTTATTTAACCATGATAATCTAATAGAAAAAGTTATGAGTTTACAACAAAAGCAAGAAGCGCTAGTTAATGCATTTAAAGAGCTATTAAAACAAGAACAGTTTGGCTCGCAAGGTGAGATTGTTGATGCCCTAAAGGGTATGGGGTTTGACAATATTAGCCAATCAAAAGTGTCACGTATGTTAAGCAAATTTGGCGCTGTTCGCATTCGCAACGCACGTCAAGAAATGGTTTACTGCCTACCAGCCGAACTGGGCGTACCAACGGCGAAAAGTCCATTAAAACAATTGGTTCTCGATATTCAAAGTAACGACGTGATGATCATTGTACATACTAGCCCTGGAGCGGCGCAATTGATTGCACGGCTATTGGACTCACTGGGCAAATCGGATGGTGTGTTAGGGACAATAGCTGGAGATGACACGATTTTTATTGCCCCAACTAAAATCAGTGAAATAGACAACACGATCAAAAGATTGAAAGTGTTGTTTCAAAAAATTCAATAAGCTCAATGGCTAATGGGGTGCAATAACAAGACTCAAAAGGGTCTTGTTATTATTGGGATCTTTCAGCTAAATGCGCTAAGAAGTCCAATGATGGTGCAAAAAAAGCGGCACCTGTTTCTGCTTGAGTATATTTAAGTAAGTGGTCAGTATGACCATGCTCATCGCCGACAATCATACTCTGAAGGATCAATTCAAAATTATCTGGGCTTTGACAGTAGGATAAGAAAAATAGCCCCTGAGTTTTCATATGACCATAGGGCATACTTTGACACAATATCTCTACCGGTTGTTCATCTTGGTCAGTTAAGTTTGTTCTGGCTGAATGGGACGTTTCGGCTTTATCTTCTGGTTTGTACTCGATGTTATCACGCTTACTTCGGCCGTAAATATCTTCTTGTTGCTTGGTGCTTAACGATTGCCACAACGACAAGTTGTGTTTGTAACGTTGCATATGCACATAGCTACCACTGGCAAAAATCGGGTCGTCATGTTCTTTGACTAAAGCAACGGTGCGTTTGTGCATGCCTTTGGGGTTGTCTGAACCGAGTACAAAACCGGTCAGGTCGCGCCCATCTAAAAAGCGAAAACCTTTTACTTGTTCGACCAATTCAACGGCCTCACTAAGTAATTCACAGACCTTCGTGCTGACAATATGATTAACATCGGCTCTATCACTTCGAATTTCAATAAATAAATCAAAATGGGTGGCAACTGCAATGCGATCGTCAGATGCCATAGGTCTAAATGGGCGTAGGTTTTTCGGTCTGGCTTGAGGGTAGAAGTCATCCCAATAGGTCGCACCAATGGCAATGACCGTATTTAAATTGGACTCAGAAAATTGGTGGCTGTATTGTTCAACCATATCGGGCAATTGCGATAATGCCTTTCTAAGGTAATCGTTTTTACCATCTAAGACATTAAATAAGAGATAATAACTGTGTAAATTGGGTTCGGCACAAACGCCAAATTGTTCTCGAGCCATAAAATGTAAACCAAAACCTTCTGAGATTTCTAAGTATATGAATTTTTTAGCTATCTAAAAAGAGGGAAAGCAATTTATTTAACCGTTATTTTACCTTTGTTAAGGGCTGGTTGGGTGAAAATTTGCTTGTCATGCCAACGTAGCATGGTTAAACATCCACCCCAAACACAGCCAGTATCTAGAGCATAGACCTGCGAGTTTTCAGTTTTGCCCTCAAGCGATGCCCAGTGGCCAAATATCCATTGATTATGAACTAAGTTGGGGTTGTTATGATACCAAGGTACCAGATTGACATCTTTCACCCGAGCCGGGTTATCTTTTTGATAAAGCTCTAATTCGCCGTCAAGCGTGCAGTAACGCATGCGTGTTAACGCATTAACACTATAGCGAAATCGGTCTTCTTCGCTTTGAGCATCGGCCCAATTACTTGGGGTATTACCGTACATCGTCTGTAGCCAATAACGCTGATTGTCAGAATTGAGCTTTTGTTGCACCATATCAGCCTGTTCTATGGCTTCAGTAATGTTCCACTGGGGGGATATGCCCGCATGCGTCATAAAGCTATTCTCGCCAGGAAGCTGGATTAATAGTGGCTGCTTAGAGAGCCAATAAATTAATTCTTCGACATCGGGGGCGGTTAAAAGTTGCTCAAGCTTATCACTTGGCTTGGCGGTTTTGATGCCCGCATGAACCGCAAGCAAATGGAGGTCGTGATTACCCAGTACGACCTGGGCGGCATTGCCAAGCGATTTAATAAAACGCAAGGTGGCTAAAGAATCTGGGCCCCTTGCAACAAGATCTCCGGTAAACCATATTTGATCAACATCGGGATTAAATTCGATGTTTTCTAATAATAACCGTAATTCTTGATGACAGCCTTGAATGTCACCGATAAGGTAAATTGCCATCTTTCAACTAATTTACTATATGGGGGATGGCAAGGCTGAATACCGGTATTTCTACTCGATATTCTTTGCCTTGTAAATCTTTCATCGTGTAGTAACCTTCCATGGTACCAATAGGGGTTTTTAAAATAGAGCCACTGCTGTACTCGTAAACTTCGCCACTTGGGATAATTGGCTGTTGGCCGACGACACCTTCGCCTTCAACACTGACTTTATTTCCATTGCCGTCGGTAATTAACCAACTACGGGATAAAAGTTGCAGGGTTTTATTGCTTTTGTTGGCAATGTTAATGCGGTAACTAAAGACATAGCGCTGTTGATATTGATCGGATTGTTCTTCCACAAATTGAACTTTTGTGGTTATTGCTACAGCGCAATCTGATTTTGTCATCCGCAATATCTCCCGTTATGCTGGTGGATTATCGGCTAAAAAGTTTGCCACTTTGATATAATCGTCCATGCTTAAGTTCTCTGGGCGGTGCGACGGATTAATGCCTAATGCTTCGAGATCCTCAACGTTGATCAGCTTTTTAAAACTGTTTCTAATGGTTTTACGACGCTGATTAAAAGCTTCTCGCGTAACCCTTTCTAACCAAGAGACGTCTTTGGCTGGGTTAGCGATCTCTTTATGCGGAATTAATCTGACAATGGCGCTGTCGACTTTTGGTGGTGGCTGAAATGCCTCCGGACCAATTTCCATGACTGGCATCACTTTACAGTAATATTGACACATAATTGATAAGCGCCCATACGCCTTAGAATTAGGCGCCGCTGCCATGCGCATCACCACTTCTTTTTGCAACATAAAGTGCATATCAACAACCGTATCTTTAAACGAGAGCAAGTGGAAAATTAATGGGGTGGAAATGTTATAAGGCAAATTACCAAAAATACGTAATGGTTGCTCGCTGGCTAAGGTTGAAAAATCAAACTTTAAAGCATCAATTTCGTAAATGGTTAAGTGTTTCGCAATAAACGGATGGTGGCGCAAACGATGAGCCAAATCACGGTCAAGCTCGACCACACTGATATCACCTGCGCGTTCAATAACGGGCTCGGTCAGAGCGCCTAAACCTGGACCTATTTCAACAAGGTTTTGCCCTTCTGCCGGGTCAATAGCATCAACGATACGGCTGATCACCGCATCGTCGTGGAGAAAGTTTTGACCAAAGCGTTTCTTGGCTTGGTGTCCTAAATGACTTTTATTATTCATCGATGATTTTTTACTAATTCTATTGCGTTATTAATGGCAGCTTTGAAACTGCCTGGATGAGCCTTGGTGGTACCGGCTAATTCAATGGCGGTGCCATGGTCAACGGATGTCCGTATAAATGGCAAGCCCAATGTAATGTTGACCGAATTACCAAACCCTTTGTATTTCAACACGGGTAGGCCTTGATCGTGATACATTGCTAGCACGGCATCAGCGTCTGCAAGATACTTTTCTTGAAAAATAGTATCGGCAGGCAATGGCCCGATTAAATCCATTCCTTCGGCTCTTAAACTGTCAAGGGCAGGGGTTATGGTTTGAATTTCTTCATGGCCTAAGTGACCGTCCTCACCTGCATGTGGGTTTAATCCACAGACATAAATTTTAGGTTTGGCAATGCCAAACTTTTCCTGTAAATCTTTATTGAGTATACGCGTAATTTTAACAATACGCTCAAAGGTAATGGCTTTTGACACATACGCTAAAGGAATGTGAGTTGTCATTAGTGATACTCGTAACCCTTCTGTCGCTAACATCATTACCACATCGCTACAATTGGCTTGTTGCGCAAAGTATTCAGTGTGACCACTAAATGGAATGCCGGCTTTGTTAATCAAGCCTTTATGAACCGGTCCGGTAACGACAGCTTGAAATTCACCCGACATATTGAGTTCACTTGCGATACGCAGAGTTTCAACCACATAAGCGCCGTTCTCGGGGTTTAATTGCCCCGGTATTGCCGGCACTGATAAGGGCACATGCAAAACACAAAGTGTGCCCGCTTGGTGAGCAATCGGAGCTTTCGCGTTATCATAAGGTCGAATATTTAACCCTAATCCTAGGCCTTTTGCCCGCTGTTCTAACATGTTTGCATCGGCAACGACGACCAGTTGCACTGGCCAGTCTTGCTGAGCTAATTGAATAATAATATCAGGGCCGACACTGGCAGGTTCACCAGGGGTAATGGCAATATTGTAAACCATTAATTCGCCTCGGAAGCTAAAATTTCAATGTAGGCTTCATCACGCATTTCTTTCATCCAACGCTCAGATTCTGCGCCAAACTTACGGTTAAACAGTAATTGATAGGCGCGATTTGAGTTGTTTTTCTCTGTAGCATCTTGAGTACGCTTACCCGTTACTTGTGCAATATGCCAACCAAAAGAAGAGCGAAATGGTTTTGAATATTCATTTACTTCAAGGCTCAATAAGACCTCTTTAAAAGCTGGGTCGTAGTTATTAGGATCGGCCCAACCTAAGTCACCACCACGGGTTGATGTTGGGCCATCAGAATGCTCTCTGGCTAGGGTATCAAAGTCGGCTTCGCCTGCTTCGATTTGATCTAGGAAGCCTTGGAGCATATTTTTGGCTTTTTCTTCTGATAAAATGATCGAAGGTTTTATCAAAATGTGGCGAGATTTAATTTCTTCTACTTCGACAACCTGTTGACCACGAAGATCTAAAATCTTGATGATGTTAAAGCCCAATCCGGTTCTTATCGGGCCAAAGATTTCACCTTTCTCCTGGCCTTCCACCAGTTCAGCAAACAAGGTTGGCATTTCATTAATACCACTCCAGCCAATGTCACCACCTTGCAGCGCCGAAGGTGCTCCCGATGAGGCGATTGCGATTTGCTTGAAATCACCACCATCGTTTAATAACTCGATAACTTTATCGGCTTTTTCTTTGGCTTCATTTAAGTCTTGCTGAGTAGGATCTTCTGGGAAAGCAATCAGAATATGTCCTAAATTATATTCGATTTGTTTTTCAGATTGTTCTTGCATCAATTGTAATAAATTATCGACTTCTTGCGGGGTGATGCTAATGCGACGACCAACGCTCGCTCGACGGACTTCGGTTACAATTAATTCGTTTCGAACGCCTTCGCGGTACAGTTCATAGTTTTGGCCTTGGGCAACCAGTTTTTGACGAAATTGCTCTAAACTCAGGTCTTCACTTTGTTTAGCTATGTTGGCAATAGTAGCGTCAAGCTGTGCATCGCTAATTTGCACCCCCATGCGCTCACCCATTTCCAATAACAAGGTGTCATTGATCAGTTTTTCCATTGCTTGGACTTGCAAGGCTTTATCGGAAGGTAATTTTTGATTTTCTCTAAGGGCTTGTCGTTTTACATTTTCTACCAAGTGGTCAATTTCTGACTGTAATACCACGCCGGTGTTCACAATGGCCACGACTCTGTCTAATTCAACTTCTTTGGCTGTCAGCGTTGAAGAACTTAACATTCCTGCTGCTAGACCTGACAACATCAGGCCAACTTTTATTATATTGTTCATTGATTTTTTCTTTGGTTAGTTAGTTAGGAAATACGGACGCTTATAGCCGAACAAGCCAGATTCTAGCATATCTGAAATACTCGTGGGCTGTTGTTTACCGCCCAACCCTTTTAATACAAACTGTAACATAATTCCACTGTCAAATTCATCGCGATTTTCAAATTCAAAGTCTTGGCTATCCAAGTTGGTATTAATACTTCGATGATAGGTTAGTCGAAGTGCCCAACAACAGCTTTCATATTGAAAGCCAGCATAGCTTTCCAGTGAACGTTTACGTTTAATATCTTGGGTAATATGGCCAACAAATTGCCAATCTTTGTTGATTGGGAAACTCCCTAGCAAGGACAATTGTTCAATACTATCTTCGGCGATATTACTGATATAGCGATGACTAAGCTGAAAGATATTACGATCATCTTTAACGTAATGGATACTCACTTGGCTTTTTTCAGTTTGATTATTTTTGGTATCGTACTGGATATCTGACTGAAATTGCCATCTTCTTGCCAGTTGCAAAAATAAATCTGCCGCCAGCGCTGAAGTATCTTTGCGATTACCATCTT
This sequence comes from Thalassotalea sp. 273M-4, assembly GCF_041410465.1. Classification (NCBI taxonomy): domain Bacteria; kingdom Pseudomonadati; phylum Pseudomonadota; class Gammaproteobacteria; order Alteromonadales; family Colwelliaceae; genus Thalassotalea; species Thalassotalea aquiviva. The sequence continues at coordinate 334,207 of NZ_CP166961.1, forward strand.
CATCAAAATTAATGTTGGTATCGTTTAGATAGGTAATCCGACCCAGGCTAAGGCGAAAAAGTTCCTGATTATCTTTATTTAAAATTCGAGAGGTGGCGCCAAACGAAATCTGGTTGGCCTCAGCGATGCGATCAACACTGGTAAATCGACGATCGCGAAATAAGCCATCAAAGTCGTCTTGTAAAGGCGAACTGTCGTAAATAAAAATATCGTCTTGGTTGGTATCGGGGACAAACAAGTATTGCACTTGGGGCTCAAATGTTTGAGTCATGTTATCAAAAAATAAGGTGGTATCACGATCAAAGTTAAGCCCGGTATGAAAGCGCACTTTCGGTAGGGTACGATCGGCTTCTTCAGTTAAATTTAAATTAAAGGCTTGATTAGCAAAATTAAGGTTATCTTGCTGGTAAATTGTATGCATAAGTTTAAAGTCAGAATTAAAAAACCAACCTGGACGTGCATACGGAAATGAAAAACCGGTTTCTAAGTGTAATCGCTCAGCGGTCGGTAAAAACTCATCACTGATGTCAAATTGACTGTATTCGGCAAAAAAGTTAAAACTAGAGTTCCAAAAGCCCAGGGGCTGATACGACTCAAATTCAATTTGCGGTAAGGTTTTGTAACTGTTTGCTCGATTACCTAAAACCGAAAAATCCTGAATTTTTATGGTGCTATGCCAATAGTCACTAAAATACGATAACTCACCTATGCGCCATAAGTAGGCATCAGATTTATTAAATTGGTCACTGCCAATATCGACCAAATAGTTATCATCGCTAACATCTGAGAAGTCGATAAAAACACGGAAATTATCTGAAATAGTGCCCATATGTTGGAATCTGCTCAGATAACGAGGCTCGTCATTATTGACTAACTCATCGTCTTGCTCTAGGTATTCAACATTTAACTGACCATATTGTTGACCCGTTAAGTAACGTAACTCTGTTTGTAACTGAGTGCCACGTTTTGACATGTAATATGGGGTTATGGTGGCGTCCATATTGGGCGCAATATTCCAATAAAATGGGGTTTTAAGCTCAAAGCCTGAGTTGCTTGAGGTGCTTATTTGTGGGTATAAAAAGCCGGTTTTGCGCTGATCAGACAAAGGGAAATTTATGTAGGGAAGGTAAAAAACAGGAATATCTTTTACTCTAAATACGGTATTCCAAGCTTCGCCTTCATTGTCTTCGGTCGATAAGTTAATTTTGCTGGCGCTGATTTTCCAATCGGGCACCTCTTCTTGGCAAGCGGTATATGAGGCACCGGCTAAACTTAGCCCCTTTTCATTTATCTCAAGTCGCTTGGCACCGCCTTTTCCTGGCGCATTGTTTAACCGATATTCAGTACCACTCATCACGATTTGCTTGGTATCGTTATTCGCATGTAGATTGTCAGCGTTTATGGTGATGGTATCACTTTGAAATTGAGTGTTACCTTTACTTGAAATCTGGTTTGCTACTCGATCAATAAAAATTTCATCGGTTTGAATGATGTTTTGCCCATTCGCCATTTTTACGTTACCACTAAAACGGGTATTTTTATTGTTTTCGATAACCGCTTTATCGGATTCTATCCAGATTTCGTCGTCACCGCGAAGCTGCGTCGAGTTTAGTCGAATGTATTGAGGTGGCGCGATCACACATTGTTGATCGATCCCCTCAACAAGAGGGCTGTTTTCACTTTCTTGTGAATAGCCAAGGGGAGATAAAATGCAAAGACTGATAAAAAAACTGATACGGGTGTTCTGCATGTAATTTCCATTTCCCAACATGAACACGATTTTACTTACGAAAACCTTAACGTATTGGGGTTTGCAATAGATACTGAATAAGATTGATGGTTAGTGCTTAAGTCTAACAAATTTTATTAATTAAGTATTGAATTTCACTATTAAAAATACAAATCTTAGACAACTACTTCACGAACATCAATAGGTTTACCATGACTTCGCCAGCCCCATTAGGCATAAGTTGTAAAAACCAGCTATGAGGTTCAGTGATAGCCGTTAACTAAGTGGTAAACTAAGCCGTTAACTAAGCGGTAACCTAGGCGGTAAAATTGAGGAAAGAAAGTCGCTCAGACGAGTAAATATATCAACATAACTCGGCATATAATCGCGTCTTTATCTGGTATTTATTTATCGCTTTCGATAAGGTTATGCTCAAACAGGACGATTTAACAAACGTCGTGTTGTTTGAGCTAAAACATTATTACCGATAACCAATACAGGTACTATTTTTGAATACACCTTTACAACCAGAGCAACAAAGCCAATCCATTCGATATCAGGCTCTTTGTCATTGGCTCGACAGACTCTTCAACCAGCAAGAATTGCAACTATCAGCGCTCAATGGTGATGCGGGATTTCGACAATACTACCGTCTCAGTGTTCATCCTCATAGCTACATTGTGGTCGATAGCCCGAGCGATAAAATAAACAATACGGCGGTAGTTGAAATGACCCAAGCATTTTCCCAAGCGGGTCTTTTGGTGCCAAAAATTTATCATTATGAACCCGAGCAAGGCTTTTTAGTGATCGCCGATTTTGGCGATACCTTGTTAAGTCAGGTGCTAAACAATGACAATTTTAAAGGCAAATATCAGCAAGCTTTAATGTTATTAAATCAGGTAAGAGAGGTGCAAAGCACACCGCAGTGGTCATTACCTGAATATGATCGAACGTTCTTATTGACTGAAATGGAAATATTTCGTCAATGGTTATTACAAACACATTTAAAGCTTGAGTTGTCCGAGCAAGAAGAAGATTTATTACATAACTGCTTTAACACGCTGGCAGATAGTGCGTTAGCGCAACCTATGGTTACGGTTCATCGCGACTTTCATTGTCGTAATTTAATTAGCCTGACAAATGGCGACTTGGGGGTCATTGATTTTCAGGATGCAGTGACCGGTCCCATTACCTATGATGTTGTCTCTTTGCTGCGAGATTGCTATGTCAAATGGCCTGCTGAGCAAGTAGAGCTATTGGTATTCGAGTATTGGCAGCAACTGACTGAACAGCCTCAATATGCCAACATAGACCAACAACAGTTTTTCCGTTGGTTTGATTTAATGGGAATGCAACGACATTTAAAAGCGGCGGGTATTTTTGCCAGATTACATCATCGTGATAATAAATCAGGCTACTTACAAGATATTCCACTGACTTTGTCTTATCTTGTGGATATGGCAAATAAGTACCCACAATTTTCCTCATTAGGTCACTTTTTGCAACATCGAGTGTTTCCTGCTTTAGCAAATACCAGCAAGGAAAGCGAATGAAGGCGATGATATTAGCGGCTGGGCGTGGTGAACGAATGAAACCATTAACCGATGTCACGCCAAAGCCATTGCTTAAAATTGCTGGTATTCCATTGCTTGAATACCATATTGTCAATTTAAAGCGCGCAGGCATTTATGATCTGGTGATCAATCATGCTTGGCTTGGTCAACAAATTGCAGACTATTTTGGTGATGGTAAAAAGTGGGGGGTAAATATAGTCTATTCGGTTGAACAGAATGGCGCTTTAGAAACCGCTGGAGGGATTATTAAGGCGTTACCATTGCTTGGTGAAGAGCCCTTCTTGTTGGTTAATGGTGATATTTATTGTGATTACGACTTTGCTCAATTAAATGCTTTAGCAGAAAATGAATTGGCGCACTTGGTGTTGGTACCAAACCCTGATCATGTTCCTTTGGGTAATTTTGCCCTAATTGATGGCAAACTTGATTTTGCCGAGCATTTACCCAATAAACATACCTATGCGGGGATTGGTCTGTATGATCCGAAATTATTCGCAGGCATGGCAGCAGAGTTTATGCCATTAGCGCCGATATTGCGCCAAGCCATGAGCGATAAGCGTATCGGTGGGCATGTTTTTAACGGATTGTGGAGCGATATTGGCACCGTTGAGCGATTAACTCAGATAAATCAAATAGTAAAAAAGGTTAAAGATTAAATTATGCGTATTTGGGGTAAGGTATTTGGTTTCTTGCTGGGGTTTATGGCTGGGCGTATCCTTGGTGCGTTGATTGGTCTTTATATAGGGCATAAGTTTGATCAAGGTTTAAGCTTAGACTTCAATGCGTTTAATCGAGAAAACGATTTAAAACGGCAAAATGTCTACTTTGTTGCCACATTTTCGGTGATGGGGCATATCACCAAAGCATCGGGTCGAGTCACCGAAAACGAGATTGCTTTTGCCAAACATGCGATGCATAAATGGGGGCTCAACAGCGAAATGCAGGCTCTCGCCAAAGAGTCGTTTCGCGTTGGCAAACAGTCCGACTTTAATTTATCTGAACAGCTTAAAAAGCTTCGCAGTGCAACCTTTGGTCGCCATGACTTATTACGAATGTTTTTAGAAATCCAGATTCAAGCGGCCTTTGCCGATGGCGAATTGCACCCAAGTGAGCGAGAAATATTACACAAAATTGCACGAGCTTTTGGCATGTCTGCGCAAGAACTCGACTTTATTTTGGATCGCATTATTGCTGGGGAGCAATTTCATCAGGGCCGAGGCGCTCAATCGGCCTCACAAAAACAACAACATCTCGAAAATGCTTATAAAGTGCTTGGGGTCACCCCGAATTGTGACAAACAAACGGTGAAAAAAGCCTATCGTAAGCTGATGTCGCAACACCATCCAGACAAGCTGGTCGCCAAGGGCTTGCCACCAGAGTTAATGGAAGATGCGAAACAAAAAGCTCAGGATATACAAGCCGCTTACGAGTTAATTAGTCAGCAAGGCTAATACCAATCCGATTATGTTTTTGCACAACACAGAGTGAGCAAAAACTTTGTGGGTTTGATATGCGTGTTAGGGCACAAAAGTTATAGCCTTTAAAAAGGACAAGGGGCGTTAAAAACCATTTTTTCGCCACTGATAGGATGGGCGAATTCTAGATGTAAAGCGTGCAGTTGTAAGCGCTCACTCATTGCCCTAGCGTTGTCATGAGCGTATAAGCGATCTCCTAAGATAGGATGACCAAGCGACAGCATATGTACTCTTAACTGGTGTGAACGACCCGTAATGGGCTTTAACTCCACTAAGGTTGAATGCTCTTCTTTTTGCAGAACTTTATATTGGGTGATGGCTTTTTTTCCCCGTTCAAAATCAACCATTTGCTTGGGTCTGTTGGGCCAATCACAAATTAAAGGCAAGTTTACTTCACCACTTTCTGCTGTAATCTGACCATAAACTCTGGCCAGATAATACTTTTCAGTTTGGCGTAATTCAAACTGTCGGCTGATCGCAACATGGCTTTTCTTGTTTAAGGCCATGATTATCACCCCAGAGGTTGCCATATCAAGGCGGTGAACAATGGTTGCCCAAGGCAGCACTCGATTAACCCGTGTTTGCAGACAATCTTGATGTTCAGGTAAGCGACCTGTCACGGTTAATAAGCCACTGGGTTTATTGAGCACAATAATATCATCGTCTCGATACAAAATATCAAGATAAGGTGACATGGGAGGGCGGTAAACAAAATCGGGATTTGCGCTCATAAGGTTCCAACATTGAAATTAGCGAAAGTCAGCAGAAGCTAAAACTAGGTAAACGAACAACACGTAAGCTTGCTGTCCATTTTACCTAGGTTTGCATTATTGAGCCACCTTTGGCGAAGGTAGCTGTTGATGGCACGTTAGCTTGTCGCGACAATTAAGCGAATGGCTTCAAATTTCACTTGGGCATGATTAATGAAATGAGTCAGTTCCATTTGTTGATGCTTAATAAAATCTAATTCTGATTGACGAACATTAGGATTAATTTTTGCTAATGCACTTAAACGCTCATACTCTTCATCCAAACTTGCGTTCATTTTAACCAGTGCCTGTTGGGTTAGGTCTTTAACTTGCGCCTGGCAATAGCCATCAGCCTTTTCAACAAGAGCAGGGATCAAAGATTTTAGTGCTTTAACCAGTTGCAAACCTGTTTGTTTCTTCACTGGACTCAATTGATTATCAAGAACCGATTCCGCAACTTTGGCAGATAAATTATTCCCATTCTTATCGAGTAAAATTCGAATTGGTGTGGTGGGTAAGTAGCGACCTGTTTGTAATTGACTTGGCGCCATGGCTTCCAAGGTAAAAATACACTCCAAGAAGAACGTTCCCGCTGGCAGCGCTGGGTTTTTTAATAAACCAATACTGGCGTTTCCTATATCATCACTTAGAACTAGGTCCATCGCGCCACGTACCATAGGGTGATCCCATGTGAGCAATTGGTAGTCTTCATTGCTCAGAGCCGTGTTACGATTAAAGGTGATGGTGGTACCACTTTCCGGTAAGTTTGGAAAGTTTGCACTCAGCATGTGCTCGGTTGGCGACAGCACGATGGCATTGTCCGATTTATCTTCCTGATTAAGGCCAAAGACATCAAACAAAGAAAACATATACAAGGCTAAATCGGTTTGGTTATCAAGTGCATCAATGTCATCGACGAGTTGTTCGGCTTTGCCTTGCCCAGAGGAGTGAATTTCCAGTAATTTATCACGCCCTTGCTCAAGCTCATGTTTAATTTTTTGGTGTAAAGAGAAGCTACCCTGAAGGATGTTCTCCATCGCAGGCGCAGACCATAAACCTTGTATCGCCAATTGCTTAATGGCCGGGCTGTATTCTTTGTAGACCGCATGTCCTGTTACGCAAGTTTGCTCGAACGCATTCATCCCATGGTGATACCAGTTTAACAATAATGACTGTGGCGATTGCTCAAAATAAGGCACATGTAAGCAAATGGTTTGGGTTTGACCAATACGGTCGAGGCGGCCAATACGCTGTTCCAGTAAATCCGGATTTTCGGGTAAATCAAATAGCACTAAGTGGTGAGCAAACTGAAAGTTACGCCCTTCAGAGCCTATTTCAGAGCACAATAATACTTGGGCACTGTCTTCTTCTTGGGCAAAGTAAGCTGCGGCTTTATCACGCTCTAAAATGCTCATACCTTCATGAAATACAGCGGCGCGAATACCTTCACGAGTGCGCAGAGCTTCTTCAAGATCTTTGGCCGTTTGAGCTTTCGAGCAAATAACCAAAATCTTCTCATCACGATTGTCTTTTAACAAATTAATCAAACACTCAACGCGAGGATCAAATTCAAACCATTTACTTTGTTGGTGATCTAAATGGTACAAAATTTCAGGCGTAAAGATGGCGTTGCTCACGGGGGAGTCAATTAATGCTTGATAGTCGTCGCTTAAAATATAGCTTTGCAGCTTATGTTCATATTGTTCTGGTAATTCAAGCGGGTAGGTAAAAAGTTTCCGCTCAGGAAAGCCGGTGATGGTATTGCGCGAGTTGCGAAATAAAATGCGCCCAGTACCGTGTCGGTCTAATAGCTGGCTTAAAAGTTCACTGCGAGCTTGCTCTTGGCTTTTGACATCGCCTTGTTGCAATTGCTGCATCAGGACACGGATATCCGATTCGTGTAATAGCTCGCTTAATGCCTGTTGTTGACTGTTGTCTAAGGGGTTGTTACTTAAAATACTGTTGGCGGCTTTAGCCACCTGAGTGTAGCCTTCTTCCTCTTTGATAAACGCTTGGTAGTCGTAGAAACGATTCGAATCCAGTAGGCGTAGACGAGCAAAGTGACTCTCATGACCCAGTTGATCTGGGGTGGCGGTAAGTAACAGTACGCCTGGGATATTCTCGGCTAAAATTTCAATACATTGATATTCAATACTGGGGTTATCGACAGACCAAGATAAGTGGTGAGCTTCATCGACCACCATTAAATCCCATTCCTCGTTGGCAATATTCTCAAATTGTTCTGGATTATTGGCTAAAAAGTCAAGATTAACCAAAACCAATTGCTCAGAGCTAAATGGGTTCTCGTCATGGGCATATTGCTCACATCGTTCTTGATCAAAAATACTAAAGTGGAGATTGAAACGACGTAGCATTTCAACCAACCATTGATGCATAAGTGACTCAGGAACGGCTATTAATACTCTTTTAGCCCGACCAGAAACCAACTGTTGATGGATAATTAGGCCAGCTTCAATGGTTTTACCTAAACCCACTTCATCGGCCAGTAATACCCTTGGTGCAAAGCGTTTACCAACTTCTTCGGCAATATACAGTTGATGTGGGATTAAGCTTACACGAGCACCGGTTAATCCTGATAGCTCTGACTGTTGTTGCTCAAATTGGTATTTTAATGAGTTTTTACGCAGTTGGTACCAATCTAGACGATCAAATTGGCCATTAAGCAAACGATCATGCGGCTTATTGAATTTAATAAAATGGTCGACCAGCATTTCTTTGAGCTCGACCATCTCCTGATTATCGGTCCGGTTGCCGATGTAAGTATATAAATGATTGTCTTCTTTTACCTCGGTGACTTTAATGGAAAAGTTGTCGTGCGAGGGGACGATGTCGCCGACGTTAAATACCACCCGAGTGAGCGGGGCGTCTTGCATTGAATATTGTCGGGATTCACCTGTCGCGGTAAAGAGAATGGTTACATGACGACCTTCAACGGCGACCACGGTGCCTAAACCTTGATCAGATTCGCTGTCACTGATCCATCGTTGGCCAAGAAAAAAAGACATTAATACACTCCAAAAAATCGAGAGGGCCTAAAAAGGGGCGCTATGGTAACGATTTATTCCCTATATTTCATCCGTTTATTCGGAGTAATTCGCCTAACATACATTTAATTGAACGACAAACCGATGAATAGGTTAAGTATTAACCTATACCTGCAAAGTTAATACCTTATTATGGGGATACCGCCTGTTTTGCACCATCAAACAAGCTTTGTACATGGTGTACCAATTGCTTGCCAGCAGAGTTATCAGCCCTTAGCTAGCTTAGAGTATAGAATTAAACTTAAAATCTGCCGTAGAGAAGGTGTGATCAAAATGAAAAAAATATGTGACACCCTCTTGCCTCAATAATTAGAACATGTCAAAGTGAAGTTACGTCTAATGGAACAGGAGATCGAAAAAGCACAGCCTTTGGTGAGTGATCCTGTTTTGTTTGTACGCTTTTGTACATCAGGTGATAACAACAGTAGCGCTAAACAGCAACTTCAAAACTAGCGTTGCGGGCACCCAACCCAACAAGTCATGATCATTCAAATTACGACAGAATTTGAGCAAATAAGTTTGCCTTAGTTTAGGATGATCTATGAATGACAAACACACCATCTACGTATTAGACACCAATATTTTGCTACATGAACCTTTCGCTTTTCTGTCTTTTCAGGAACATGATGTTGTTATTCCAATGACGGTTCTAGAAGAGCTTGATAGCATCAAAGACAGAAATAAAGACGTTAGTCGCGATGCCAGAGTGGCCATTCGCGCGCTTGAAGATTTACTCCGTGATGCATCCCCAGAAGAAGTGTTAGAAGGCGTGCAACTGCCTAATACCAATGAAAGTCATCGAGAACCTGGTCATCTGTCTATTTTTAATGACTTCGCCCTTGAACAAAAAGTTGATGGCTTGTCTAAAAACGAAAACGACAACCGAATCATTAACACAGCCCTTTTCTTACAAGAAAAAAAATCTGACAAGAAAGTCGTACTTGTGACCAAAGACATTAATATGCGATTAAAAGGTAAAGGTGCAGGGCTCAAGTTTGTTGAAGATTACCGTACTGACCAATTAGTAGATGATATTAAATTTTTAACCAAGGGCTACCATAAATTTGAAGGGGATTTTTGGCAGCAAGTCAGTAACTGTAAAAGTGAAACCGACGGTCGCTACACACGGCATATTCTTGATAAAAACTTGATTCCGGCCGCCTATATAAACGAATACCTTATTGACCAAGAAGAAAGTTTTGCTGGCAAAGTGGTTGAAATTAATGAAGATCAAATGACCATTCTAGATTTAGGTCATGAACGGTTAATGGGGCGCAATGCTTGGGGCATTCATCCCAAAAATATTTATCAAGGCATGGCCATGGATGCCTTATTAGATCCTGATATCGACTTGGTGATTTTAACCGGCCCCGCAGGTTGTGGTAAAACCTTACTAGCCCTTGCCACCGCACTTGAAATGGTGGTGGAGCGAGGTGTATACGACAAAGTTATTGTGACTCGATCGACCCCAGAAATTGCCGAATCGATTGGTTTTTTACCTGGCACTGAAGAAGAGAAAATGGCGCCTTGGTTAGCCGCTATTACCGACTCTTTGGAAGTGTTGCACAAACAAGATGAAAGCATGAGCGGTAGCATGAATTACATCATGGAAAAAGCCAATATTCAGTTTAAGTCGGTCAACTTTATGCGTGGCCGAAGCATTCAAAATGCGGTGGTGTTGTTAGATGAGTGTCAGAACTTAACGGCGGCCCAATTAAAAACCATCATTACCCGATGTGGTGCAGGAACCAAGTTAATCTGTAGCGGTAATTTAGCTCAAATTGACAGTAATTATTTAACCCCTTTAACCTCAGGCTTAACCTATATTGTCGAGCGATTTAAAGACTACCCAGGTAGTGCGACGGTCAACCTTAATGGGGTGGTGCGCAGCGCATTAGCGCAATTTGCCGAAGAAAATCTGTAACATCAGTCGCCATAGACCTAAATGGCTAAGATCAATCAGGCCAAAGTAAACAGGGTAGGTAAAGCTAAATGCGATAAACCGTATGGTTTATCGCATTTTTTCTAGGGTTAACCGGGCTTTTCTGTTGGCCAAAAAATTCTGCTTACGCCTAAATTAATCTCGTTGCTAATTGAGGGGGGTTATAACGCTTTACAGAATTAAATAATTATCGCATTATTTAAACGGCTGTTTTAATCGACTGTTTAAGGTGGCTCGTAATAATAATTAACATCACTAACCGTGATCGTTTTCATTGGTAACTATTTGGGGAAGAGAGGAATAACCGTGGCAGATTATCGCGTCGATTTAAAAGATATGAATTTTTTGTTGTTTGATGTATTCGATGCAGAAAACATGTGGCAAAACACACCCGCGTTAGCAGAGTTGATAGACAAAGATACCGCTAAGGCAATATTACAAGAGTGTGCCAAAATTGCAGAGCAAGTGATTGCGCCAATTTCACGACAAGGGGACGAGATTGGCACGACATGGGATAATGGTGAAGTGATTTCTGCTCCTGGTTTTAAGCAAGCCTTTAGTACCTATGCCCAAGGGGGCTGGATTGGCTTAGGCGGTGACCCAGAATTTGGTGGCATGGGGATGCCAAAAATGATCACCGCCTTGCAAGAGGAAATTATTTGCGGGGCAGACATCGCCTTTTCTTTGTACCCTGGCTTAACGGCCGGCGCTGCCTTAAGTCTGGCCAAGCATGGCAGTGCGGAGCTTAAAGCTAAATATTTACCTAATATGTACTCGGGACAGTGGGCTGGCACCATGTGTTTAACCGAAGCCCATGCGGGCACGGATTTAGGAATGATTAAAACCAAGGCCATAGCCAATGAAGATGGCAGTTACCAATTAACCGGCAGTAAAATGTTCATCACCGCCGGTGAGCACGATATGACCGATAATATCATTCATTTGGTGTTGGCAAAATTACCCGATGCGCCAGCGGGCTCCCGTGGCATTTCGATGTTTTTGGTACCGAAATATTTGCTCAATGACGATGGCAGCCTAGGCGCAAAAAATGCTGTAAGTTGTGGCAGTATTGAACATAAAATGGGGATCAATGCCTCAGCAACCTGTGTCCTGAACTTTGACCAAGCAACAGGTTATTTGATTGGTGAAGTGAATAAAGGCCTAGCCTGTATGTTTACCATGATGAATTTTGAGCGTATTGGCGTCGGTATTCAAGGCATTGGTGCCGGCGTACGCTCTTATCAAAATGCCATTGACTATGCCAAAGATAGACTGCAAGGGCGCAGTTTAACTGGGGTTAAACAACCAGAGCAGGCAGCCGACAGCTTAATGGTTCATGGTGATGTTCGTCGAATGCTATTAAATATGAAGGCCCTAAACGAAGGTAACCGTGCGTTAGCGTTGTATATTTCTCAACAACTCGATATTAGCACCTATGGGGTAGGTGAAGAGCAAAAAAATGCAACCGCATTAACCGCCTTATTAACCCCACTAGCGAAAGCGTTTTTTAGTGACATTGGTCTTGAAAATACCATCCATGGGCAACAGGTTTTTGGTGGACACGGTTATGTACGCGAGTGGGGGCAAGAGCAGTTGGTGCGAGATGCCCGTATCGCTCAAATTTATGAGGGGACCAATGGTATTCAAGCGATGGATTTAATCACTCGTAAAGTCGCGGCTAATGATGGTGCTTATGTTGATTTGTTTATAGAACACATTCAAAGTTTTATCGATGATAACCCGGCTCAGGAACTGCAAGAGTTTATGCAGCCTTTATCGCTTGCTAGTAATGACTTGCATAAGTTAACGAAAACGATTTTAAACGCAGCTGTCACCGATCCTGAAGAATTAGGCTCAGCGGCGAATGATTACTTGCATGTCTTTGGTTACACTGCCTTGGCGTATATTTGGGCGAGAATCGCTAAAGTTGCAATGAATAAGTCAGTGCAAGATGACTTTTATCAGGCCAAATTGACGACTGCGAGGTACTATTTTGCGCGCTTGTTACCAAGACGTTTATCGCTTATGGCGTCGGCAAGCAGTGGCGCACAGCACTTGTTTGCCTTAGATGAAGAGTTATTTTAACTAAAATATTAACATCTGAAACAGTAGTTCTTGTTATTAAGGTACAAGATTAGGCATAATCTTGAAACAAAAGTACATTTTTTAGATGAGTAGTTTTTTGGGGTTACAATTGTAAACAGTTTTCTCTGTGCTATTGCTCTATTATTTGATCTTATATAAGTCGTAGTGAATATTTTTTAGTAAATTAACTACAATAACGTATTCCATCTTAGGCAGGTTTTAACGCTTATGAAAAAAGATCTTACCGCGGTAAGTGAGTTTTCAACAATCATGATAGTTGAAGATGATAAGGTACTGTCCTCTCTTTTAAAAAGCTATCTTGAAAAGTCCTCGTACGTGGTTCATCAGGTATATCGAGGGGATCAGGCGGTACGTAGCCAAATTAAGATCCAGCCTGATCTGATCATTTTAGATATCGGATTGCCTGGAAAAGATGGCTACAAGGTGTGTCATGAATTACGTGGCACCTACAACGGTCCTATTTTGTTTTTAACCTCGCATGACAGCGAAGCCGAACATTTGGCCGCTTATAGTGTGGGCGCAGACGATTTCATGGTAAAACCGGTGAGCCCTAAGTTATTGAGTGCTCATGTTGATGCTTTATTACGTCGTAGTAAAGATAAAGGTACCAGCCAAAATAGACAAAAAGTCACGGTTGGAGAAATCACTTTAACCTTAAACGAGCAACGTTGTGAAGTTGAAGGTAAGCCAATTTCTCTGAGTGTTTTTGAATTTGAGCTCTTATCTTTATTGATGTTTAATGCGGGCAAAGTATTAACTCGCGATGATATCTATAAATTGCTATTAGGTCGAGAATACGATGGTTCTGAGCGCTCTGTTGATGTGCGTTTATCTCGCTTACGAGATAAATTAATCAGTCAAGGTGTGGTCAATACTCAAATCAAAACCATTTGGGGTAAAGGGTATTTACTGTCGGCCGATGGCCATTAATTAAAAATTATCAAATGAGAAAAGCCTGCAATTTGCTAGCCTGCTATGAAATTAAGGGATGATTTTCGTCCCTTTCTTATTTTTACCCCCCTTAAACTCATGCACCAAAAACCCATAGAAAACATAAGTTCGTGTAATTTAACTCATAAATTACATGAAGTTAGTTGCAGTTCGATCTTTTAGGTGCTTTATATATATAATATAGCTCTCCTGTAATTCGATTCGAGGGCGTTCAGTATGGCAAGACAAGTTGTTATTGATACTGAAACGACAGGCTTAAGTACTGTGGTAGGTCGCCATAGAGTCATTGAAATTGCGCTTGTTGAAATCAATAATGGCAAGCTGACAGGTAACACATTTCTCACCCGCCTAAACCCAGAGGGTCGCAAAAGCACCCCAACTGCACTTGCAACTCACGGCATCAAAGATAGCCAGTTACTTAAAGAGCCGCTATTTCAAGAAGTTTTGCCTGATATTCTCAACTTTATCGATGATAGTGAGTTAATTTTTTTCAACAAGGCGTTCGATTTGGAGTTTATGGATAACGAGGCCAAGCTATCTGGCTCTGGTGTCGTATTCTCTGCCGATTATAAAAGCCTTTGTGTTCAAGTCATGACTTTAGAGACAATGAACAGGAGCAAGTTGTCCTTGGACGATGCTTGCAGAGCGTACGGTGTTGACAACTCTGAGCGAATAATACACAGCGCACTTATTGACGCCCAGCTTACAGCGCGCGTTTATTTCAAGCTTCTATCTACTCCGCGTAAAGATCGCCCTAAAAACGTACCGCACAATACAGTCCGAAAAGATCCAGAAAAGTTTCCAATTCAAAGGGCTTACAAAGGCTATCAAATCAACTTTTGCTATAACACACAGTGTGAAAATTATGGTGTTCCGCCCAAATTCCCTGATCCACATGACCTCGGTAAGGAAAGTACTGACTTAGGCAATTATAGAATAAAGCCAGGTGAGGATGGTGCACTTTTGATTGAATGCAAAACGTGCCTTACAAGTACGACGACGTATAGCAATAAGGGTATCGTACAAGAGGTTGAACGGTTGCGATCTATCTATCAATTAAACGTACCCAGCTGCCCGAATACAGGACTGCGAGAGGATAAGCGCAAAGGCATTCCAGATGGTTTACGATATGAAACCTATACGAAGACAGTGCGTGGTGTGGAGAAAACACGTACTCGACTTAAGAAGCCATGTCCTAATCAACATAAAGACATACTTTCACACTCTGATAACTATTGGCTTGATAGCAAAAACACCAAGAAACTAAAGAACATTAAAGGGTTGACTAAAATCGTATTCCCCGACAGTGACGGCAAATACCACCATCTCCGTGAAGTGGTATCACAAACCTTTAAATGTAAGTCCTGTCGTACCAAGTTTTCATCGGCAATCAATCCCCAGAAAGGACAGCACAATCCGCAGATCAATTATTTACTGTTCTCTTTACTGGTGAACAAAGTGCCCATCAATCGCGTGGAAGAGGTGCTGATGACAACCCCTAGTGTTATCTATAAGCGCATCGAGTTTTTCTATAACCAATGTGTTCAGTTCGAGCAGTATCAACTTAAAAAGCACTGGCACAAGATGAAAACCAAAACACTCAAACTGTGCATGGATCGAAAGTTTTTTGATGTGAATTGGACGAATAAATTAGAGCCTCGACGTACTCGCTTATACATCACTGGTGCCGCTGAGCGGAGTTCAGGCTATATTTTAAGAGGTACAGTGAATTTTTGACTTTACCTCTGACTACAAATCTTTGTCAAAGGAGTTTGTGCGCATCGGTGATTATGACAAACCCTTGCACAAACGCCGTTATCAGCAATACATATTGCCTGATGAAAGTGATCCCCAGGAAGAAGAGAGCATTCCTCCCAAAAAGCATCTCGTTGTGCATCAATCATATTCCATTCTTACCCACCTTGAAATGCTTAGGCCGATGCTGGAGACCGTTAAGAAAACAATTATTTACGCCGACAACGATAACACCTTTGATATAGGGATCACCAAAATATACCTAGACCTCATTGAAAAGAAAAAAGTGCAAGCCTGTATGATCAGGAAATCAAAGCTCGGATTAGGCGAAAGCGTCAGAGATAAAGGCTATGACTGGGTACGTCAGGACATACCTGTGATAGAAGGCAAGTACCTCGATTTAAAAGCACTCACAGATGTCGATGAGGGGGTATTTGATGAAGCGTCCTTGTTTCCTATAGACGTATGGTTTAATCAACTCTCTAGGCGTCTTACAATGGTCGAGAGACCACATCGCATCAGAGAGACAGACAACAAGAAAAAACGGATAGAGAATGATCTATCTGCGTCAGGAAAGTTTCAAAAATGGAACCTCTATGCTTCATACAACCCTAAATATGCCTGTATGCTCATTGAAATGAGCCGTATTTTTAATAACTTTGTCTTAACCGATTACAAGCAGATTAAAAACAAAAGAGGCTGTAAGCGTAAGCCTACAACTCCTGCACAGCGCCTAGGCTTAGTTGATGGACAGTTTGATATTCATGACATCATTGAGTTCAGTGTAGCTAATGAAGTGTTAAAAACTCATTAGCTCTGTACGTCGCAGTATTCTATTTTATGCCATCATATTAGGAACGCGAATAACATAATATTGATGCTACAGCCTTTGCATTAGCCTTATTGATCTGTTTAGGACTCTGCTTACTCTCACCACTTCCAACACTAAAACGTATGTTGTTGGCTTTCAAAAAGTTTGTTAATACCGTCGATTTAACAGCATAGTTAACATTCTGAGGTAATGACCCAGTATGCTTAGCCATTACAAGTGGATCAAGCGTAGATACAGCCACTCCCAGCACTTCGCCAGCCTCATCATAGACGGGTCCACCAGAGTTACCGCTTTGAATAGGTGCTGATATTTGATAAACAGAAGAATCCCCTTGAATACCTGTGTGAGAGCTTAAAATACCCGTGGTTAATTTTAGGCTATTGCCTAATATGGAATTGAGAGGATAACCAAGCACCGTCACACTCTCACCCAGTGAAGGATATTGCTGGGCGCTCAAGTTCGAAAACGCATTATTATCCAATTCGGCAGAAACAACAGCTAGGTCATTTTTGTTATCAAACACTACGACTGAAGCACCGTATAGTTCATTGTTATGTCTTACCTTAACAAACTCACATTTATCAATAACATGATGATTTGTAACCATATCTCCATGTTTATTAATGAAAAAACCACTCCCCGTTGAAGCAAGTAAAGGTTTAGCAGATGCCTTTGGAGACTTTTTAGGTGGAGTGTCTACTTTAGCTTGCACATCAATATTAGTGATTGCAGCCAATAGGTTCGGTTTATTTTGTGCAATTGCGTACGGAGAAAGGTTATTGGAGTTTACTGCGTATAAGCTAGCGCCTTTTTGAGCTAATAAACGAGATATTTCTACGTTTCCATGGTGAGTTGCCCAATGAAGTGGTGTGTCGCCTCTTGTATTCTTTACATTAATATCAGCCCCTGCATCGATTAACAATTTTGCTAACGTGCTATTGTTATGATAAGTCGCTAGGATAAGAGGTGTATCTAAGGTTTCGCTTAGCTTTGAATCAATTGAAGCTGTATTCTGTATTATGTTCGAAAACAACTTGCTTGGTGCCGAAACATTAACTGCATAGTGAATTGCCTTAAAACCACCTCTTCCTTGCTGGTCTGTATTTATTCCTTGGTCGAGAAGGTATTGAGCAACGTTCCACTTCTGGTTAGCAACAGCGATAGAAAGACCATTAATATTCTCGTCAGCGCCTATGTCATTTAAATCTGCGCCTTTTGATAATAGGTATTTAACCAGCTCCAGTTCACCATATTGTGCAGCACGTAAGATAGGAGAAAAACTGCTTGGGATTTCGATAGAAGCTCCCCGACTGACGAGTTCTTTTGCGATCTCTGAGCGGTTTGTGGTAATAGCAATTGTTAATGGGGTAGATGTATTGCCACTTTGATTTTCAACCTTATCAATATTAGCTCCACTATCTAATAACCAGCTTATATCCCCCAGCGTCAACCCTTTAGCTACTGCAAAGTGAAGAGAAGTTGAACCGAATCCATTTGAAGCATCGATATCGGCACCCTTTTCAACTAGCAGCTTTACAACATCAAAGTGTCGATTATGAGTAGCAATAACAATTGCAGGTACGCCATTATGCTTAACATTAATATTCGCACCTTTATCAATTAGCACTCTTACAAACTCCATACGACCCGTAGCAGCTGCTTGCCACAATGCAGTTGGATTTGACATGAGTATTTCATCAACTTTAGCAGGATCTACTTTCTTTAAGGCTTCTAGGTTATCCGTGTTAACCATGAAGATAGGGGCGGTGACACAGCCTGATAAAAAAGAAAGTGAGAATAAAAGAATCGATAAACGTTTGAGTTGTTTTAAATACACAGAAGCCGTCCTTATGCAAAATACTACTAATCTTATGAAATATAATAAGTTAGTGAGAATTTTAAATCTACAAATGAAATTTATTTATATAAATAATTTGATCTAAACATCATATAGTGTTTTATAATAATAAAAGGAAAGCATAAGATGTGACGCCCAATAATTACTGAAGTATTATTGTTATTATTTTTTTAAATAAATACACATAATTTCATTAAGTTATGATTTGTAAAAAGTAAAGCAAACGCATAATACTTTGATTTTAAAAAGCTTATTTAAGCGAAGTTATGTAAAAATCCTCCTTGTTGCTTATCAACACTCTGATTCTTAAATAAAAATAAAAAAACTGAGAGATAAAGTATCCCTCAGTTTCATAGCAGGCTAGCAATTTGCAGGCTTTTTTATACCCTTTAAAGCGCGTTATCGACATTGAGCTCTTGCATCGCTGAATATGCGATTACTTGGAGCCATTACGTGGTGCTCGAATTTCAACTTTCCAGGGTGGGTTAATGCGGTTTTCACCAGCCCAATAAAGCTTTATCTTATTATCCGATGGATCGCGTAACACCGCCTCCTTCCATAGGTATCTTTGCTCGGTCGGCAGTTGTTCAAATACGATGCCTTTATTCGTTAAATCTGCGACAAGATCATCTAAATTCTCGGTTTCAAAATAGATCACTGCGCCATTACTAAAATCTGTGGTTTCTAAAGCCAGAGAAAAGGTCGCTTCGCCTAAAGGGCAGGTAAAACGAGCATAATGTGGGGTATCGACAATCTGGGTAAAGCCTAGACTAAGATAAAAATTAACGGCGGCGATCATGTCGTTAACCGGCAAGGTTACTTGGTTCATATTCATAAAACTCTCCCTGGAAAATATTATAATGACGACTTTAGACTCATCCCATTAAGTTTCTGCTCCCGGCGCAAGAATGTAAAGGCTTTTAGCTAAGGTATTGGTTACTGGTAATGGTTACTTTCTTAGCAAAATCAATCACTCAGAATGAAAACACGGTTGCAAAATCGCCGATTGGGAGTTTATCTCAAAGGTGATTTTCTACTCTAAATCTCATGACCATTAAGTGACTAAACGAAAGAAATGTATGTTGATGATGACCTTTTGGTCACACTTTTTATGGGCAAAATTTATTGGCTTTGGTGATACTTTGATCAGGTTAATCGAGTCAAATGGTGCGGGAAAAAGGCAAAAAAATAGCGGTGACTCGTCACCGCTATTTAAATCTATTTCACTTGAGCAATTAGAAGTTGTAGCTTGTGCTTAGGTGGAATGTACGGCCAACCGTGTCATATACTTCTGGTACGGTATCCATATCACTGCCATTAGGCACTACTTCAGGTTCTTTGTCTAATAGGTTTTGAACACCCGCATTAATTACCCAGTCATCGTTTAGGTAATATGTGGCTGAAACATTGTGATAAACCACACTATCGGTTGCAAACGCTTCGCCCCATGCATTGCCGTCCATACCATGGATGTACTGAGCAATGTACTGAACACTCAACTGTTCGGTGATATCAGCATTTACGGTCATGGTTGATTTCAACTCTGAGTACGCGCCGTAGTTACCGTCTACAGTACCTGTGTAGTCAACACCATCTTCAGTGAAGTCTAATAAGTAGGTGGTATCTAATGCTACTTTAAAAACATCGCCAGTGTAGCTAAAGTTCCAGTCAATACCGGCTGTTTCTTGGCTACCAACGTTAGTTAGAGCTGATGTTAAGTTGGTTAAGTCACCGTCTAGAGTAATATTCACGTTATGACAAGCAACGACGTTACCAGCAAAACACATGTTCATCTCTTCTTGCACATTTAAGCGCGTGATGGCATCGGAAATATCAAATTTCCAGTAATCAACCGTTGTTGAAATAGTCTCATTTACGTCCCACACCATACCTAAAGTAAATGAATCACTTGCTTCTGGTTGTAGGTTCTCACCAGCGGTGCGATTGACCAGAATTTGCTGATCAATTTCGTTGCCCCAAGGGTCTGTTAGGTAATCAAATGAGCCAGAGTTACCACTGTAAAGTTCGCTCACGCTTGGTGCGCGAAAACCTGTTGCACGCACGGCGCGAAACATTAAATCTTCATTGAAGGTGTACGTTGTACCCACTTTCCATGTTGTTGCACCACCAAATGTTGAATAATCGTCATATCGAACCGCTGATTCAACCGCAATAGCGTCTGTTACCGGTACAGAGAACTCTGCATACATTGAATATACATTGTAATCACCCGTGGTTGGATCTTGTTGGGCTGCCGTACTTTCACCTTTTTGGGTGTAAATATCAGGAGTATAGAAAGCCGACTCAAAACGGTTTTCAATACCAAACGCGTAACCGATGTCACTT
Organism: Thalassotalea sp. 273M-4; assembly: GCF_041410465.1. Lineage (NCBI taxonomy): Bacteria > Pseudomonadati > Pseudomonadota > Gammaproteobacteria > Alteromonadales > Colwelliaceae > Thalassotalea > Thalassotalea aquiviva. Next base: position 354,589 of record NZ_CP166961.1, read on the forward strand.
TCAGAAACGCCCGAATACACCATAGAAAGGGTAAATTGTTCATTACCACCTTCGTTTTCTTCGGTATAAATAACATTTTCATCTACCAGAAAGTCACGATCGATGGTGTTACCACTAAACCAAAGATCTTGATGCGCATAGATACTCTGTTCTAAGTTTTTTGAATGCGTTGCGTTAGCCATGCTACTTTTGGCATCGTTACGACCATATGTCGCTGACATTTCCCAAGTATCATCGTTATCAAGGTAACCTTTTAAACCGGCTGAAATACGGTAGGTATTGGTTTCTTGGGCGTAAATACGTGGACCCGCATCAACCATTCTACGACGGTATTCTAGGGTATCAATTAGTTCACCGTCTTTATCTGTCTTAGCAAATTGGTCATCAAACTTGCTGTCTAGCATCGTACGATCAAGTTGGATTTTTGCTGGTTGTGGTGCCATTTGTTGCTTTGAATCACGCAACGTGTACATCGCATCAACAGACAGTTCTGTATCGGTTGCGATTTCTTTGTTAAAAGCAGTGAAAAAACTGTAAATCTTGTTTGGTGTTTGGGCATAACTGCTGGTGCTGTAATCGTAACCGTAATCACGGTCTTTAAAGCCACCTTCGCCGTTAGGCACCATACCGGCTAAGCTACCACTTGGGACAAAAGAAGAACTTGCTGCTGGCGTAAAGTCACGATCAGATTGAATGACTTTTCCACGTTCGCTGTACTGGAAACCCATCACTAAGTTACCGTCAGCAACTTCATTGCCTTGTAATACACTAAAGCCTGATGCAGTGCCATCGCCTTTATCTGTTTGGCTAAAATCGGCAGTTAAAGCGGTACCAACAAAGTCTTTTTTAGTGATGATATTAACAACACCGGCAATGGCGTCTGAACCGTACACCGCAGAGGCACCATCTTTTAAAATCTCAATCGACTTGATCATGGCAACAGGGATAGTGTTTAAGTCAACCGATGAATCGGCTCCTGTACCTGAAGCAACCATACGACGACCGTTTAACAGCACCAATGTTCTTTGAGCGCCCATGCCTCGTAAGTTGATGGTCGCTTTACCGCCCGAACCATTGTTAGAGGAACCACCCATGCTCATACCAGCAGCAGAAGGTTGCACAGCAAGGATTTCGTCCACCGACTTGAAACCGCCTTTGGCAATATTTTCAGCTGAAATGACCGTTACCGGTGATGCCGTTTCCATATCCGTACGGGTAATACGAGAACCGGTTACTTCGATACGCTCTACAGCAGCGGTATCTTGAGCAACCGCTGTCGCACTTACTAATGCCGTAGCAGATGTGCTTAACAATACCGCACTGGCAATTAAATTTTTCTTGAACACGCTTAACTCCACGTTTTTAAAATGAGCATTTTTATTTAGTTTTGCTCTTTACGACTTGCCCTCATTAGAGATCAATTAATGAATAATTAAAATGCAGCGTAACACTCAAGTAAGGGGTGTTAAATGCGGGTAATCAGTGCAACCTAGCGTTTACTTTATAGGCTTTTGTGTTTCCCCTATTAGCCAATATTAATTGTTTTAGATCAGGGGGGTTACGTTAACGTGTTGGTTTTTCGTTAGCGACGTGTAAAGAAGGGTGGTGTTACAGAGTTGGTACAATTAATGTTGGGGCAGGACGAAAAGATAAAATATTTTGATTAAAAAATGAGCTCTTAAAAACTATTTTGCCAAATAAAAACCCCAACATGGTAAATTTTTATGCCATTGTTGAGGTTTTATTTTGAATTGTTATTCAGTTATTTTGCTTAGTATTGCGGTTTTTGGTGGCTTTTTCCCATCGCTTCCGCTACTTCTGGCGGCATGTAAGCTTCGTCATGTTTGGCGAGTACTTCAGATGCTTCAAGGGTGTCTTTACTGGTCAGGGTGCCTTGAGCAACAATGCCTTGGCCTTCACGAAATAAATCGGGCAATATGCCATCGTATTTTATGGTGATAACGGGCCCTTTATCACGTAATTGAAATTGTACCTTGAGGCTTTCAGGGTTGCGTTTTACGGTACCCGGTACCACCATACCGCCGACCCGAATACGTTGCCCAACGGTTGGCATCAAACCAGTATCAGCTTTACCTTCAATGACTTCTGTTGGGGTGAAAAATAAATCTATATTTTGACTTAACGCATACAATGCCAAACCCGCTACGATAGAAATACCGGCAAGTAATGAGGTGACGATGGTTAAGCGCTTTTTACGACGAGGGTTCATGTTAACTACCTTGCTGTTGTTCCACTTGAGAAAGCTCTTTAGTACGTGCTTGTGCTGCTTGTTTGAGCTTGGTTTCTCGTTTAATACGTTGACGTAACTTGGTTAAAATTTGTTTTTCTTTACTGCGACTGTTGATTGTTAATAATACCAAAATGATTGCCGTAAAGCCGTAAGATAACCAAACATAGAAGGCATAGCCACCCATGTTAAAAAAATCAGAAAGAGAATCAAATGACATTATTTACCCTCCGTTTGCAGGGCTAATGATTTAACCCAAGGGCGCATCGCGTTACGTGAAATAATTTCAGCTTTAAAGCGAATACAAATAAGTGCCGCGACCATAAAGGCAAAGCCAAAGAAGCTAAACATAAATGGGATCAGCATATCAATAGAAATCGAAGGCTTATCAAATTTAGAAATGGTGGCGCCTTGATGTAAAGTATTCCACCATTCAACACTGTAGTGAATAATAGGTAGGTTAATCACCCCAACTAACGCCAGTACGCTGGCAGCTTTTGCCGCCAAGGCTTTATCTTCGAAGGCGTTGTAAAGCGCCATAACCCCTAAATATAAAAATAGCAAAATAAGCTCAGAGGTAAGGCGAGCATCCCATACCCACCAAGCACCCCACATCGGTTTTCCCCAAGCCGCACCGGTAAAAAGCGCAATAGCGGTGAAAGTTGCACCAACGGGCGCCATGGCTGCAATCGATGTTTCAGCCAATTTCATTTGCCAGACAAGACCACACAAGGCGCTGATCGCCATTCCTAAGTATATCCCCATAGACAGCATAGCTGAGGGTACATGGATATAAAATATGCGAACGGTTTCACCTTGCTGATAATCAGGGGGTGAAAATACCAAGCCAATGACCATACCAGTTGTTAATAAAATTGCACTGATCCAAGCAAACCAAGGTGTTAATGTGCCACTGAGTTGATAAGCTCGTTCAGGATTTGCATAAGGGTGTAACCACTTCCACATATTAGTTAATACTCACTTTAAGGGCTGAGCCCACGGCAAATGGGGCTAAAGTTAACGATCCAAAAAATAATGCTGCGATTATAGCAAGTTGACCATCGTAAGGTAAATTCATACTTGCGGCATCAATGGCACTGGTGGCAAAGATTAAAACGGGTATATACAGAGGCAGGATCAATAAACTCAATAACACCCCGCCTTTTTTTAACCCTACCGTGAGTGCCACACCGATGGCGCCAAGCAAGCTTAAGACTGGCGTTCCCAGTAATAAGGTCAACAATAAAGCACCATAACTGTTTTCATGTAAATTTAAAAGTACCCCTAATAAAGGAGCAATAAAGATCAACGGTAAGCCGGTGATCAACCAATGTGCGGTGATTTTGGCTAAGACTAAGACAAATGTTGGGCACGGGCTCAATAATAATTGTTCTAATGAGCCATCAAGATAGTCATTTTTAAATAAACGTTCTAACGACAATAACGTTGAAAGTAAAGCCGCAACCCAGATGATCCCAGGGGCAATTTTCATCAAGGTATTGGCCTGTGGACCAACCCCTAAGGGGAACAGAGATACCACAATAATAAAGAACAAGAGCGGGTTGACAATATCGTCCCTATGGCGAAAAGCAATGGTGAGGTCTCTGTTTAAGATAGTGACAAAAGCGTGACGATAACTAATGGTCATAAAGATATGTGGTCCAGTTGGTGCTCAAGCGTAATTTTGTTATAACGCGTCGTTGGTATCGACAAGTCTTGATGGGTGGTTAATATCACTACCCCGCCATTATCGGCATGCTGTAAAAACAATTGTTCAAGATTTTTTACACCCGATTTGTCGATGGCGGTAAATGGCTCATCCAATATCCAAATGTTACTGTTGCTTTGCCACAACCTTGCCAATGCAATGCGTCGATGTTGACCCGCACTTAAATGCGCGGCGCTGGCGTCCTCAAAACCATAAAGGTTGACTTTACTTAAAGCCTCTTCGGCTTGTTTAGGATCAAGTCCGTGCATGGTGAGGTAAAATTGTAAATTTTCTTCACTGGTCATTTCACCCTTAACACCGGCTAAATGGCCTAAAAATAATAAATCAGACTTATATTCTTCGTCATATTCGTTGATGCTTTTTCCACGGTAAAGCACCTCACCGTCAAAAGGCGAAGATAGGCCTGCTAAAATTCTTAACAGACTGGTTTTACCGGTACCATTAGCGCCTTCGATTTGAATTATATCGCCAGGGCAGGCGTTAAAACAAAGGTCTTCAAAGAGTAATCTGTCTTCTCTTATACAGGTCAGATTATGGGCGCATAGTAAGCTGTTGGTTGATGATTGCAAAGTTAAAAGCCTAACCTAATGTATTTATATTTATTGGAATAACTTATGGCAGATTGTTATTAGCGCCAAAGTTCTTTAAAGTCATTATCTAAGATTTAAATAATATCCTTAATATTGAATATTTTATAGAGGATTTTTCGATAAAAATGTTTTTTAATAATGGGGATAACATTAAATAAACAAGATTTGGTTTTTTTGGTGCTTTTCACCGTATAATAGACCTAAATGTCGTTTTTGACCTTTATCACTGAGTGATTTTTAAATTGGAGTAGTCAATGATCCCTGAAATAGGCCATTTTGCGTTAATCATCGCTATGGCATTTGCTATTTGTTTGTCTATCGTCCCGCTAGTGGGTGTTTACAATCAGAACCAGCGCTTGATATACCTTGCTAAACCACTGACATTTGGTATGTTTTTGTTTACTAGTGTCAGCCTTGTGTTATTAGCTTACAGCTTTGTTGTTGATGACTTTTCGGTTAAATACATAGCGGGTCACTCCAATTCAGAATTGCCTTACTATTTTAAAATCAGTGCGGTGTGGGGCGGCCATGAAGGCTCTCTTTTACTTTGGGTATTCTCGTTAACTGCATGGACCATGGCTGTTGCTGTTTTTAGTAAACACGTTGAACAAGCCTTTGTGTCTCGCGTATTGGCGATTATGGGGATGATAGCCGTTGGCTTTATGGCGTTCACCTTGCTTACCTCTAACCCATTTGATCGACTATTGCCTAACTTCCCGATGGAAGGGCGTGACCTCAATCCGCTATTACAAGATGTCGGCTTAATTATTCATCCTCCAATGCTTTATATGGGCTATGTTGGATTTTCTGTGGCATTTGCTTTTGCTATCGCTGCTTTGATGTGTGGAAAAATGGATGCCGCGTGGGCCCGCTGGTCAAGACCATGGACCATCGGCGCATGGATGTTTTTAACTCTAGGCATTGCTTTGGGCAGTTGGTGGGCTTACTACGAGCTTGGCTGGGGTGGCTGGTGGTTTTGGGATCCGGTAGAAAATGCCTCATTTATGCCATGGCTTGTAGGCACGGCATTGATTCACTCTTTAGCGGTTACCGAAAAGCGCGGTGCGTTTCGTAACTGGACCGTGTTGTTAGCCATTTTTACCTTCAGTTTAAGTTTATTAGGTACTTTCTTAGTGCGTTCAGGGGTATTAACGTCGGTGCATTCTTTTGCCGCAGATCCTACCCGAGGTGCGTTTATCTTAATGTTATTGGCAATTGCGGTTGGTGGTTCTTTATTACTTTATGCCCTACGTGGCTCGAACGTGACCAGTTTTAGCTCATTTGGCTTAGTCTCACGTGAAGTGGCAATTTTGGTCTCTAATATTATTTTAGTCGTGGCCGCAGTGACCGTGATGTTAGGCACTCTATATCCCTTATTAATTGATGCGTTGGGTATGGGTAAAATATCGGTAGGGCCACCGTATTTTAATGCGGTATTTGTCCCAATCATGAGTCTGTTGTTTATTGTCATGGGAATTGGACCTCTGATCCGTTGGAAAAAAGCCAAAAAGGGCGAGTTATTTAAGCAAATTAACGTCATTTCTATTAGCGCGGTGATTTTTGGTTTAGCGTTCCCGTTTTTATACCATGGAGAGTTTAATATAGCCGTCGCCTTTGGTATGGGCTTAGCAAGTTGGGTTGCAATGGTGGCCGCCAAAGACATTAAAAATCAAATACACCTGCCAAACGGTAGCTGGAATATTAAGCGGCTTAGTCTTTCCCACTTAGGGATGGCCGTCGCACATACGGGGATTGCGGTTACGATTGTCGGTGTGACCCTAGTATCGGCTTACGAGTCTGAAACCAATGTTAGAATGGATGTTGGTGAGCAGATTGAAGTATCGGGCTATAAAATTGAATTTAATGGAATAAAAATCGTTGAAGGACCTAACTACACTGCTCAACAAGGCCAGATTAATGTGTATGACGATGGTGAAATGATTGCATTGTTAAAACCTGAACGCCGTCAATATCGAGTCCAAACCATGGGCATGACCGAAGCTGGTATCGATCCTGGGTTGTTTCGGGACGTTTATGTGGCGTTAGGCGATCCATTAGAAGGTTCTGCTTGGGCCATTCGAGTGCATTACAAACCTTTTGTGCGCTGGATTTGGTTGGGGGCTATTTTCATGGCGCTCGGTGGCATTTTTGCGATGATGGATAAACGCTACCGTAATAAAGCACGTAAGAGTGCCGAACAGCAGACTAAGGTCATTGCTGCAAAGCCAGAAACCAGTATGACAGGAGTTTAATTGATGAAAATAATGATTCGACTGATCCCTTTTGTGGTGTTTGTGTTATTGGGGGTGTTGTTGTATCGAGGTCTATCGTTAAATCCACAAGAATTGCCGTCGGCTTTGGTCGACAAACCGTTTCCGCAATTTCGTTTAACGAGTCTGGAAAACCCTGAACAACAGCTTTCTAATCAAGATTTTGCACCAGGCATTAAACTGGTTAATGTATGGGCTACATGGTGCCCATCGTGTAAGTATGAGCATCCTTTTTTAGTCAAAATTTCTAAAGATCCTCGTTTTAGGATTTATGGCATTAATTACAAAGATGAACGTAACCTAGCGCAAGACTGGTTACAAAACTTTATGGACCCTTATCAGTTCTCGATTTTTGATCCAGAAGGGCGCCTTGGCTTAGATCTTGGGGTTTATGGCGCACCGGAAACGTTTGTCGTCGATCACAAAGGCATTGTTCGTAAACGATTTGCGGGAGTGTTAGAGCCCAATGTTTGGCAACGCGAGTTTTTACCTTTAATTAACACCATCGAAGATGAAATGGCTGCAGGGGGATCATAATGCGAATATTAAAATTAGGTCAGGTTATGCAATTGACGCTAACCATTTTATTGTTGTTGTCGCTCAAAGCAATTGCCAGCCCTGTTGATACCTATGTTTTTCCTGATCAAGTAACGAAAATTCGCTTTCAGGATTTAACCTACGAACTGCGCTGTCCAAAATGTCAAAATCAAAACTTAGCCGACTCTAATTCGCCTATCGCTGAAGATTTACGAAGAGAAGTCTACAACATGTTGATGGAAGGCAAGAGTGATACCGAAATTATGGACTTTATGGTCCAACGCTATGGTGAGTTTGTGCTGTATCGACCACGCGTTAACCCAACCACGTATATCTTATGGTTTAGCCCAATACTGTTTATTTTGGTCGGTGCGATGGTGATAGCGACATTTGTTCGACGTAAAAAAGCCAAACCGCCAGAACTTTCAGAAGAGCAAAAACAACAGCTTAAATCAATACTAAAGGATTAATTGTTCCCTATGACCTTACTTTGGATTTTCATTGGCGTACTGTTATTAGTCGCCCTATATATTGTATGGCGCCATTTTTTTAAAGCGCAATTAGCTCAGGTTAGCCAAGACGATACACGTGGGCAAACCAACAAAGATTTATACCATGAACATTTATCTGAATTAGAAAAAGATTTGGCTGAAGGTGGGATTGATCAAGAAAGCTTTGGCTATTTAAAGGAAGAACTCGATCGCAGTTTATTAATTGATATGGCAGCGACCGAAAAAGAACAGCAGACCAGCGATAAGAAAACCTCAAGCTGGTGGCCAATAGTGATCAGTGTTTTTATTATCGGCTTTTCTGGGCTGTTTTACGCAAACTATGGCGCTTATCAAGAGTTGGCTAGTCACAACAACGCGAGTACTTCAGGGCATGCCAATGTTAATCAAGAAGATGAAGCGCAACGCATTATTTCACAGTTGCAAACTTTACATCAAGAAGTTCAATCTAACCCACAAAACTCGCAAGCTTGGTTCCAGCTTGGTCGTCTCCTAAATTCCGTTGGTGAGTTTAATAGCGCCTATGTGGCCTTCGCTAAGGTGAATGAAATTGAAGGCGTACAAAGTGAAATCTTGGCCCTGCAAGCGCAAGCACGTTATTACCAAGCTGAGCAAAAAATGACCCCGGAAGTAAAGACCTTACTCGACCAAGCTTTTGCGATAAATCCACATGAACCTTCCGCTTTAATGTTACTGGGGATGGATCATTACCTCGGCAAAAGGTACTCACAAGCGGCCGACAGTTGGCAAAAAATCGTTGATGCAGGTCTTGCCGGTTCCAATCAGCAAGCCATCTTAACCGCGATTCAAGAAGCGCGCACCAAAGCCATAAACGCCACATTGTCGCCTGAGCAATCGGCAACCAATGATGCAGGGGCTAATGTGGCATCTAACGCAACGTCATCGCCAGCGGAGCAAACCGGCAATTCAAAGCCGAGTTTAAATATCACCGTATCGCTTGCCGATCATATCGTCGATAAACTTTCCAATGGTGAAGATCAAACCGTATTTATTTATGCGATTAATGCTAACGGGCCTAGAATGCCTCTGGCTGCGGTTAAGGTCCAAGCCAGTGATTTACCGATTAACGTGACCTTAGATAATTCGCGGGCAATGAGTCCTCAATTTAATTTATCTTCGGCTCAGCATGTCAATATTTTAGCGGTGGTTTCGTTCACTGGTCGCCCAGGTATTCAACCAGGCGACTTCAAAGGTGAATTAGAAAATATCGAGACGGGTTATGCCCAACCACTTAATTTGGTCATTGATACCGTAGCTCAGTAAAGCTAAATTTTGAATAAAAAGGGTTATCGCTTTCGTGTCAATCGCCTGGTCAGTGACAACTTTGCACAAAGTTGCCTAACCTGATTCAGGCGAAGCAGGCACCGAGCATTCGTTGTGGTTGTTGATTGCAAAGCAGTGTGGCGCGAAAAGTGAACTCAATTTTACCCTGAGCGTATATAAGTGATGATATCGACATTATACAATCTATCTACAACGACCATTACAAGGCTAATAACATTGAACTTTTTAAGCAAAATCTTTTTATCTGTGAGCACAACCCTAGCACTTCTAGTTAGTGCGCATGCCACGACAACCGAGTCAGTACCATTATCGGCAGACGCCAATAACCAAGCGAGTGTAACTTGTCCTGCTTTTTTAAATCATACGATGCGAAAGCTTAATACCACCACGAGCATTGATATTTGTAAAGAATTTGCCGGAAAACCCCTGTTAATTGTTAATACTGCCAGTAATTGTGGTTTTACCCCGCAATTTAAAGCATTGGAATCTTTATACCAACAATACAAAGATCAGGGTTTGGTGGTCTTAGGTTTTCCTTCGGATAACTTTTTCCAAGAAGAAGACGAAGAAAAGGATACCGCCAAAGTGTGTTACATTAACTACGGGGTGACTTTTCCAATGTTTGCAACCATTGAGGTTAGAGGTGATGATGCACACCCAATTTTTGCTCATTTAGGTGAGCAAACAGCCGCGCCTTATTGGAATTTCTATAAATATCTGGTCAGCAAAGACGGGCAAACAATCCAACGATTTTCTTCGAAAGTTGAGCCGTTATCAACACAATTGACTATGGCCATCGAAGCCGAGCTATAATCAGCCCTATATAAGAGAGAATCTCATGTCGCGTTACATCTGTAATAATAAAAACTTACACGACAAAAATATCACCCAAGGTCCGGTTAATACTGGAAATGTTAAAACAGGGGTGTTGTTGACCAATTTGGGCACCCCTGAAGCACCGAATGCATCGGCATTAAGAGTGTACTTAAAGCAATTTTTAAGTGATCCGCGGGTTGTAGAGATCCCACGGTTAATATGGTTGATTATTCTACACGGCATTATTTTGCGGGTGAGACCGGCTAAATCAGCTAAGTTGTATCAAAGCATTTGGACCGACCAAGGTTCACCTTTGATGGTCATAAGTAAGCAGCAACAACAAAAAGTGCAGCAGCAACTCAACACCTTATATGGCGACGATGTTGAAGTGGCTTTGGCCATGCGTTACGGCAAACCAGATATTGCTTCGGCATTAAAGTCATTTCAAGCGAAAGGGGTGAATAAAATTGTCGTATTACCGCTTTATCCACAATACTCAGGGCCAACAACAGGCTCTACTTTTGATGCGATAACCAACGAAATAAAACAATGGCGCTGGATCCCAAGTTTGCACTTTATCAGTGGTTACCATGACAGTGCGGATTACATCAGTGCCTTAGCAAACAGCATTGCAGAGCAGTTTGAGCAACATGGCCAACCTGAAAAATTGTTGATGTCATTTCATGGTATGCCAAAATTGTTTTTAGACAATGGTGATCCTTATTATTGTTTTTGCCAAAAAACCGCTCGCTTAGTTGCCGAAAAGCTTAACTTAAACTCAAATCAATACGTGGCTTGTTTTCAATCTCGATTTGGTAAAGCGGAATGGTTAAAACCTTATACCGATGACGTGCTTGCGCAACTTGCTCAAGATGGGGTTAAAAATGTGGCCATCGTAAGCCCTGCATTCAGTGCCGATTGTCTTGAAACCTTAGAAGAGTTAGAGCATGAAAGCCGAGAGGTGTTTTTATCTCATGGTGGTAAAAGCTATCACTACATTCCAGCATTAAACGACCGTGATGACCATATTAACTCCATTGTCAATTTGCTTAAGCCTCATATTTAAGTTACTGCGTTGTCGATAAAATAGCCTGTTTACGGTGGTTAGTTAGCCATGTTGTTTGGTTGAATTCACGCCAAGTTGGCGGACGAAATTGGTGATTTAATTGACAATAAATCAAGATCTATATACTATTCGCCAGCATTTTTTATGCGACATAAATTCAAGTTTTTGCCAATAATTGGCAAAAACTTGCCTAAAATTCCATGATAAAAGCGACTATCCGCTTTTTAATTGGCGATCTAAAAAATTCCTTCGTTTGTCCCTTTGATAACGATTAAATATCTAACGTGAGTTAATAAATGTTTGAAATACATGCTAGTAAAGTTACAAGCTTGAAAAATGATGTGCTTTCCGGCTTGACCGTTGCCTTAGCCCTTGTGCCCGAAGCCGTCGCCTTTGCCTTTGTCGCGGGGGTTGATCCATTGGTTGGTTTATACGCGGCCTTTATGGTGGGATTAATCACCTCTGCATTTGGTGGACGCCCTGGAATGATCTCTGGTGCCACCGGTGCTATGGCCGTGGTTATGGTCAGTTTGGTCGCCTTGCATGGGGTGCAATATTTGTTCGCAGCGGTTGTTCTGACTGGGGTATTTCAAATTTTAGCTGGGGTGTTTAAGCTCGGTAAGTTTATTCGCATGGTGCCTCATCCGGTCATGCTCGGCTTTGTAAACGGCTTGGCGATAGTAATTTTCCTTGCTCAACTTGGTCAATTTAAAGAGACCAATGCTGCGGGCGAATTAGTTTGGATGACAGGGATCCCGATGTGGACGATGATTGGATTAATTGCCTTAACCATGGCGATTATTCATTTCTTGCCCAAACTAACCAAAGCGGTGCCGTCTTCGTTGGTGGCGATTGGGGTGGTGACTGGATTGGTGATGTTTATGGATCTAGATGCCCGTACGGTTATTGACTATGTACGTGATATGACCAACGACCCGACTCGCACTTTGGCTGGTGGTTTACCAACATTTAGCATTCCTGAAGTGCCGTTTACTTTAGAAACCCTGTATATTATTTTTCCGTTCTCTTTGGTATTGGCGGCGATTGGTTTAATTGAATCCCTTTTAACCTTAACCCTTATCGATGAATTAACCGGAACACATGGTCAAAGTAACCGTGAATGTGTTGCTCAAGGTGCGGCCAATACGGTTAATGGCTTTTTTGGTGGCATGGGCGGTTGCGCGATGATTGGCCAATCCATGATTAACGTAAATTCAGGTGGGCGTGGTCGCGCATCAGGTATTACCGCTGCTGTTGCGTTATTAGGCTTTATTTTATTTGCCTCAGGCTTAATTGAAATGATCCCAGTAGCGGCATTGGTTGGGGTTATGTTTATTGTTGTTATTGGCACTTTTGAATGGTCAAGTTTTCGTATCATGCGCAAAGTGCCAAAGGCGGATGCCTTTGTTATTGTCTTAGTGTCAGCTGTTACCGTGATTTCAGATCTTGCTGTTGCCGTTGTCGTTGGTGTTATCGTCTCGGCCTTAGTATTTGCTTGGCAGCACGCAAAACACGTGATTGTTAAACGTAGCACAGATGAAAATGGTTGGACTGTATACGATGTTAATGGTCCTTTGTTCTTTGGTGCGGTTTCTAGCTTTTTGGAACAATTTGAGGTGAGCAATGACAGCAAAGATGTGATTGTCGAGTTTAAAAACTCACGCGTAGCAGACCATTCTGCGATAGAAGCCATTGATACTCTAGCAGAGCGTTATATGACTCAAGGTAAGACCTTGCATTTACGTCACCTATCGCCAGAATGTAAAATTCTACTAACCAAAGCTGGTGAACTGGTCGAAGTCAATTACATTGAAGATCCGCATTATCATGTCGCATCGGATAAATTAGACTAATTAGATTAGCGGTTACATACCATCTTAAAAAAGGGCTATGAATTAATAATTCATAGCCCTTTTTTTTATGGCAGCTTAGTGCCATTAGCTGCCCGTTAGCAATTGCTAATATACGATGTTTTTTTGGATTTTTCCTTGGCCCTGCGCCAGAATGCAACAGAGCCTTTATATTATGGTTAATTATATTTGGGCTAAGTCCATGATTGAATGCCTATAACACCATGCCAGCCAAGATAAGCAACAATAATGAATTGTATGGGCAATAAGATTGTCGCTAAAACATTGGCAAACTTTCCTGACGACAGTTTTACGTTTTTACAATACCACCATATGGCCAACACGGTTATTGCCAATAAAAGCAAACTACTCAACATCAAACTAATCGATACCCAGGTTACTCCACCTAGTCGATTTATTGGTGACAATAAGCCAAAGACAAGGAAGAAAATAAATAACCAAGCGCTTAATGAGGCAAACACCACCGCATAACGCACTTTTTCACTGGCGATATTCTGGTAGTGTCTTTTCGATAAACGATTCAACCAAAATATCGCCACGGGCAAGGTTAAAATTAAACACAATAGCCAGAGAATAAGAACGACTTTATCAATCCAGGCACTAAATGCCGATACCGGGCTAAAGACTCGATCACCGTAGTGAAATACGCCTCCCAACTGAAGGTCGGTAGTCTGCACCATAACCACTTCCCCTTTATCATTTTGCCACTTATTATCTCCAGCATAATGCAAATCACGGCGCCAACCGGGAGGGAAAATGCTGGAAAATATTGTGTTGTTAGCTTGTCCGCTTAACTTATTGGTAGCGACCAAGCGTTCTATGAAATAGCGCTTGGCATTACGCGGATTTTGATAACGATAATAGCCTGTCATCTCTTGAGGTGCTTTTGATTGATTTGCTGCGGTTAAACTTGGCTTGTCCCAATGGGCAGTAACAAAGTTGCTGATTTCAGAGGTTATCGCTCTAAAAGCGGCGTCATTTTCACTGTTTTGCAGGACGACAAAACCGGATTTAAATTTTGGCGAATAGGACAACTCAGCGCGCCAACCAGGAAGTGCACCATCGTGACCTCGAAAACGCCAACCTTGATAATAACGTGCATAATTAAATATGCCATAGCCTGCGGGGAAAAGACCAGCGTTAGTCGAATGGGAATGCTCGATACGTTGATAACTTGCATCACTTAATAAATCAGGCGAGCGCATCACCATGGCATTTAACAACTTGCTTATGTCTTTCACACTAATCGAAAGTCCGCCAGCATGGGTCATCAAGATAGGCTTGTAATCTATTTCTTGCTGTTTCGTCCCGTAACCTTTGGCAATAGCTGCGGGGTTATTAAGGTAATTCGCTGTCGATATATCAAGCGGCGAAAAAATATATTGCTGCGCATATTTATCAAACGGCAGGCCCGTGACACTCTCTACGATAAGCGCTGCTACCGTGGCCGCAGAATTGGTATACGCGTGTCGTGTACCGGGTGGCCAGCGAGATGTTCGGCTTTCGGGGTACAGTGCCAGTGCTTGTGCCAGCGGTAACTGAGATTCATTATTGTAAGCAAACTCTTGCAACGCAATCTCATCCCAACCCGTGGTGTTTTCGACTAAGTGCACGAGCTTAATAGGATGGGTTGATTGCCATTGATTACGAAATTCGAGCTTGGGAAGCAACGTTTTCAGCTCATCTTGTAACGATACCTGTTTGGATTCTACCAGTTGCATGATAGCGATCCCGACAATCATTTTACTAACCGAAGCAATTCGATAAGAGGTATCAAAGGTTGCCGCTTGCTTCGCTGCTACATTGGCAAAACCGATGGAGCGCTGGTACAAGGGCTTCCCCTGCTCCAAGATAATATAGCTTAATGACGGTAATTTATGTTTGGCTACGATGCTTGTTATCTGCTCTTCCAGTTGCTCAATATCTGGTGGTGCTTCGGCATGAACGTTGGCAATGCTTATAACAAGCAACAAAGTTGTCGCTATGAGTTGCCAAATAATCTTGTGTACTTTTTTCAAACCCATCTCCTTAAATACATTTTTCAGGTAAGTAAATAGGTTGTAAATGATTTGCGAATGTGAAGGTACAAAACTTATGTTATGTCTTGTTAACTTATGTCAAACTAACCACTTCACAAAAAGTCACATTAGCTAAAGCCCTGATTTATGTTAGAAAGAGCACAGTCTCCGGATATTTATATTTTCGCTGAATTTCGCCTGTTAAAGGCGACTGAACAGCTCATGAAAAACGGAGAACTCGTTAAAATTGAGCCGCAACTGTATTCATTACTTTGGCTATTTATTGAAAACCCCGGTGTTACTGTTTCTAGAAATACCATTGAGCAAATCGTTTGGGATGGCAGGCCTGTCACAGACGAAGCGCTACGCGCTGCAATGAAAAAATTACGGGACTTGCTTGATGATGATGCCCGTTCCCCCCGATTTATAAAAACCATACCCAAACAAGGTTACAAATGGCTTGCCAAAGTAAGTCATGAGTTTGAAGAAAGTGACTTGCGATCACCAGTAACGTTTAAGAAAAATCTGTCGCTGTATGCGGTCTTAGCGGTCTCGCTTGTCATAGCGGTCTTATTATTTAACTTTTACCTGACAGATTCTGATCAACCTGACCTTGATGTGAATAAATCTCCCAAGATCATTCGTCTAACCGAATTGACTGGTTCAGAAGTGGATGCAAACTATCATGCCGAACGGGGTAAATTGGCATTCATCCATCGTGATACCCGGAACAGTCCTCAGCAACTTTACGTCAAGTCGCTAAGCAATAATGTCGTCAAACGTCTAAGTTGGGATCAGGCAAATTACAGCGACAGTTATTGGTCAGCTGATGGAACGAAATTGGCATTTATGCGTTTGCTTGCGCAGCAGACAAGCTTCCACGTAGCAGACTTTAATGAAAATGGTTCGGTTACTCACCTGGAAACTCTCGACTCGCCCGCGTTGAAAGATAAATTTGTCATTGGTTGGTTGCACGGCGATAAAGGCTTATTGCTTGCCGAAACCATGAGACCGAATAAGCAACATCGTATTTATGCGTTTGATATGGCCACAAAAACGCTGCAGCCATTAACCAACCCCAATGTCGCCGGTCGTGGAGACTTCTTGGCTGCTCTGTCTCCCAATGGTGAAATGCTAGCGATACTGCGCGAAGAAGTGTCTCAGGAATCCAGCTTATTGGTAACGTCGTTATCTACAGGAAATTTGATTGCCAAATCGACATTACCTTTTGTTCCCAGTCGACTCATATGGACGCCAGATAGTAATACCATAGCCATGAGTAATTTTTATGGTGAACATGGTCGCTATAGTGTTGCATCCTTACAATACTCAAACACCCCTCTCCTGCCTGAACACAGCCTCGACTTGTTCTCTGCTTGCGGTGAGCAGTGCTACATATTGCGACAACATAATGGTAACTTCCTTGATTTACAGGAAACACCTTTGGTTTCGCTACAGTCGAAAAATCAACCGAAAAAAAACGTGCCGATTCTTGATGGCGGTCGTTTATTGAGACGTGCCAATGCTCAGGATTTCCCTCAGTACTTAACAAATAATGCCGGGATGTTGTTAGTGTCGCTCCAGGGTAAGGAAGTGCTGTTTCAGCAACTAACAAATCAGAACCAATTACGTGATATCGCGACCTTAAACAATATATCACAACTAACTTCGGTTTCTTCATCACCAGACAATGAGTTACTGATTGGTGCATCCGGTGGGCGACTATTCACTGCATCATTTAATGCTGCTGAGAATAAACCCGTCACCTTTATAACGCCTGCACTCGAACGATTCACCAACCCAGTCTGGAATATAGATAGTCGCCACGTTTATGTGGCACGGATGACCGCAAATAGGCCGGATATTTTTGCACTAGACGTGATTACGCAGCAAATGCTGCCAGTGGTAGATAACCTGTTGGCTTTCTCTCCGAGGTCTAATAAGGCTAATGAAGCCATAGGTATCCGACCAGACCTGAGTGTTGTTCGCTTGACCAATCAGAATGAACAATGGCAGCAAGTTGATAGCTTGGGTAAAGTGACATCTGCCAGTCCAAATCGTTGGCGATTGACCAACGAAGCTTTCTATTACACCAAGTATCAAATTCCGGAAGCGTTTTTGTGCAAAATAGACCTTGCTCAAAAAATTAGCACGCATCGAGAAATCTGTTGGTCGATTGGCGATAACCGCTTTCGCTTAAACTTTGATATCAATGTAGACACCAATAAAGTGATGTTGGTGGAATCGTTAAGTGCGGAAAGTGATATCGTGCAATTAACTTGGTGAACAGATAATAAATTTTTACTGGTCATTGAGGTCTAAAGTACATGTCATAACAGAGTACGATGACTAATAAATCCATCCCGTATATATTAAGTGAATGACTCTATATCGCTCAAAGCGGAAGTTAATCTGCCACTTGCCTAACGCCATCCTAAGGATATCGAAGGCAAAGTCAAATAACGCGATACTTACTGCAACACGTTTTATGTTGGACAAATATTTGTCCAACATAAAAATCCCTTTAGCTCTATGCTGTTCGCAGAGCTAAAGGGATTTACAAGGCAAGGTTAACCATTTATGCACACAAAAGGTAAATGGCTTGCTTTTATAGCCCTTTTTTGTCGGCGTTTGTTTTTATTTTCGTTGCTGTATTTGCTGCATCCAGTCTAAGCCGATAGCTGGCGATAGACGAAGGCAGATTGATACTCATTACTCTAGTCCCTTGTTTTGTTCTTTGTTATATCTGTTTTACACTTTCTTTGATCTAACATATCATTAACAATATCATTGACTTAATAATGGATAACACATCCTTGGCACAGCAAGATAAACAGCTCGATTTTTTTGACATTCCCAGCCCGTGTCGAGGCGTGTGCAAATCGGATCAGCGTGGCTATTGTCAAGGTTGCTATCGCACCCGAGATGAGCGATTTGGCTGGCTCAACTTTTCCAACGCCGATAAACTTCGGATCATCAGGTTGTGTCAAAATAGAGAGAAACGTCGAAACGCGACGCCGACAGCAAAAAAACAGGTGGTTGAGAGTCCAATAAAGCAAGCGTCACTATTTGATTTTAATGCAACCGAGCATATTGATACTCAGGTTGATGAAAGTGATTTTAATGATTTTGAACTTTAGCCGTCGCTAGCGTGAGCTAAACATCCTTACGTCGTTTATTTTATCGTCGCTTAGCTCTATTTTTAGTCACTCAGTCACTTTTATTAAAAAAGTAGTTGCAGAGCCTGAGTTAGCACTATATTATGGCGTCACTTTCAACGAAGCAGTACGTAAACCGCCTTGTTAAAGCAGTGCCTTGATAGCTCAGTCGGTAGAGCAGAGGATTGAAAATCCTCGTGTCCCTGGTTCGATTCCGGGTCAAGGCACCATATTAAAAAACCCAGCCTTTGGCTGGGTTTTGTCGTTTCAGCGCATTTATAGTTTACCAACATCTATAGTTTACCAAGCTGTTTGGCGCTTATTGGCCAATAACCGATTTTACCGTGATAGAATTTTTCGGGCGTTGGTGATTAAAAATTGGCTGAGAAAAGACATATAAGAAAGGCTGAGAAGTTTGGCAAAACCTAAGGTAAAAGCCACTGTTCACAGCCTAAGTTAGTTGATTTATACCTATAGGGCTAAATCAATGATCATTTCGGTCAGTTCTTCTTTAGAAATACTGTTGTCGTGGTTTTTATCGAACTTGTGGAAAATGGATTCACACATGTTGATGCCTTTTTGTTGTAGTAAACAATCGATTAATTCAACAAATTCAGAGCGGTTAATTACACCGTCTTGGTCTTCATCAAATATTTCAAAAAGCTCATCTACCCATTCTTTTATTTGCATAGGATTTACCCCCATTTCGATTTATGTCCCTACTTTAATCCTCTTTGTTGCAAATTGAAATGAAGAAATTGTAATTTGTTATGATTATTTACCCATGTGTTAACACCCGCTGAAGCATTGGCATGTACATCCATACTAATTGCCGTAAAATCTATTTGACGAAAATGCCCGGGGGTTTACCCTCAATCCAATAAGTAAAAAATGCATCTAAGGTGCCACTTCGTTGTTTCATTGTGATCCAGTTGTTTAGAAAATTGGCAAAATGTTGATCTTCACTGGTGATAGGAAAAGCATAGGCAATTGGCGCAACATTGGGTTTGGGGATGACAACGCTGTATTCAGGGTAGAGCAGAGTCCAAGCGGTGGCACCCGCGGCGCCATAGAGCATAGCATCGATATTTTTTCCTTGCTCTTTAAAAAATAATCTCGGTGTTGATAACTCCCATACTTCCAAATTAGGCATGTTTTTACGGATCCCTTTGGCATAAAAAAAGGCTTCAGGTACGCCAATTATAAGCTCACCTTGAGTTAAAATTTGTGCCCATTGGCTAAATTCAACGCGCCGTTCATCTTTGACCAACAGAGCTACAGGTTCAGATAAATAGGCTTGTGTTAAGGTGTAATCGAGCAAGTTGCTTGGGGTCACGGGGATCCCTGAGACCATATCAAGGTAGCCATTTTGTAGTAACGTTTGGGTTTGGTCACGATAAATTTGCACAAACTCAAGGCCAACGTTGAGTTCGGTCGCCAATAAATGGGCAATTTCAATGTCCATGCCAACCAATTCACCATTTTTGTTATGAAAAGTGTAGGGCAATGAGTCCCTGTAATACCCCATCCTTAAATAACCACGTTGCGCAATTCGCGCTAAAACATCGCCTCTGATGTGGTTTGGTGAATGATTTAGATCTGGCTGTTTTAATACATTATGTTCAACCGCTGGCAATAATAAATTTCGATTTATAAACTTTTCATAGCCTTGATATTGATGGGTTATGGCATCAAAGCCATAACTTAAAGCCCATAAAATAAGCCAAGTACCGAGTGGCGCTGCCAGCACAAAACTAAAAAATGATTTTGGATAAAAACGCACTTTATTCATCAATAATAAGGTGACTAATAGGCTTAACGCGGTAATAAACATCACCGACATTAAAGCCGATAAACGCGAGACAATGACTTGCTCAGAAATTAAAAATAGCTCAAACATCCCATCATTGATGTTAAAACTAGTTAAAAGATTGGGAACCGCAATCATCACCGAGCCAAATAACTGCATCAAGCTGATGGCTATCAGTTCAGGGTACTGACTTAAAGCAATGTCTTCGCCAGCAAACCAACCGGCAAATAAGACAAACAAAATGGACAGTAGTTTTCCACCAAGTGGCAGGCTGTAAGATATTGGTACAATAACCGATGGAATGCGACGAGCATCATTATACGTTTTAGCGTAGTCGCGTAATTGATCGCGAACACTCTCGACAATAATTGGTAAAACCACAAACAAACTGCCTGTTGCAAATGCGGTGACAGCGGCCTCTTTCGCTGTTTGCAACACCTGCTTGTAACTTAATGGGGTAATGATCGCAAGTAACATGGGTAAGATCATAAAAGTTAATAAAACAACGATACTGGCTGCGGTAATGGTATATACAGCGATGGCATTGAGCTCATCGGGTTTGATGCTTGCCGATGCGTTCCAGGCAATGGCTAAAAAGCCGATAGGGCTGACTTTCATTACGGCGTTGGTTACCAGCGAAAGGGCATGGCGTATATCTTTAAACACATACAAACTACGCCGCTTATTTTCGACCCCAATAAAACCGACGCCGACAAAAATACTAAAAATCACAATAGCAGGTACCGTTGATTCGGCAAATGAAGCGAACGGATTGGCGGGAATGAACATTTTTAAAAAATCTTGTGGTGGCGCTACATTAGCAATACTGGGGTTATAAAAGGCCGCCGATTGCCACTTAGGGAAGGCCGTTGGGGCAATGAGGATAATAATAAGCGCACAGAGCAATAAAATAAAAAATGTGATAGTGCCATATACGGCAAGCTTTTTGGCTTGAATTCGGCTCATCGAACCAATGCCAAAAATCAATGAAACCGCAATATAAGGTAGCGCAGTCATTTGCAGTAATAGAACAAAGCCTTGGCCAATTTGGGCTAAGAATGGGCTGGTATAATGTGTCGAAAAGCCAATGATCAAGCCAATAATCAAAGCCAGAATATTGATATTTCCCATTATCAACCCTTTTAGTTCTATACCCAGATATATTTCACTGCTAGGTATGTTTTTGCGCAAATTAAGTTTAATATAGAAAATATCAAATGGTTAATTGCTCGTCATAATAATAAAAATAAAGAGGCAAGATGTTTAACGCCCAACGAGAACTTACAAATCACATAAAACCAATGTCGTATGTTTTGGTTTTGTCTTTGCTTGGTTTTTTATTGAATTTATACCCAGTTGGGTTATTCGCTAATATTCACCTTATTTTAGGTAATGTCGCTTTTATCATCGTCGCGATGCGATTTGGTGTCACTTACAGTTTACTCTCAGCAATTATAGTCAATACCTCGTTATGGATGGTATTTGGTCACCCCTATGGGTTTTTAGTCTTTACTCTTGAAGCTGTCACTGTGTCGTTTTTGAGGCGTCGTGGTTGGTATATTTTGTATGCAGATTTACTGTACTGGTTGTGTATAGGCATGCCATTGACCGCGGCTATCATTATTTCTATAACCGACTTTTCTCAACCGCTTGCGCTGTTAACCACCATTAAGCAGGGCTTTAATGGCTTGGTTTGTACAACCTTGGCAGGCTTGATTGTGTATTTATTTCCAAAACCCTTTAATGTGTCGTTTCGTCAACAACCTGAGCTGTTAAGAACATTAAAAAGTCAGCTAATTTATATTACCAGTTTGGTGATATCGTTTTCGATTATCACGACCTCTTTGTTTGTCAGTTTACATGTTGTCGATACCATGCATGAAACCATCGAGCAGCGAATTGAAGACCATAAAGTGGTGATGTTACGCGAAGGTAATATGGAAATTGTGGTCCAGCAAAACGCCATTAACTTAGCCATTAATTCCATTAACCTTGCCGATTATGATCAAGACAAAATTCATCAAGTTTTAAACTTATATTTAAATACTTACCCAGTGATTAGCAGCACATTTATTGCCAACAAAGCTGGAAAAACTTTACACAAGTCGATTCGTAATGAGCAGTTATTAAATTTGCAAACCCACCCACCTAAGTCAGAACAGCTTAAAGGGTATGTTGATGAGGTGATTAAACAAGACAAGGTTAAGTATTTTGCTTTATTTAAGGAAGACAATAAGTCTTATTATTTAATGGGCAAGCGTCTTAGCGAAGCTGGAAATCGAGTGCTTTTTAATATCATTGATTTAAGCTTGTTTGAGGGCTTAATCCCACAACATAGTCAATCGGTAATGGACTTTGTGATCACCAATAAAGATGAAAACATCATCATAAGCTCTCCTCGCTTTAAGCATTTCTCCGGTCATGTATTTAGCTTTAAAGCCAGCCCAGATCTCACTTTTAAGTCACTTGAGCGGGTCAGTGTGCAAGAACGTATCGATGGACCTTATCAAAAAGATTATTACCTTTCACAAGCCACCCTACTTAATGGCTGGGTATTGTATGTGATGTATGATACCAACAGTGTTATCGAAAAAGTGGAAAGAGAGTTTGTTCTGATCTTTTTATTGTTGTTTCTGTCTTTGTTCATCTCTATCAGCTTAACCACACGAATTGGCAGTGAACTGACTAAGCCATTAAAATTTATTTTTCGCCAATTAAATAAATTTAATAACCGTAATGAGATGTCATTTAAGCCTCTTTATAAAAATATGGCGGTAGAAATACACGATTTATATGATGAGTTACAACGCAGTAAAGGGCAGATTATTAATCATCAGTTAGAGCTCGAGCAAATTGTTGAAGAGCGCACATTAGCGTTACAAGAAGCTAATGAGCAATTAAGGCGTCAGGCGCAAAAAGATGGATTGACCAATATTTACAATCGACGTTATTTTGATGAAAACTTTCGTTTTCATCAGAAAATTGCTTGGCGTAATAAACGCAACATTGCTTTGGTGTTATTAGATATCGACCATTTTAAACGGGTTAATGACACACATGGTCATATCGTTGGGGATGAATGTTTAAGGATTCTGTCGGTTATTTTAAAGCAACATTTCAGTCGCGAAACCGATCTCATTGCGCGTTATGGTGGGGAAGAGTTTGTCCTTGTGTTAACGGATATCAATTCGCATCAACTAGAACGAAAATTAGAGAATTTAAGAAAGGCCGTAGAGCATAGAGCGATCATTGCAGAAGATGGTTCGACGTTTTGTTTAACCATTAGTATTGGAGCGCTGGTGGCAAATGCTTCATTTGCAAACGATGCCGAAGATTGGGTAAAAGTTGCGGACTTATGTTTATACAAAGCGAAGAAATCGGGTCGAAATCAAGTCAAAATAGAGAATTTTAGTAAATACCTTTCTTTAGAGACCTAGTCTGTAATCGAGTCTTTTGCTCGCGTTAAAATAACAAGATAAGGAAAAAGCCAGATGTAAAGCCTCTGGCTTTTTCAGCTCTGCAAAGATATTAATAAATTACAAGCTGATAGTCGTATGTACTTTCTCTTGTTCAATATGATCCGGTTCAAACCAGCGGGCGGTGATAGATTTTGTTTGCGTCCAAAATTGCACAACTTGTTTACCGTTCGGCCCTAAGTCACCCAGCTTAGAGGCGCGTGAGCCCGTAAATGAAAAAAACGCTACCGGAACTGGAATCGGTACATTAATACCAATCTGACCAACATCGACATCATTTTCAAATTTTCGTGCGACATAGCCAGAAGCGGTGAAAATAGAAGTACCATTACCATTTGGGTTCGCGTTAATGATGGCAATAGCTTGCTCTAAGTTTTCCGCTTCTAGGATGCACAGCGCTGGGCCAAAGATTTCCTCACGGTAAATATCCATATCAGGTGTGACATTGGTAAAAATGGTGGGGCCAATAAAATTACCTTGCTCGTAACCTTTGACAACGGTGTCGCGCCCATCAACCAATAAGTTGGCTCCTTGACGAACACCGCTGTCAAGTAAAGTTAGGATCCGTTGTTTGGCTTGTGGCGAAATAACCGGTCCTAAGTCGGCATCGCGGTTGGTACCAACATCCACCACCAACGATTGGCACTTGTTGGCTATTTCATTTAGCCATTGACGGGCTTCACCCACCAATATGGTCACTGGATTGGCCATACAGCGCTGACCCGCTGCCCCAAAAGCTGAGCCTAAAATATCATTGATGGCACGTTCTTTATTCGCGTCAGGCATCACCACCATATGATTTTTAGCCCCCATCATCGACTGAGCACGCTTACCATTTTGACTGGCTAAATTGTAAACATGAGTGCCGACATGGGTCGAGCCAATAAATGAAACGGCTTTAATATGCTCATTAGTGCACAGCTGATTAACCACATCGGCACCACCGTGAACGACATTGAGCACACCAGCAGGAACCCCAGCTTCTAAGGCTAATTCTGCCATTAACATGGATGACGAAGGGTCTTGTTCTGAAGGTTTTAACACAAAAGTATTGCCACAGGTTATGGCCGCAGGAAACATAAACGAAGGTAGCATGACTGGAAAATTAAATGCGGTTATCCCTGCGCCCACCCCAAGAGGTTTGTTGATTGTGTATACGTCAACCCCTTGGGCTACGTTATTGGCCATATCGCCCATTTGTAAGCGGGCTATGGTACAGGCATTTTCTACCGCTTCTATAGCTCGCCCAACTTCACCTTCGGCATCGGGCAGGGTTTTACCATGCTCTAGGGTGATTAATTTGGCAATATCTTTGCTTCGCTGCTGTAACAGTTGTTGGAACTTCAACATAATGCGCATACGTTTGGTGATAGAGGTATTACGCCAAGTGTTAAACGCTGCAGCCGCATTCGCGATGGCGTAGTCGACTTCGTCTTTTGTTGCCATGGGCACTTTGGCTACGACTTCTTGTGTTGCTGGATTTAATACATCTAGCCAAACATTTGTTTTAGAACGAATTTTCTCGCCATTGATAAGTAAAGGGATTTCGCGGATCGTCATTTTGAACTCTTATTGTAATTATTTATTATGCCTTTAGAGTAAATGATTGGTTAAAAATCGCAACCTCTTGGTCACTTATTATACGAATAAGAAAACGCCACTGGGTAGGATTAAGCTTTTAGGTCTATGGCATCTAGGAGGGCAAAGCAAGCAAGGTTAGCGATACCTTGCTTGCAGTCTTTTTAGGTGGGTTTTATTACGATAAGTCACTCATTGTAGCGACTCATTAAGCTTGTTTGTTGTCTTTTAAGGCATAGATAAAGTTCATTAAGTCTTGGCTAATGCGTTGCTCTAATGAAACCGCTTGCTCGGTTGGGCAAAACAAAATAATGGTAAAAACAAATTGAGCATGTTCATTGGTGGTAATGCGAATGTAAGGCTCTTCCCCCGGTAAATCGACCCCAAGGCGCTTTTCGATAACACTGTTGTAACGACGACCGACTTCAAAAAACTCTTTCGAATAGCTATCCATTTTTTCAAAAATGTGCTCACGAGCAAGATAAACATTTACCTGTGCATCAGTGACAATTGAAAAAGTATGATAAACGTAGCGTTTCATAAAGTTCATATTTTTCACGGTATAGGTTAAAAACTGACTGTTTGGAATGGTTAAGGTTTTGCCAGTGTAATTATAGTTATTGTTTTCAAAGTCAATCTCATGCACGGTCGTTGATAAAATATTGTGTTCAATGACTTCGCCATAATTATCACCTACTCGAATCCAATCCCCAATTGAAAAGGCATTGGAGGATGCTCTTAAAATCGAACCACTAAAACATAAGATCAATTCCTTTGATGCGATCACAATCGCCACCGCAACAGCAGCAATAGATAGTGCGAATTCTTGCAGCTCAATCCACCATAAAGTAAATAAGGTAAGCGCAATCATTAGTACCGACATATTTTTGGTACGTGAGATCCATACACGGTGCTTTTCATTGAGAAAGTCATGATCTCTTCGAATGCGATTAATGATCAGATGACTAATAAATTGAACGGCAATAACAACACAAATTGAAACAATTATTTTTTGCTCTAAAAATAATAAAAAGTAGGAATAGAATTCTTGCATGAATAGACCAGTACCGATGTGTTCATCTCTTAGGATTGGGTGGATATTACGGCTAAAAAAGCAGAGCAATGATATCGCGATAATCCAAGCACAAGCAACCATATATCGATAAGAATACCGATAAGTAAAGGTTAACATGTTGTAAATAAAATGTTTCTAACGTATAAAGGATGAGTCATCTAACAATAATAATAATGTGACGGCAAAAATTAATAATACGAAATCAGGATATATTTATATTAAGGGAGAATCCTATGTCTCACACTTTTCCATTGAGAACACTTGCGCTTGCGATCAGTATCGCGATAAGCAGTCAATCCGTATTTGCAGAAGAAGTTAAAGAAACTCTCGCTGAAGATATGGAACAAATTGTTGTTGTTGGTTCACGAGCCGCTCCTCGCTCGGTTGCTGACTCACCTGTTCCTGTTGATGTGATTGGTTCTGATGAGTTATCTAAGTCCGGTACGTCCGACATGTTAGATATGCTTGTTAGTGCGATCCCATCATTTAATGTTCGAGCACAGCCGATCAGTGATGCTGCAACACTTATTCGCCCGGTTAACCTTCGTGGTTTGCCTTCTGATTCAACATTAATTCTATTAAATGGCAAACGTCGTCATCGCGCTTCTGTTATTGCGTTCCAAGGTGGTGGAGTCAATGACGGTGCACAAGGCTCTGATATTTCGGTGATCCCGAGTGTGGCCTTAAAGCAAGTGGAGGTTTTACGTGATGGAGCTTCAGCACAGTATGGTTCAGATGCCATTGCTGGGGTGATGAACTTTGTTTTAAAAGATGACCGCGAAGGCGGCTCGATGTCGGTTAAATACAGTGAGTTTGCAGAAGGTGACGGTGGTACAACCATTGTTGATGGTAATGTCGGCTTACCGTTTACTGAAAATGGTTTTGCAAATTTAAGTTTTCAGCTAAAAAATGCTGATCCGACAAGTCGAAGCTTGCAACGTCCAGACGCTGCTGGCTTAGCGGCAGCTGGAAATCCTGATATCGAAAACCCAGCGCAAATTTGGGGTAACCCTGAAATTAAAGATGACGTTAGCTTGTTTGCCAATGTTGGTCTCGACCTTGATGAGCATACCCAAGCTTACGCGTTTGGTAACTACTCAGAGCGTGATGTAACCGGTGGTTTTTACTATCGTAATCCACACAACCGTGGCAATGTCTACTCGATTGATGGTGGTGATACCTTATTAGTCGGTGATGTTGGTTTAGCGACGACGGGCATGCCGACCTGTTCATGGTCTAATGCAACCGCAGAAACACCATTAGCGTCATCGAATGTGCCTGCCGATGTGCCAAATGTGTTAGATACCGCTGAATACCAAGCTATGGTGGCAGATGCAAATTGTTTTTCAATGAACCAAATCTTCCAAGGTGGTTATACTCCAGCGTTTGGTGGCAACATTACGGATACCTCGATAACCGGTGGCGTTAAAGGTGATATCACAACAGGTCTATTAGAAGGTTGGTATTTTGATTTAAGTGCTTCCGTTGGCCGCAGTGAGTCAAGCTTTAATCTAAAAAATACGTTAAACCCTTCATTAGGGTTAGATACTCCAACCGAATTTGAAACCGGTAAGTATATTCAATTAGAGAAAAACTTTAACTTTGATTTAGTTAGATCATTTGATGTTGGCTTGGCTGACGACTTGCATTTTGCGACCGGTCTAGAATGGCGAGAAGAAAGTTTTGAAATTGTTTCAGGTGAAGAAACCTCATGGCAAGCCGGACCTTATGCTGATCAAGGCTTTAATATTGGCTCTCATGGTTTTAAAGGTTTTGGTCCTGAATCTCAAGGCCGTAATGATCGTCGCAACTGGGCAACCTATGCTGATGTTGAGACTATGTTAACGGAAAAACTGATGGTTGGTGCAGCCTTGCGTTGGGAAGATTATGACACCTTTGGTAGTACTTCAGATTATAAAATTACTGGACAATATAAACTCACTCAATCGTTATCTGTTCGTGGTTCACATAGCACAGGCTTTAGAGCGCCAACGGTAGGTCAAGCAAATGTCGTAAATACCCAAACATCTATTGTTAATGGTAATTTAATACAGACCTTTATTGCACCACCAACGAATCCATTGTCATCATTTTATGGTGGTAAAGAGTTGGAGCCAGAAGAGTCAACAAGCTTTGCTGGTGGTATGGTGTTCCAACAAGGTGAATTATTTGTTACCGTCGATTACTACAATATTGCGGTAGAGGATCGTATTGCTCAATCAAGTCAAATTTCAGTAAACCCTGAAGATTATGACGCACTTGAAGCTCGTGGCGTCAGCAACCCTGAACTTATTTCAGCGGTTACCTTCTACAACAATGACTTTGATACCACAACCCAAGGTGTGGATCTTGTTGCGAACTACAATATGTCATTGCTTGATGGTGATACGGCTCTTAGCTTAGCGTATAACTGGAATGAAACGGAGGTTGATAAACGCAATCCTGACACCACCAACGATGGTAAGGTTCGTCGACTTGAGCAAGGTATGCCAGATCATCGAGCCACGTTTACGATTGCCCAAAACTGGGATTCAGTTTCGGCCTTTATTCGTACCAACTACTTTGGTTCATACTATGCAACTCATGCCGATGATACTTCTGAATGGGGTTCTGAAATGGCAAGTGCAGCCTTGACCTTCGATGCCGAGGTAACTTACTATGCAACCGATAACTTAGTGTTATCAGTAGGTGGTAATAATATCTTTGATCAAGAAGCCGAAGAGTTGAAGAAAACATTAAGTGATGGCAGCGCCGGCGCTTATGCAACTCTTGGTGGTAAGTACTATGAAAGTGGTCCATTTGACTACAATGGTGCTATCTACTACGTAAAAGCAAGTTATAGCTTCTAAGAGAGTTTGTAACGTCTAATAACAAAGGGATCGTCAGATCCCTTTTTTAATGCCATAACATGTTAATGGTTCGCCATATAGGCCGTTGTTAAGGTGACCAATGTTTTAACCCCGGTGGTTAAGCCGCTTTCATCAATAAAAAATTCTGGGGTGTGATGGGCTGGTGCTTTTAAGCTCGATTGGCCTTTAGGCATACCGCCAACACCAAGAAATAAACCTGGAACTTGTTGCTGATAAAACGAAAAATCTTCGGCGCCGGTTTGGGCTTTGGCGGGTAACACGTTGTCATCTCCCAAACTGTTAGTTAAAGCAGGAAGCATAGAGTGCATTAGCTTTGGGTCGTTGTAGGTTACTGGGTAATTGGCACCAAAAGGGAGGAGTACATCCACTTGGGCATTCATACTGGCAGCGATATTGGTTGCTTTGCGATGAACCGCTTCCCTAATTTGCTCACGCATCTTTGGGTTTAATGAGCGCAGGGTGCCAATAATTTCGACCTCACTTGGAATAATATTACTTCGTACACCACCATGAATGCTGCCAACCGTCACCACTGCAGCGTCTTCAATTAACGTTAATTCACGAGAAACGATGGTTTGTAAAGCAAGAATGATTTGAGCGGAAGTGACAATCGGATCAACACTTTTCCATGGATATGCGCCGTGTGCCTGCTTGCCTTTTACCACCAGCTTAAAAGTATCGACAGCGGCTAAAGTACCACCTTCTCGATAGCTGATTTTGCCAGCCTCTAAATTTGACCAGATATGCAAACCAAAAATCACGTCAACATCAGGGTTTTTCAATACCCCTTGTTTAACCATAAGTTCAGCGCCACCCTCTTCTTCTGCTGGCGCACCTTCTTCAGCGGGTTGGAAGATGAATTTTACTTTACCAGTAAGAGCTTGCTTATTTTGAGATAAAATTTTGGCGGCACCAAGTAACATGGCAATGTGTGCATCATGACCACAAGCATGCATTACCCCAACTTGTTGACCATTAAATTCGCTCACTTGCTTTGAAGCAAAAGGCAAGTTGGCTGTTTCGCTAATGGGGAGGCCGTCAATATCGGCTCTTAAGGCAACCACAGGGCCGGGTTTTTCTGAATCAACAATGGCGACCACCCCAGTGTGCGCGATACCCGTTTTAACCTCAAGGCCCATTTTTCTGAGTTCTTGTGCGATGGTCTTAGCGGTATTAAATTCTCGATTCGATAATTCAGGATATTGATGGAAGTGACGGCGCCATTGAATCACCTCTGATTCTATGGCTTGTATTTTTTCGGACCAATTTTCAGCGGCCGCAGGCGACATAAAAATCAGCCCAATTAGCCATCCTAAAAAGGCTTGTTTAAACATTAGAAATCCTTAATAAAATCTGTCTGTAGCTTTTAGCTTAAGACATAGATTAAGGATTTCAAACAAAGGTTTATTGAACGAACAGGGGATTATGAAATGGACGTCTTAAAGATCCCACTCATCTTCATCAAGCAATTCTTTCAGACGTTTACGCTCAAGCAATTCATCAATACGCTGACGAGTTTTAGCGTGCTCTTGATTACCAACTTCTTTATCTAAATTGGCAGAGCTATCGTCTTGATAATCTGCATCATCAATACCCATTTCGAGATCATCAACAATTTTACTTCTCGACATGACAACTCCTAAATAAACAAAAATGCCATAAGTCAGGACTCTCGATAAGTCCTGACTTATTTCGAAAGATAGGAAGAATTTTCCTTTAGGTCAAACAAAAAAATATAAAAACGAATCATTTGCACAGAAATCCGTCAGGCCAGAGCGCTCTTAGCTTTCGGCGACTATTCAGATGTAATTAAGATGTAATAAATGGCGGTTTTTATAAGCTAAATTAAATCAATCAATTAGCGAGAGCGGAAGGTCTTTTACTGTCGTTTCTTTTCTTTCGCACTGAATAAAGGTATTTTAAATGTAAAAAATAGAAGGGAAATTGTTATGTTGCGCAAAAATATCTTAATAACCGGTGCCAGCTCTGGTTTAGGTTATACCATGGCATTAAAATTTGCTGCCCTTGGGCGTGATTTGATTTTGTGTGCTCGCCGAGAAGATAATTTAGAGGCGTTGAAGGAGCAAATATTTTTGCAGTGGCCTCATGTAAAAGTCGCAATTTATAAGTTAGATGTTAATGATCATGAGCAGGTATTTAAGGTATTTAAACAAGCACGAGAAACATTTGGCCACATAGACCGGGTCATTGTTAATGCCGGCATCGGCCAAGGCGCATCTATTGGTACCGGTTATTTTGAAGCCAATAAGCGCACGGCCAATACCAATTTTATCGCGGCACTGGCTCAGTGCGAAGCTGCCATGGAAATCTTTCGCTTTCAAAATGCAGGCCATCTAGTAGCCATATCTTCGGTGAGTTCACAACGAGGATTTCGTCGTTCAATGAATGTATATGCTGCCACCAAAGCCGCACTAGCATCCCTTATGGAAGGTATTCGCATTGATGTTTTAGACACGCCAATAAAAATATCAACGATACATCCGGGTTATATCCGTACTGAAATCACCGACGCCGATAAGAACCCCCCTTTTATTGTCGATGTTGAGAGAGGGTGTGACGCCATCGTAAACGCTATTGAAAAGGAGGTAAACATAGCTTTCGTCCCGACATGGCCATGGGCGATAATGCGCTACCTCCTCAAACTCATGCCACTTTTTGTGTTGCGAAAATTCAGTTAAATTTAAGCAATAAGCTGTCGACACTAGATCAGTTCAAAAAGAGCATGGCGTGCACTCCATGCTTATTATTACGGTCACGCCGACGGCTCAAATGGCTAGGCAATCTGAGTTAAAAATCAACTCGAACGACCTGGGCGAGATCAACAATTTCGCTGCCGCCTAAACGCTTATTTAAATGTTGAGCCGTTTTATAAGCCTCTGCTGATTCGGCAAATTGAATAATATTCTCACCATTACATACCACAGCGT
Source organism: Thalassotalea sp. 273M-4 (assembly GCF_041410465.1). NCBI lineage: Bacteria > Pseudomonadati > Pseudomonadota > Gammaproteobacteria > Alteromonadales > Colwelliaceae > Thalassotalea > Thalassotalea aquiviva. Next base: position 386,463 of record NZ_CP166961.1, read on the forward strand.
TTGCCACTTTTCCCTCATTGAGGCGGTGACTCTTTATGGTTTTACGCAAATGCCAGACGTTATCTTTTTGTACCGACTTGCACACTTCAATTAACGCACTTTCGATTTGTGGGTTAAGAGAGCCTTGAGCCTGAATGCTAAGCGAAAAGACAAGGGCAGATACGACTGATAATCGAGTAACAATATTTAAGGTTTTCATGTTCAACTCCTTCGAATGACTGACGATACAGTTATAATTTTGGCTTAATTTGAACAAAAAAATGTAAATCAAACTCGTCAGGGTGTAACAGGGCATGACAATTTCATCACCCTAATAAAAAAGATTTTTATAATAAATTCATGTGCTAAGCGAAATAACTAGCAAAAAATTGCAAAAGCCCTGACATATTTGTTTACATGGCGTCGGCAATGCGCCAATTTTATTGCGATAAATGTCGATAAACGGTAGAAAATATACGATGAAATTTTGCTTAAATTTAAAATATGATTGCTAATAAGGGTGAGATAGCGCTAATATACTGGATGTATATCCATGTAAAAGGGGTTGGTGTTGCAATAAGATACAACAACCTAATAATGGAGAACAGAACAACGTAATCTAAAGAGCCAGTATCGGCCGGTTATTGACAAGAAAAGGAAACAGCATGGCAGTAGAAAGTCGGTTTGTAGTAATTCGTAATGGAGTGGAGGTTGAAACATTTATGGACAAGAAAAGTGCAGACGAGTACGACAAGATGCTCGACATGGCAGACAGTTTGTCCGAATTGTTCGAACAATCAGCATTGGAATTAAATGAAACTCAGTTAGAAGACATCAGTATCTACTTGGCGAAACACCGTGAAGATGTGCTTGTTGCATTACAGGCGAAAAAGCCTAAAGAAACGAAAAAGGCCGTGGCTAAGACAAAGTCGCAACCTAAAGCTAGCAACAAAGACGCCGAAGTAAGCGACGTAAAACCTCTAAAAACGGCAAGTTAAGATATAAAATCGGTGTTAGATTATACACTGGTTCGAAGCAACCGTCGTCGAACCATTAGTTTGCAAGTCAAACAGGCAAAACTTCGGGTGTTGGCGCCAAGCTATGTTGCAGAGTCTGAAATCCAGCAGCTTGTGCGCCAAAAGCAAGATTGGATCAAACAAAAAATAGCCCAACAAAATACGTTGCTTGCCACCAGTAAAACCCGTCAATTTACCCAAGGCGATGTGTTTTTTTATCTTGGTCAGCCATTAACCTTGGATATACAACAAGGGATAAATAATCGCGTTCAACAAAGGCCGACAACCCTAGTGGTTGAACTCTCCAATACGTTTTTTCATCACCCAAAAAGAGCAATCCACATTAAGGCTTTGTTGGAGCAATGGTACATTCAACAGGCCAAAACCATTTTGTCGGAACAAACCTTAAAAATGCAGGCTTTAACCAAGTTAAATCCAAGCAGTTTAACCATTCGACTTTATAAAAGTCGGTGGGGCAGTTGTGATAATCACCAACGCGTCAAGTTAAACTGGCTTCTCGTGATGGCACCAATGGAGGTTATCCACTACGTCATTATCCATGAACTATGCCATCTAAAACATTTGAATCATTCCAGCGCCTTTTGGCAATTAGTCGAGACGTTTTACCAACCGATAAAACCAGCAAAAGATTGGTTGAAAAAACATCAAGGTGATTTGGTTTGGTAGCCTATTTTGCACACCCTTAAAAAGCTAATAAAATGTTAATTATTGTTTATAAATTATTGACATAAACATTGCCCTAGGGCAGAGTAAGTTATATGACTATTTTAATGCGCACCACCATAACACGTATTACCAGCATTTCTCTGGAAATGGCGGTTATTGGCTAATGCATTGAATCTAAACAATAAAAAGCCCGTGACCTGCAAAGCTCACGGGCTTTGTAGTTTAAGGGATTGAAAAAGTAGGATCACAGAGGAAGGGTAGCGAAATGAGAGTATTGAAATTTGGTGGTTCATCACTTGCAAATGCAGACAGGTTTTTAACGGTTGCCGAAATCATTGAAAATAAAAGCCAGCAATCGCCAATTGCGGTGGTCGTTTCGGCTCCGCAGGGGATCACTAATCATTTGGTGGCGTTAACGGAAAATCTATTAGAAGGCGCAGAGCTAGAGCAGGGCATTGCTCATCTTGTTCACGCTATAACCAATATATTTGACGGTCTGTCATCATCTCAACGTTACTTTAATCGACAACATGCAGAACAAGCACTTGCAAGATGGGAGCATCAATTAAGCCGCTGGTTAACGGGCGCGGCTATGTTAAACCATTGCCCAAACCATATTCGTGCTTGTGTGATCAGTCTAGGCGAACGTTTAAGCGTGGCTATTTTGGAGTCGCTACTGCAACGAGAACAGCAACAGTTAACTCTGCTTGAACCCGAAGCCTTTTTAAAAACCAATGAATCCTCGTTAAATGCGGTTGCCGATTTGGTTTTATGTCGTCAATTGTACGTTGAAAAATATAGTCAAAATGAACGCATTTGTTTGATGCCTGGCTTTATTGGCTCTGCGCCATCAGGCCAACTTACAACATTAGGACGAAATGGTTCTGATTATTCGGCGGCGGTATTGTCAGTTTGTGCCAATGCTGAGTGCTGTGAAATTTGGACCGATGTCGATGGCGTGTTTAACGCCGATCCTAGGTTAATTAAAGACGCCAAGCTGTTGGATCACTTGTCATACCAAGAAGCGATGGAGCTATCGTATTTTGGCGCCAAAGTGTTGCATCCTAAGACCATTGGACCTATTGCCCAACATCATATCCCCTGTTTAATTAAAAACACCACCAACCCCGACGCTAAAGGTACTTTAATTTCCAATGAAGATAAGGGGTTAAAACAAGTTAAAGCGATTTCTAACCTTGATGAATTAACCATGATTAATGTATCAGGGCCAGGCATGAAAGGCATGGTTGGGATGGCAAGTCGAGTCTTTGCTTGTATGAGCCGTGAAAACATTTCTTTGGTGATGATTTCACAATCTTCATCAGAATATTGTATCAGTTTTTGTGTCTACTCCAGTGAAGCGTATCGGGCTCAACAAAGTTTGCAAGCTGAGTTTGAGCTGGAGTTATTAAACCAGCTACTCGAACCTATTGAATTACAATCACATTTATCTATCGTGTCACTCGTTGGTGATGGTATGCACCAACAACGAGGGGTTGCGGGTAAACTCTTTAGCTCATTAGCTCAGGCCCGAGTGAATGTGGTGGCCATTGCTCAAGATTCTTCTGAGCGCAGTATTTCGGTGGTTATAGAACAACGAAAATGTACCGATGCGTTAAAAGTATGCCATCAAAACTTCTTTTCTCATCGTCAAACCATTGATGCCTTTTTGGTTGGTTGTGGCGTGGTCGGTAGTGAGTTGATTGCTCAAATTGGCCGTCAGCAACAGTATTTAAACCAACAAGGCATTGAATTAAAACTGTATGGTATCGCCAACAGTAAAGGAATGGCTTTTGAACCCAATGGAATTGATTTACAGCATTGGCAAGAGGCGCTAAAAAGTGACCTTAAAGCGGTGAGTTTAGAAAACATTAAAGCTTTTGTACGCAGCCAGCATTTAATCAATCCGGTGCTCGTTGATTGTACTTCCAGTGAAGAGTTGGCTATGACTTATGCCGACTTTTTAGCCGAGGGCTTTCATGTCGTTACCCCCAATAAAAAAGCCAATACCGACTCGTGGGCCTATTATTTGAAGCTTCGCGAAGCGGCCCGTTCCACCAACCGGTTATTCTTATATGAAACTAACGTGGGTGCGGGTTTACCGGTTATTGATACCATGCAAAATTTATTTAAGGCCGGTGATAGCCTGAATCAATTTGAAGGTGTTTTATCTGGCTCTTTATCGTATATTTTTGGCAAACTTGATGAAGGCATTAGCTTATCTGAAGCCACGAACATCGCTAAAAGCCATGGTTTTACCGAACCCGACCCGCGCGATGATTTAAGTGGGATGGACGTTGCGCGTAAACTTCTTATCATGGCCAGAGAAGCTGGCATGGTTTTGGAGTTGCAAAATATCAAAGTTGAATCGGTATTACCGCAAGATTTTGATGCCAGTGGCAGTGTCGATGATTTTTTACATAACCTCAAACAGCTCGATCAAGAGTTTAAAGAAAGGGTCGAAAATGCTGCAAAAGATGGGAAAGTGCTGCGTTACGTAGGTTCTATTTGCCAAGGAGAGTGTCGGGTATCCATTGAAGCGGTTGACGCTTCTCACCCTTTATATGGCATTAAAGATGGTGAAAATGCTTTAGCCATACAAAGTCAATATTATCAACCTATTCCCCTAGTATTACGCGGTTATGGCGCGGGCGCTGAAGTTACCGCCGCCGGCGTCTTTGGTGACTTACTAAGAACTCAAGCGTGGAAGCAGGAGTTATAATGACCTTAAAAGTTTTTGCTCCAGCCTCAATCGGTAATGTCAGTGTTGGTTTTGACGTCCTTGGTATGGCCGTTCAACCCATTTCAGGCGAATTGTTAGGGGATGTGGTGAGCATTAAGAAATCACATACGGGGCAGAATGAACTGTCAGTGCGAGGCGAGTTTGCTGACAAATTGCCACAAAATTCAGAGCAAAACATTGTCTGGCAATGTATGCTCAGTTTTAACCAAAAGCTGGTCTTAGCGGGTAAAACAGTTGAAGCTGTGAGTTTAGAATTAGACAAAAAAATGCCCGTTGGTAGTGGTTTAGGTTCGAGTGCTTGTTCCGTGGTGGCGGCGTTAGTGGCCTTAAATGAATATTATCAGAAGGTTTTTACTAAACCCCAACTATTGCACTTGATGGGGCAAATGGAAGCTAAAATTAGCGGTAGTTTACATTATGATAATGTTGCCCCATGTTATTTGGGGGGCATGCAAATGATGGTCAGTGATAAGGACATTATTTCACAATCGATCCCCCCACTAAAAAATACCTACTGGCTAATGGCATATCCTGGTATAAAAATGTCGACGAAAGAAGCCCGCGATGTGTTACCAAGCCACTATAGTCGCTCTGATCTTATAAAGTTCGGTCAATCACTGGCCAGTTTTATTGATGCTTGTCATCGTGGAAATAATGCCCAAGCATTATCTTATATTGAAGACGTGGTCGCTGAGCCGTATCGGGCAACATTATTGCCTAAGTTCAGTCAAACTAAACACTATTTACTCCAACATGGAGCCAAAGCGGCAGGGATTTCAGGATCAGGACCAACGTTGTTTGCTGTTTGTGACGACCTTAGTATTGCACAAACCCTCTGTCAGTACTTAGAAGCGGAATACTTACAATCAGAACAAGGATTTTTACACACCTGTCAAATAGATATGCAAGGTGCCAGAGTTATTGAGGAATAAACATAATGAAGTTTTTTAATTTAAAACACCCTGAACAAGAAGTCTCATATGCTCAAGCTGTGCGCCAAGGCTTGGGGAAAAATCAAGGCTTATTTTTTCCACAACACATCCCAGATTTTTCAGATGAAATCGACCAATTACTGGCTTTACCTATGGTTGAGCGCAGTGCCCGTTTATTGTATCCGTTTGTTGAAGAAGATATCAGTAAAGCCGATTTTAGCGACATCATTACCAAAGCTTTTAATTTTTCGGCGCTTATTCAGCCCATTGACAGCCAAAATGCGGTGTTGGAGTTGTTCCATGGACCCACCTTAGCATTTAAAGACTTTGGTGCTCGTTTTATGGCTCAGTGTTTGCAAAAATTTACCCAATCAAAGCAACAACCTATCACGATTTTAACCGCTACATCGGGTGATACTGGGGCTGCGGTTGCTCATGCTTTTCATGGTCTTGAAAATATTCGGGTGGTGATTTTGTACCCCAAAGGCAAAATCAGTTTGTTGCAAGAAAAAATGTTTACCACTTTGGGTGGTAATATTGACACTCTGGCCGTTGATGGAACTTTTGATGACTGTCAATCGTTAGTAAAAGCAAGTTTTGACGATACCGAGTTAGCGCAAGCCATCGGTTTAAATTCCGCCAACTCGATTAATATTTCGCGTTTGTTAGCACAAATCTGTTACTACTTTGAGGCAGTTGCTCAAGTCTATCGCCAACGTGGCCATTTAGATAATCTGGTATTTTCCGTACCCAGTGGTAATTTTGGTAACTTGACTGCGGGTTTATTGGCAAAAGCGATGGGGCTACCAATAAAGCGCTTTATCGCCGCTACCAATTTAAACGATACCGTGCCAAGGTATCTAACCACCGGCCAGTGGCAGCCGAAAGAGACCATCGCTACCATTTCTAACGCGATGGATGTGTCTAAACCCAATAACTGGCCTCGGGTAGAGCATTTATTGCGTTCAGGTCTAGTCCCTGCCGACTGCTTGGTTGCGGGCATGATCGATGAAGAGCAAACGCAAATTGCGATGCACAGGCTCAATGGCAAAGGCTACATCAGTGAGCCACATGCCTGTGTGGCATATAAAGCATTGCAATATAGCCTTGAGCCAGAAGAATTTGGTATATTCTTAGGTACCGCCCACCCGGCTAAGTTTAAAGAAACCGTTGAAAGTATCCTTGGTTGTCCGTTAGGGCTACCCAAAGAGCTCGCAGATTGTGCTGCAGAGCGCTCCTTGTCACAAGATATAGGCACTGAGTTTTCAACATTAAGGGCATATTTGCTGGCCTAACCTAGGAAACATCGATGAACTGGCAACAGTTATTAGACGCTGAACAACAACAAAATTACTTTATCGCAATGCAAGCGCACATCAAGGCACAAAGAGCGCAAGGAGTTGCTGTTTATCCACCATCGGAAGAGGTGTTTAGGGCGTTTGAATTAACCCCATTTGATGAGGTTAAAATCGTGATCCTTGGTCAAGATCCATATCATGGTGCAGGGCAGGCTCATGGTTTGGCTTTTTCGGTCAAAGAAGGGGTTAAACCCCCTCCTTCTTTGGTTAACATATACAAAGAGTTAGCTAACGAGTATGCGGAATTTACGATACCAGAGCATGGCAACCTAAGTTATTGGGCAGAGCAAGGGGTTTTATTGTTAAATACCGTCCTCACCGTTGAGCAGGGTAAAGCACATTCGCATGCAAAATTAGGCTGGGAAACCTATACCGATAAAGTGATCGAACGACTAAATACGCTCAAACAAGGGGTGGTCTTTATGCTTTGGGGATCGCATGCACAAAAGAAAGGGCGGCATATTGATGCCAATAAACACACCATATTAAATTCGGTGCATCCGTCACCTTTGTCTGCTTATCGCGGTTTTTTTGGTTGCCAGCATTTCTCTTTAGCCAATGAAGCACTTGTTAAGCAAAATCAGCAACCAATTGATTGGCAATTACCGCCAGGGCAATTGCCATTATTGTAGATTTTTATTGCTCAAAATAGATGATCATTTCGGCTGCTACGCAGTGGCAGTCATTTCCACATAAGGTGCATTCATAACCTTCTTTGCTGTCTTGATGCCATTTATCGGGATGATCCTTTACCAACACCCCACCGCATTTACTAAAGTAGCCTACGGCACTATTGCCTGGACTTTGGCGCCATAGATGGCTTACCCCAGATTTCGCACCTTGCTGTTTTAAACTCGCAATGGAAAGGCGAAGTAACTCAGAACCAATACCAAGGCCGCGGTAGTTTGCCGCCACCGTATTGCATTTAAAATATGCGGTGTCAGCGATAGCTGTGTGCCAGAGCTCTGGGCTGTACCATTTATCGACGGCCCAATTTTCAGGGGCAAAAGAAATCCTAAAGGCAATTAACTGGTCACCATCTAAGGCAACATAGTTCGCATTAATCTGATTTTTGATCCCTTTCTGGTACCAGTCCTTGATATTAGTGTGATTTAAATAACCGTCACCATGAACCTGATTACCAAGTGCAATAATGGCATCAAAGTGATTTTGGGTCATTGGATGATAGGAAATATTATCTTTTTTCAACATAGATTCTTATTTTTGACTGGGATTTTGTCGTCTATTTTGCCATGATTAAGCCATATTGAAAGCAGAAAATAATGAAAATAAAGCATGTACGATCCTCTTCATGATCGCCATCCAGGTGAAAACAACCCATACCCCAACAGCTACTGGAGTGAACATTCGGGAGAAGCCCCTTTAGATGATGGTCAATTAACTCAAGATATTGATGCCGATGTCGTGATTATTGGCGCTGGCTATACTGGTTTATCATGTGCCTTACACTTAGCACGAGCATATGGCATTAAAGCTATCGTTTTAGAGGCAAACCAAACAGCATGGGGGTGTAGCGGTCGCAATGCTGGCTTTATCTTGAAATCGACTGGACGTAAACCATGGTCAGATATGGCCAAAGAGTGGGGCGAAGAAGTCATGCGAGGGATTTATCAAGAGGTTTGTGACGGGGTTGAAACGGTTAAAAGTTTGATCGATGAAGGGATTGATTGCGATCCACAAACGCCTGGTTATATTCGTGTTGCTCATAAAGCTTCGATGTTTCCAGATCTCGTTGAACAAGCTAAATTGTTGCGAAAACGCTTTAACTATCAGGTTGATATTTTATCTAGAGAAGATATCCATCAGCAATTTATGGCCGATCAAAATGCCTATGGTGCGATTCGGTTTCACGACGGTATTGGCATTAACCCACTAAAACTGGCTTGGGGCTATCAGCGTCTTGCAAGAGCTGAAGGGGTTCGTATTCACCCAGGAACTCCTGTGTTGCATTGGACTGAGTCCGACAACAAGCAGGTTTTGGTCACCCCAAAAGCCAGAGTTAAAGCCAGCAAAGTTGTATTGGCAACCAATGGCTATACCCCAAAAGGATTGCACTTAAGTGTGGCCAATAGAACATTGCCCGTATTATCGCAAATTATTGTTACCGAGCCATTAAGTGAAGAACAAATCCAACAATGTAACTTCTTAACCTCGAATGTGGTGATGGACACTCGAGCGTTAAAATACTACTACCGTAAATTGCCAGATAATCGTATTTTATTTGGTGGTCGCGGTGCCATAACCGGAAAGTCAGCCGAAGATCCTTATTATGCCAACAGATTATTAAAGGTGTTGAAGCAAAGTTTTCCGGCGTTGGCAAATTTAACCTATCAACACGCTTGGTCTGGTTGGATTTGCATGTCTTTGGACGATATACCTCATATTAATAGCGCGGAAAATAATTCCAATGTAGTTTATGCTATGGGATACTGCGGTAACGGAGTGTCGTTTTCTGTCCAAGCTGGTAAGCGTTTAGCCGATAAAATTGCAGGAAAAGCGTTACCTAATATACCGCTTTATCAAAAAAACTTGCCTAAATTTCCATTACCGGCGTTAAGACGAGTAGGTCAATGGGGCTATTTTCACTATGGTTTGATCAAAGACAAATTCTTTTAACTTATTGAAAAAACTCTTGATAAACTTGTTGATTGGTTATCAACCATTGGTTAAAGTTTGACCCATTTTAAAGCGTTAAGACCAAAGCTCGTGAAAGCCAAGATAATAATAAAGTCAAAAAGGTGCTAAAACTTATGCAAGATTCTGAATTAAAATGCGTGACCATCATTTATTATGATGTCGACTCATTAGAACTAAAACATCAGGTTATGGATTTACCCGTTTCTCAACATGGTCGAGTTATTATTCCTGATGAATTTAAAAAGAAAGCCTCGATTGTGGCGGTCTGTGAAGGCAAGGTGAACGTGTTAAATAAAATCGGTGAACGCGTATTGTCAATGTCGCAAATTGCTTAAGCATATGCACCATTTTACACGACTTTGTTGATCAAGCTTTGGTTGTTAAAGCCGACGATGTTTTCGGCGACTGCTTGGATAAGGCGTTGCTGTGATTGTTGGCTGGCCCAAGCAATATGCGCAGTGACATATAAATTTTTCAACTTGGCGTTGAGTAAAATATTGTCCAGTTCAGGCGGTTCGGTTTCTAAAACATCTAACGCAGCTGCCTTTAAGTGTTTAGATTTTAAAGCAATATATAAATCTTCAGAATTAACCAAGCCACCGCGAGCAGTGTTGATAAATACGGCGCCACGTTTCATCATCGAAAACGTGTGTTGATTGAACATATGATGGTTTTCAGCGGTTAATGGGCAATGCACACTAATCACATCGGCTTGAGATATCGCTTGTTCAAAGCTTACCCTTGACTCTCTAATTGTGGTGCTACCTTGGCGCTCTGCAATCAATACCTGCATACCAAATGCTTGGGCAATCTTGGTTACCGCTTTACCTAGGGTGCCATAACCGATAATGGCCAACTTTTTTTCTGCGATCTCTTCAATAGGATCCGAAAAATGACAAAAAATGGGACTGTTTTGCCATAAACCATCACGACTATCTTGGATGTAGCGACTGGTTTTTTGCATGATTTCCAACAACATCGCAAATACATATTGGCTCACACTGCGGGTTGAATAATGGTTTACATTATACACCGAAATACCCAATTCTTTGGCCGCTTGCAAGTCGACATTATTGGTACCGGTGGCAGTTATGCATATCAGTTTAAGTTTTGGTAAAGCAAGTAAGGTCGCCCGGTCTAATTCTACCTTATTGGTGATGATCACATCTGAAAACCGAGCGCGAGATACCAGCTTTTCCTTACTGGTTTGTGAAAAATAGCTTAGATTGCTTAACACCTGCTCTAATGGACGTAAGCTAATGCTTGAATCGATTGTGCTTTTATCCAAAAATACGCCGCGCATAATACACCGATATCACCAAGGTTGACTAAACCAATCATTCTAGAGTAATGGCGCTTATAATGAAATACAATAAGCGGACTAATTTTAGGGCGAAACGTTATATGAGTTGCCCGACTTATATCTTGACTACAAGTCTATCCTAACCCCCAAAACAATATCTGTGCCATCAACTTTCGAATTATCTCTTAGGGTTGTATCGTTAAACTTAACCTCAACAAATAAATGACCAATGTCATCGATAAAGTGATATTCAGCGCCTAAAAATTGATAATAAAGCTGGTAATCATTTGACTTTCTTTTTGGGTCTAAGTGATTTAAACCACCATAAAAGCTATAAAGCTCATGCGTGTACCATAAGACAAACTCAGTACCGTTAGCGTGAAAAAAATTACCCTCATTGTCGGTTTCATGGTTTTCACTGCTCGACCAAACAAGGGATCCGTAAAATCCTTGGCCTCGATATTCACCATAGCGGATTGCTAAACCGGTGATCGAATCTTCGGTGTCTTGGCCGAGCGTTGGTTCGAATAAGTCTTCAAGGTCAATTTCGGTTTCGTTATAACCGGCCGAAAAGCTAAAATCGCCAACATTATAGGTTGTTGACAAGCCAAAGCCATTACCGACGGTCGCCACTTTTAATCCGTTAAGGGTTTCATCCGCGGAAGTTAAAATAACAGGTTCATCTTGAGCCTGAAATTGTAAACCAAAATCAAAATCACCATAACTTTTACGCCAAATCATCGCTTGTTCTGCTCTTCCTGTACCCGATATACCACCATCTGTATTGGCATTAAAAGAGCCGGCCGCATTACCACCAAAGAAGTTGAGGACATCGGTTCCCCATGTTACATCGTAAAATACCCCCCATTGTTTACCAAGGGTAAAAGTCCCCCAGTCGTCATGCTGTAGCGTGACAAAGCCATGACGTGAAGCAAAGTTATCATCGGCACTACCCGATGGGCCATTATTATCACCACCTTGATTAAAAGTGATATTTTCATTTTGCTCGAAATTAGTCGCCCATTCGGCGGTAATCCCCACTTCCCAACCTTGCTGTATTTTTCTCATAACAGAAAACCCAACTCGAGAGCCGCTGTCGGTAAATTCATCGGTATCCTCACTGCCAACATAACTTATGGTTAGGTAACCTCTTAAGTCAACCGTGGTTTTATCATCTTTATAAATCTCACGAGCACTTGTTGGTATACAGATAAGTGCGCTAAACAAGGGCAGTAAGACAATTTTATAATGCATGATGAATTTCCTGAAATCTTGAGTCTATGGTTGGTTAAAGTATATGCAAAAAACAGTTTTTTTCTGAAAAACGAGTCATTAAGGCTTCCTCTTAGCCGTGCTGTCTTTTTGTTCGTGTGTAATCGGTTGGTTACAAACTCATGAGGTAAAGGTTTAATTGATGTCAAAAAAGCTCTCCTTATAACCTAGCGTTACAAGATATAATTGGTTAGTATAACGGCACTTCAGTTTTACTCATGATTAGATTAAGCCATGTTAAACCTTATCGATATTCAACCACAGCAAGATGAAATTTATCTCGACAGTAACGCGACAACACCGGTACTGCCACAGGCTGCCCAAGCCGCTATTCATACGATGAACTTGTGTTATGGCAATCCAAGTTCTAGTCACATGACTGGGATCAAAGCTAAGTATATTCTTGAGTCGACTCGTACCTTAGCAAGACAAGCTATTGGTGCTGATAGTGGTGAGATTATATTTACCTCTGGTGCAACAGAAGGTATTCAAACATCCATTATTTCTGCTTTAAACGCTTCTAGGGCACGGGCTACCAAGCTTGAAAAGCCAACGTTATTGTATGGTGCGACAGAACATAAAGCGGTACCTGAAACGTTAAAACATTGGAATGAAATGCTGAATATTGGCGCTCAAGTTTTGCCTATTCCGGTCGATGAAAATGGCATTTTAGATCTCGACTTTATTGCCAAAGAGGCGAAAAATGCCCTAATGATTTGTACCATGGCGGCCAATAATGAAACTGGAGTTTGGCAAGACTTAAACCAACTCGAAAAAGTCATCCGAGCGCATAATAAGGATGTGCTGTGGATGGTTGATAGCGTTCAAGCCCTTGGTAAAATTGGCCTTAACCTCGCTCAAACCAGTATCGATTACGCGCCTTTTAGTGGCCATAAATTGTATGCCCCCAAAGGTATCGGCATGCTCTACGTGCGAAAAAACACCCCTTATACGCCATTTATTGCCGGCGGGGGGCAAGAAAGTGGCTTACGTTCGGGTACCGAAAACTTACCCGGAATAGCCTCGTTAAATGCAATCTTTCGGTTATTGAACGATCCAGCTGATGATACTTTTAAATCACATCAAGTCCTGTGTGACTATCGTCATCAGCTTGCAGACACCTTAGAGCAGGCATTTCCCGATATTGTTTTTAACCATAACTTTGACTACTCATTACCAACCACATTAAATTTTTCGGTTAAAGGTTTATCGAGTAAAGATATTATGGACTTATTTGATGCCGCCAAGATTCGAGTAAGCTCTGGTTCCGCCTGTAGCTCAAAAGTGTCGGGTAGCTTTGTTTTAGATGCTATGGGCAAAGAGAAATGGCAAAGTGAAGGCGCGATTCGCCTGTCTTTTGGTCCAGCAACGACCCAACTGGAAATCGATCGGGCTTGTGATGCAATAACTAAAGCGGTTACGGCTTTAAGAAATAGTTGTTTGTTATTATCGAAAAAAGTTGAAAAAGTGAGTTCGAAAACCGAAGGCTTACAGCAATGGGTTTATGATCAACACTGCACTTGGTGCTACATAGACAAACAGCATAAACAAGTTTTACTTATTGACCCTGTTGCCGAACTTGTTGATAAATTTAAAACTTTAGTGCAATGCCAGAATTATGATGTGGTTGCGGTGTTATCAACACATCAGCATGAAAACGAAGATAACTGCACTCAAATGCTCAGAACATTGGTAGGTGATGCGATTAAAAATCAACCAACGGATACATTAGGTTGGCAACAAAACGCTACTTTGCAAGTTGAATTACAACATTCTCAACAAGTACCTGCAATTGTGATTGGCAATAAAGTTTTGGCCAAGTTAGCCTTGCCTGGACATACAAAAGATAGCGTCGCTTACTTATTAGGGGAGGCCAAAGACAACAAGTTGTTAGCGGATGATATCAACTACGTGTTTATTGGTGATACTTTACAAATTGGTGGTATTGGACGAAGTGATTTGCCATCGGGTTGCTCTGCAAGTTTATTTCAATCGTTGCTGCGCCTAAATCAAGTCATTAATGATGATACTTTGATTTGTCCAGCCCATGATTATCAACAGCTTTTCACCACGACATTAGGTTTAGAAAAGCAAAATACCCCGTTGTTAGCCCAAGTTTTAGGCGGTCAGATTGAAGTAAATCGTTTTGTTGAGCAAAAAGCCTTATTAGATAGCAAACTTACCCGTGCCAATGTATTGTCTTTTTGTGGCAATATCAATATCGATAGCAACCCTTCACAAGACATCAATCCAGCTGAATTAAAATCGTTCTTAGAACAAAACCCCGATGTACAAATTTTCGATGTTCGGGAAAGTCACGAACACGAAGCGCATCATCAACAGTTTCTAGTCGATCACCCAGTGGTCAACGTACCATTATCTCAAATCACTCAGTTTGTGCAGTCTCATGGTGCCAACAAACTGGCATACCGTTATTTGTGTATTTGCCGCAGCGGTAGTCGCAGTGATGTAGCCGCTAAAACGTTAAAACGAATGGGGTTTGCCAAGGTCTACCATGTCCCTGGTGGTTATGCATTATTATCACATTAGCCAGCTAAATGGGCATGGACTCAACCAAAACGGCGTCAATTGACGCTGTTTTGGTTTTATGAAAGACTTAACGGATAGGTCTAAAGAGCAATTAGGAGAATATGATGGGACTTATGTGGATTGATTCCTTAGATATCGCATTGGATTTAATTGAGCAACATCCTGAAGTCGACCCCAAAACATTGCACTTTCCTCAACTCATGCAATGGGTTATCGCCCTTGAGGATTTTGATGATGATCCTAACCGTTGCGGTGAACGCATACTTGAAGCAATTCAACAGGCTTGGATTGACGAAGTCAGCTAAACGCTGTGTTGTGCAAAAACTTAATGGGATTGGTATGACCACTTCACTGAATTAAGCATAAGCGCCTAAGCAACGAACTTTTTAATTTAATTCAATGGATTTTTGCAAAAGAAGTTCGCAGGTCAGGCAAAAACTCAGTACAATAACGGCCATTAAAATCGATTAAATATCTGTTCACTTCGGTTGCTAAAACCAGTTATTACAACAAGCGAAATTTTCATGACGAATAGCAAGAAGACACGCCCATTATATATCCCTTACGCCGGTCCTACTTTACTTGAAACGCCTCTATTAAACAAAGGCAGCGCGTTTAGCGCAGAAGAGAGAGTCAGCTTTAACTTAACCGGTTTGATCCCTCCACGATTTGAAACCATCGAAGAACAAGTCGAACGTGCTTATATGCAATATTCAAGCTTTCGCACGCCGATGAATAAGCACATATATTTGCGTAATATCCAGGATAAAAATGAGACATTATTTCATGCCCTAGTACAAGCGCACTTAGAAGAAATGATGCCAATTATTTACACCCCGACAGTTGGCGAAGCTTGTGAGCGCTTTTCAGATATATATCGCAGTAATCGAGGTTTGTTTGTTTCTTACAGCGAACGTCATCAAATAGACGACATCCTACATAATGCCACCAAGCATAAGGTGAAAGTCATTGTCGTTACTGATGGTGAGCGTATTTTAGGCCTAGGCGATCAAGGTATTGGTGGCATGGGGATCCCAATTGGTAAGTTATCTTTATATACGGCTTGTGGCGGTATCAGCCCTGCGCATACCTTGCCAATTATGTTGGATGTTGGCACCAATAATGAAAAACTATTAAACGACCCTATGTATATGGGGGCGCGTCATAAACGGATCAGCCAAGAAGAGTACGATGAGTTTGTTGGCTTGTTTATCGATGCGGTTAAACGTCTATGGCCAAACGTATTGCTTCAATTTGAAGACTTTGCCCAACCTAATGCGATGCCTTTATTGGAAAAATATCGCAACGAAATTTGTTGTTTCAATGACGATATCCAAGGAACCGCATCGGTTACTGTAGGCACTTTATTGGCGGCTTGTCGCAGTAAAGGTGTTAAGTTGTCGGAGCAAAAAGTGGTGTTTGCCGGTGCAGGCTCTGCAGGTTGTGGTATTGCGGAGCAAATTATTGCTCAAATGTGTAAAGAAGGTCTAACGGATGAACAAGCAAGAAAGCAGATCTTTATGGTTGATCGCTATGGTTTGCTGACCGAAGGTATGTCTGATTTACGCGATTTTCAACAAAAGCTGATCAAACAGAAACAAGACTTAGCTGATTGGATGTTCTCTGGAGACTATGCTTCGTTACGTGATGTGATGTTTTGTGCCAAACCTGATATCTTAATTGGGGTCTCAGGTCAGGCTGGTTTATTTACCGAAGGCGTGATCAAAGCCATGCTAAAAGGCTGTGATTTACCGATTATTTTCCCTCTAAGTAACCCATCAAGACAAGTTGAGGCGCACCCAAGATACATTATAGAATGGACTGAAGGCAAGGTTATTATTGCCACTGGCAGCCCGTTTGAGCCGGTTGAATATAATGGTAAAACCTACCCTATTTCTCAATGTAATAATTCTTACATATTCCCAGGTATTGGTTTGGGTGTACTCGCCGCAAAAATAAAGCGGATCAGTGAAGAGATGTTAATTGCGGCCAGTGAAACACTTGCCGCCGCGTCACCGTTAGCCAATCATGGTAAAGGGGATTTATTGCCTCGCATTACTGAAATCAGCCGTTTAAGTAAAGACATTGCTTTTGCCATTGGCAAAGTTGCACAAGCCCAAGGTTTGGCTCTTGAAATCAGTGATGAGGAATTAAGAGAGAATATTGAAAGTATTTTCTGGACCCCTAAATACCGCAATTATAAGCGTTCAACTATCTAGCCTCTATTTTCACCTATTAAGTGGTGAGAAAACGACCACCCTGAATACACTTTTATGTCATTCAGGGTGTTTCTAATCTGTTAATATACAAGGCCTTATTAACCTCTGTTTTACATATGTAATCAAAACATTAAATCAGATGAATTAATTAATGTAATTGCCTTTGTTTTGCTCTATAATCCGCCAAAATTTTTATTGAAACACATTAAATTTAAGGGTTAACAATGGCTATTGAACGTACTTTTTCAATCGTAAAACCAGACGCAGTTGCGAAAAACGTAATTGGTTCTATCTACAATCGCTTTGAGTCTGCTGGTTTAAAAATCGTTGCTGCTAAAATGGTTCACTTGAGCCGTGAAAAAGCGGAAGGTTTTTATGCTGAGCATAAAGAGCGTCCATTCTTTGGTGCTTTGGTTGACTTCATGACTTCAGGTCCAGTGATGGTTCAAGTACTTGAAGGTGAGAACGCCGTTGCTAAAAACCGTGAAATCATGGGTGCGACTAACCCTGCAGAAGCCTTAGCCGGTACTTTACGTCACGATTTTGCAAATTCAATTGACGAAAATGCATGTCACGGCTCAGATGCTTTAGAGTCTGCAGCACGTGAAATCGCTTACTTCTTCTCTGACGAAGAAATCTGCCCACGTACGCGCTAATAGCATTTTGCTAGTCCCGCTCTGTCGGGTATCTGATAGAAAGGATTTTACTGTTGCCAGTAAAGTCCTTTTCTTTTATCGGTCTGCTATTTTTCGTTAAGGGCTATCGTGGTCACTGTGCTTAGCTTTAACGAAAAGTAACATTATTATAACAAAGCCCAAATTGTACCATTCGTCTGAAAAGTGTACAATTTGCCACCCTGAAAATGAATGAAGAGATTTCCATGACCCTTGTTGCTGATAAAAAGGTTAACTTATTAAACTTTGATCACCAGATGATGCGTGAATATTTTGCCGAAATTGGCGAAAAGCCGTTTCGTGCCGATCAGATCATGAAGTGGATGTACCACTTTGGCTATGATGACTTTGATAAAATGACCAACCTCAATAAGGCCTTACGAGAAAAACTCAAGCGTTTATGTGAAATTAAAGCGCCTGAAATTTCACAAAAGCAAGTGTCACAAGATGGCACCATTAAATACGCTTTACTGCTTGAAGGTGGTCAGGAAGTTGAAACAGTTTGGATCCCAGAAAATGGTCGTGCAACTTTGTGTGTGTCTTCACAAGTAGGTTGTGCGCTTGAATGTACGTTCTGCTCAACAGCACAACAGGGCTTTAACCGTAACTTAAGCGTTTCAGAAATCATTGGTCAGGTTTGGCGTGTTGCAAATGATATTGGTGCCACTCGTATTGCTGGGACCCGTCCTATTACCAACATTGTTATGATGGGCATGGGTGAGCCGCTTTTAAATATGAAAAATTTGATCCCAGCGTTAGATACCTTTTTAAATGATCTCGGTTATGGCTTATCTAAGCGCCGAGTAACGGTAAGTACTTCTGGTGTTGTGCCTGCGTTACAGATGCTTAAAGATAAAATCGACTGTGCGTTGGCAATCTCTGTGCATGCACCTGACAACGAGCTTCGTGATGTACTGGTGCCAATCAATAAAAAGTATCCATTGGAAGAATTCCTAGCAGCCAGTCGAAACTACATTGATGGTTCTAAAGCCAATAAACAAGTAACAATCGAATATGTTTTGTTAGATCACGTTAATGATTCGACGGAACAGGCTCATGCATTAGCCAAAGTGTTAGAAGGTACGCCAAGTAAAATTAATTTGATCCCGTTCAATCCGTATCCAGGTTCACCTTATAAGAGACCAAGTAATTCGCGTATCGATCGTTTCGATAAAGTATTGCAAAGCTATGGTTACACCGTGATCACCCGAAGAACTCGTGGTGAAGATATTGACGCTGCGTGTGGTCAATTAGCCGGTGATGTTTTAGACCGTACCAAGCGCAGTGGAAAAAAACAGATGCAAGGTGATGCAATATCAGTCAAAATGGTTCAATAAGCCTTAGGCGAACCTCAGGTTTTACCTATTAAAAAAACAATTACATTGGTGGACTGATTCATGCGATTTTTGATAAAAAATTTATTCAAGAACATTAGTAAGTTAGTTATAGGTGTGGTTTTATGCTTACAACTTTCAGCCTGTGTAACTCAAAATTATTCAGAGAATAAACCGGTAGTTGATCGTGATTATAGCGATGAACAAATCGCTAAAACTCGAGTATCCCTTGCGTTAGGTTACCTTAAAATAGGTAACACTACGCAAGCTAAACTGAATCTTGAAAAGGCAAAAAATTACGCCCCAGACATGGTCGAGGTCTACACCGCGTTTGCTCATTACTATGAAACTGTAGGCGAAATGGAGTTAACTGAGAATGCCTATTTAAAAGCGTTATCAATTGATCATAATGATGCCGATACGTTAAATAACTTCGGGGTCTTTTTATGTCGTCAACAACGATACGATGACGCCGAAGAATATTTTTTAAAAGCGATTAAGGTGCCAACCTATATTCGGGTATCTGAAAGTTATCAAAACATTGCTTTGTGCCATTTAAAAAATCAAAATTTTGAGCGTACGGAATGGGCGCTTTCTCGCAGTATTAGTCATAGCCCCAATAGCGCACCAAGTTTATTGCAAATGGCGCAGTTAAAATACGCCAAAGGTGAGTACGAAAGTGCTTCAACTTTTATCAGTCGATTTGAACGAGCGACAAGACGATTTTCACCGCAAGCTATTGCTTTAGCATTTAAAATCAATAAAAAGCTGGGCCAAGAGGATATTGCAAGCAGTTATTCATCGATGTTGGTGAGCATGTATCCAGAGTCAATTCAAGCGCAGAATTTTCTTGATAATGGCCTCGCGCAAATAGAAGAAGACCAACTTGCGTTGCAGTATCGTAAGTACAAGTTGTTAAAATCAGGCATTAAGGTAGATAAAAAACCGGTGGTGATCCGGCGTAAGCAATCAAACTTAGACCGTGACGGCTTAACGCGGCAACAACCGCCGATGATTGTTGCCAAAGAAAAGTTAGTAGATGATGCAACTATTATTCAAAGCACAGGTCAAAGCATTAATCAAAACAGTGAGATAGCAAAAACGGCTGGCCAAGGTACAACTTCCCCTGTGATTCCTGAACAGCAAGACAAAAACATACTTTCGTCCGTTAAGGTACCAGAAAACAGCCTTGTTGAACAAAACAAACCTGTAGTGCCAGCAAGAAGCAAACCACAGGGGGCGAAATCTGTAACCGACAATGGCACTGAGCCCACGGTTCATGTTGTCAAAAAAGGCGATAACCTGTTTCAGGTATCTCTAAAGTACAATATTTTAATTTCACGTTTGAAAAAGTGGAACAATTTGCAAGGCAATACCTTGCATGTAGGTCAAGTGTTAAAATTAACTAATCCAGAAGAAAGTAAATGAGTGACGATAAAGACATAATCCAATTATGTGATGATATAGAAATCATTGGTCCAGGACACATGCTCAAGGATGCTCGTGAGTCTCTTGGTTTATCGGTAGAGCAGGTTGCAGAACAATTGCGCTTGCGTGTTACTGTAGTTAAAGATATTGAATGTGAACAATTCGATACATCAGTCCCGGAGACTTTTATCCGAGGCTATTTAAAAAATTATGCCAAGCTTGTCGAGGTCGATTACGACGACGTCAAAACAAGCTATGATGCCATTGCTGTTGCCAAGCAACAGGGGGCAGAAATGAAAAGCTTTTCCCAAGGCAAACGTAAAAAGGCGGAAAATAACCGCTTGATGTTCGCCTGTTATGCTTTGTTTTTAGGTTTGGTTTCATTAACCATCCTTTGGTGGTATCAAGAAAGCAGTGCCGTTGATCTTGCGATGATTGAGCAAGCCAACAGCAACCAAAACGAATTCGTTGAGGCCAATATCGAGTCGAATCAAGCAACCAACGAAGCCGAAGTTGCGCTCACCTTGCTGGCTTATAATTCGCCAGTGACAGAGCAAACAGAACAGTCCACCCCCCCTGTTGAACCAGTGGCTAATTCAGCGGATGCTGCGAACTCATTGGCGTTAACCAAAACGAACCACAGCCCAGCGAGCAACCAAGACCAAAACGCCGAAACAGAAGCTAATATTTCTCGTTTGGTGTTTTCGTTTTCCGGTGATTGTTGGGTAAATGTGTTTGATGCAACCGGTGAGCGACTCGCGTGGGGGGTTAAAAAAGCCGATTATGTGATGTCGTTACAAGGTGTTGCCCCTTTTAATATAACTTTAGGTAAACCTGAACTGGTGGCCATTAACTATAATGAGCAACCTATCGATATGAGCGATTATCAAATCGGTCAGATCGCCAAGTTTTCCTGGCCTGTGCCTGTGACAGGCGAAAATTAATTTTAAGTTTCCAAGTTTGAGTCATTATGTTTAACCAATCTCCTATAAAACGTCGTAAGTCAACGCAAATCATGGTGGGTAATGTACCCGTTGGTGGCGGTGCGCCCATTAGTGTTCAGTCAATGACCAATACGCTCACCACGGATGTTGCTGCAACCGTGGCACAAATTCGCTCTTTAGAGAATGTTGGTGCCGATATTGTTCGTGTTAGTGTGCCAACCATGGATGCCGCTGAAGCCTTTAAATTAATTAAACAACAAGTCAAGGTCCCTTTGGTTGCAGATATTCATTTTGATTATCGCATTGCTTTAAAGGTGGCAGAGTATGGCGCAGACTGCTTGCGTATAAACCCAGGTAATATTGGGCGTGAAGAAAGGATCCGTGCCGTTGTTGATGCTGCTCTAGATAAAAATATCCCTATTCGTATCGGGGTAAATGGCGGCTCTCTTGAAAAAGATCTACAAGAAAAGTACAAAGAGCCAACACCACAAGCGCTCGTTGAATCGGCTTTACGCCATGTCGATATTTTAGATCGGATGAACTTTGATCAGTTTAAAGTAAGCGTGAAAGCATCCGATGTGTTTTTAGCCGTTGGTGCTTATCGTTTATTGGCCAAACAAATTAATAATCCATTGCATTTAGGCATTACAGAAGCCGGTGGTTTTCGCTCAGGTGCAGTGAAATCTTCCGTTGGCTTAGGCATGCTATTGGCCGAAGGTATTGGTGACACCTTACGTATTTCTTTGGCCGCAGATCCGGTTGAGGAAATCAAAGTAGGTTTTGATATCCTGAAGTCGTTGCGCCTGCGCAGTCGAGGCATTAATTTTATTGCCTGTCCAAGTTGTTCGCGTCAAGAATTTGACGTGATCTCAACCGTCAATGCTCTAGAGGAACGCCTAGAAGATATTATTACCCCAATGGACGTTTCTATCATAGGTTGTGTGGTGAACGGTCCTGGTGAAGCTTTGATTTCAGATCTTGGCTTAACCGGCAGTGCTCGTAAAAGTGGCTTCTATCTTGATGGTGAACGTCAGCGAGAACGCATTGATAATAACGATATTGTTGATCAACTTGAGCAAAAAATTCGAGCGAAAGCCAGTGCTCTTGATGTAAGCAAAAAAATCGACATTAAACAAGTTTAAATCTATTAACCCGCAAGGTGGATTATGTAATAATACCGCCTTTATTTTATCTACAGAGTACGGTTACGTGAGTAAAGCTATCCAAGCTATCAGGGGCATGAATGATTGTTTGCCTGGTGAAACCAATAAATGGCAAATGGTTGAAGATGTATTGCGTCGCGTAGCAGGAAACTACGGTTATGCAGAAATCCGGATGCCCGTGGTTGAATCTACCGCCTTATTTAAACGCAGTATTGGTGAAGTAACCGATATTGTTGAAAAAGAAATGTACACCTTTGACGATCGCAATGGCGACAGTCTCACCTTGCGCCCTGAAGGCACCGCAAGTTGTGTGCGTGCGGGTAATCAACATGGTTTGCTGTATAACCAAGAGCAACGCCTATGGTATATGGGCCCAATGTTCCGACATGAACGCCCACAAAAAGGTCGCTACCGCCAATTTCATCAATTTGGTATTGAAAGCTTTGGGGTTGCGAGCGCCGACATGGACGCTGAAATTATCACCTTAAGTGCGCGTTTATGGCGTGAACTTGGGATCAGTGACTACGTAACGTTAGAGCTAAATTCTTTAGGCTCAAATGAAGATCGTGCTTCATATCGTGATGCCTTGATTGCGTTTTTACAAGCCAATGAAGATAGGCTTGATGACGACTCTAAACGTCGCATGCACTCAAATCCATTACGCGTGCTAGATTCTAAAAACCAAGATGTGCAGTCTCTTTTAGTTGATGCACCAAAACTTTCGGATTACTTAAGTGATGAGTCTAAAGACCACTTTGCCGATTTATGTCAACGTCTTGATGCTGTTGGGATTAAATATGTGCTTAATGATCGTTTAGTACGCGGACTTGATTACTACAATCGTACTGTGTTTGAATGGGTCACCGACAGTTTAGGCGCTCAGGGCACGGTATGTGCTGGTGGTCGTTACGATGGTTTGGTTGAGCAACTTGGTGGCAAAGGGACTCCGGCCGTTGGTTTTGCCTTGGGCATTGAACGATTAGTTCTGATGTTGACCGAATTAGATAAATTAGCCAATATCAGGCCAACTGTTGATGCATATATTGTGACGGTGGGTGAGCAAGCTGAAAAAGCCGGTGTTGCCCTAGCTGAGCAATGGCGCAATGACGTTAAAGACATTCGTATTCAAACGCATTGTGGTGGTGGTAAATTTAATAAACAAATGAAACGAGCTGATAAATCCGGTGCAACAATCGCCATCATCTTAGGCGATAGCGAAATTGAAGCACAATCAGCCTCGATCAAATTTTTAAGGGAACAAAGAGATCAAATCTCTTTACCATTTGCCGAAGTGGCAAATTTATTGAACGAAATATTATAAGGATAATGTTGTGGAAACATATCAAACAGAAGAACAACAAGTCGAAGCAATTAAAAAATTCTGGAAAGAAAATGGTAATTCTTTAATTGCTGGTTTAGTCATTGGTCTAGGCGGTTTTGTCGGTTGGGGCTACTACCAAGACAGTAAGTTAGAAGCAAATCAACAACTAACGCAACAATACCAAGATGTTATTACTTCTTACGCAACAAAAGAAGATGGATTTCAAACAGAAGCACAAGCCTTTATTGCTGAAAACAGCGATTCAGCTTACGCAACTTTTGTTGCTTTTGCGCTGGCGAAAGAAGCCATTGATGCAGAACAATACGCCGACGCTGAAAAACACTTACAACAAGCACTTAGTGTTGCTGCAACTGAGAACTTAAAAGCCATCGCGACGTTGCGACTTGCTCGTGTTCAAGTGCAATTACAATCGTTTGATGCCGCATTAGCGACTTTAGGGAATAAATTACCAGAGTCATTTCAAGCTGCAGCTGAAGAAATTAAGGGCGATGCGTTTTTACTTCAAGGTAAAAAAGATCTTGCTCGTACCGCGTATTTAGCCGCAGCAGATGCCGGCGGTCTTGAAGGTAATAACACACTACAAATTAAATTAGACGATTTAGCACAAGCAAACTAATGGAGGCTGTTGTGAAGTTACTCAATAAACGCCTTATCAGTATTGCTTTACTTTCGTCGGTTTTATTTGCTTGTTCATCAGATGGTGATGAACCTGAAGAAGGCGCGATTGCAGAACTTACAGAGATTGAGCAAAAATTTACCCCTGAAGTCATCTGGGATGCGCAAATTGGAGATGGTGTAGGCCACTACTTTTCACGACTTGCTCCAGCTGTTGCTTACAACAAAGTATTTGTTTCTAGCCGCGCCGGTGACACCGTCGCATTTGAATTAGAATCAGGTAAAAAAGTCTGGGAACTGGATTTTAGTAATATCGACAATGCGCGTGGATTTTTTGACAGTAAAACGAGTGCCCTTATTTCTGGTGGTGCGGTAACCGGCTACAACAAGGTGTTCTGGGGCAGTGAAAATGGTGATGTATATGCCATTAATGCAGAATCAGGTGAGCTTGTTTGGCATACTAAAGTCCCTGGTGAAGTCATTTCAACTCCAGCTTTAGACAGCAACATGCTTGTTGTAAATACGTCATCTGGGGTGTTGATTGCACTGGATAGCGAAACTGGCGAAGAAAAATGGAAAACTGATCAGTCTGTCCCGCCACTATCACTGCGAGGTGTAAGTGGGGTCAGTATTACTGCAGGCGGTGCCTTTGTCGGCTTGGCTTCTGGTAATGTCAGTGTGTTCATTATGGAAAATGGCCAACAAGGGTGGATGTCAGAAATCGGTGAAGCGACAGGGGCAACCGAATTACAACGTATTGTAGATGTCGACGTCACGCCAGTGATCTGGGGCGATAAAGTATATGCCATTTCATCTAATGGTAATTTGGCCGCACTTGATTTACGCACAGGGCGTGAGCTTTGGAAACGTAAATATTCTTCCTACAGACAGCTTGCTGTATCGGGTAATCGAATTTACGCGACAGATATTCAGGGCCATGTGTATGCCATCGATCGCAACTCTGGTTCAGAGCTTTGGAGTCAATTATCTCTGACTAACCGTGGCACAACTGGTGCGGTTATTGTTGGTAACTATGTCGTTGTAGGTGATGGCGAAGGTTATTTGCATTGGTTAGATGTGACGGATGGTGAAATTGTTGCTCGCCATCAGGTCGACAGTAGCGCAATCTTTAGCACCCCTGTGGTTCACGAAGACTTAATTTATGCCTACGCCAGAAGTGGCGAATTGGAAGTCATCAAAACACTAAGCGAGTAATTATCGCTATTGGCAAATCAAATTAGCGAAGATAACAACAGCATTCCTCTCTAATTTCTCGATATTTGCTACAGTTATAAACGGCTTTGCATTCTTTGCAGAGCCGTTTATCGTTATTTAACGCTGAAATTTCAGCACATAAATTTTGAGGTATTCATGTTACCTGTAGTTGCCCTAGTAGGCCGACCTAATGTTGGTAAATCAACATTGTTTAATCGTTTAACACGTACCCGAGATGCACTCGTAGCCGACTACCCAGGTTTGACACGAGATAGACAATACGGACAAGCAGAAGTTGAGGGCTTACCTTTTATTGTCATTGATACCGGTGGTATTGAAGGCAATGAGGAAGGCATCGATGCCTTAATGGCTGAGCAATCGCTTATGGCTATTGAAGAAGCGGATGCTGTATTGTTTTTGGTTGATGCTCGCTCAGGGGCAACATCGGCTGATATGGCAATAGCGGATCATTTAAGAAAACAAAGTAAAAAAGTTTTTCTCGTCGCCAATAAAATCGATGGTGTCGATGCTGATTCAGCGGTGGCAGAATTTTACGATATTGGTTTAGGTAATGTGCACCCAATTGCTGCAGCTCATAATCGTGGTGTTACTCAGTTATTGAACTTGGCCTTAGCACCACATATTGAAGCGTTAAGTCAAACCGATACTGAAGATAATGAACAATTAGATTTAGCCGAAGGCGAAGAGTTTGATGATAGCAATGAAACGCAAGTCGATGACAAAATCAAACTCGCGATCATTGGTAAACCTAACGTAGGTAAATCAACCCTAACGAACCGCATTCTTGGGGAAGAAAGAGTTGTTGTTTACGATATGCCTGGGACCACGCGTGACAGTGTTTATATTCCAATGGAGCGTAATGATCGTGACTATACCTTAATTGATACCGCAGGTATTCGTCGTCGTAAAAATGTCACCGATGCGGTGGAAAAGTTTTCGGTAATAAAAACCTTACAAGCGATTCAAGATTCTAATGTGGTTTTATTGGTGATAGACGCACGCGATGGTATCACTGATCAAGATTTAAGTTTGCTTGGTTTTATTTTAGAAGCTGGCCGTTCATTAGTATTAGTCGTTAATAAGTGGGATGGCTTAGACAACGATGTTAAAGAAAGAGTGAAATCTGAACTAGATCGTCGTCTTGGTTTTATTGATTTTGCCCGAGTTCACTTTATTTCTGCATTGCATGGCACGGGTGTGGGGCATTTATTCGAGTCGGTTGAAGAGGCCTTTGATTCTGCTACTCGCAGAACATCAACCGCGATGCTGACCAAAATTATGGAAATGGCTACTTTTGATCATCAACCACCATTGGTTCGTGGAAATAGAATTAAATTAAAGTATGCCCATGCTGGCGGCTATAACCCACCATTAATTGTCATTCACGGCAATTTGGTTGATCAGTTGCCACCATCATATAAACGTTATTTGATGAATTATTTCAGAAAGTCATTAAAAATCATGGGGACACCTATCAAGGTTGAATTTAGAGGAACTAAGAATCCTTTTGCGAATAAACGTAAATTAACCTATACCGAACAAAAGAAAAAAGCGCGAGCAACCCAGGGCTGGAAGAAACCCGAATAAATATCACATAAAACCCAGCATTAAGCTGGGTTTTTTTTAATTTTAATCTACAATTATTTGTTACCCTGCGCATTAAATAGACGTTCTGGTGGTTTTTAATTCGAACGATGAAGAAAGTCGAATTTTTTATCAAAAAACAGTTGACGGCATCCTAAAAATCTCTAGAATTCGCATCCACTTCCACGGGGTTAGGCAACAAGGTTGACAAGCCAAGTGTGAAGGGGGTTTTAAGCAAATCCTGCTTTAAAAACTTTTTCAAAAAAGATTTTAAAAACGGTTGACTTTGAACTTCAGATGCGTAGAATGCGCATCTCGCTTCGGGCAAGGTCTGAAGCAAAAAAAGAAGGTTAGCGAATGCGTCTGACCTCGCATCGAAATAAAGCGTTCTTCCATGAACCTTTCGATGTTGGCACATCCAAGTGCTTATCTTTAACAATTAGTTATCATGCAATTTGTGTGGGCACTCACATTAAGATTGATTTACAAAGCTACTAAGTATTTATACTGGTAGCACATTAACTTAATGATGATGACACACAAAATATATACATATATTTTATGTAAAGTTTGTTTTTACTTTTAAAGTGAAAACAACCAGCAAATTCATTGAGTCGATTCTTCGGAATCAAAAACAACTTTTTAATTGAAGAGTTTGATCATGGCTCAGATTGAACGCTGGCGGCAGGCTTAACACATGCAAGTCGAGCGGTAACATTTCTAGCTTGCTAGAAGATGACGAGCGGCGGACGGGTGAGTAATGCTTGGGAATATGCCTTGAGGTGGGGGACAACAGTTGGAAACGACTGCTAATACCGCATAATGTCTACGGACCAAAGGAGGGGATCTTCGGACCTTTCGCCTTTAGATTAGCCCAAGTGAGATTAGCTAGATGGTGGGGTAAAGGCCTACCATGGCGACGATCTCTAGCTGGTTTGAGAGGATGATCAGCCACACTGGGACTGAGACACGGCCCAGACTCCTACGGGAGGCAGCAGTGGGGAATATTGCACAATGGGGGAAACCCTGATGCAGCCATGCCGCGTGTGTGAAGAAGGCCTTCGGGTTGTAAAGCACTTTCAGCGAGGAGGAAAGGTTAGTAGCTAATATCTGCTAGCTGTGACGTTACTCGCAGAAGAAGCACCGGCTAACTCCGTGCCAGCAGCCGCGGTAATACGG
Source organism: Thalassotalea sp. 273M-4 (assembly GCF_041410465.1). NCBI lineage: Bacteria > Pseudomonadati > Pseudomonadota > Gammaproteobacteria > Alteromonadales > Colwelliaceae > Thalassotalea > Thalassotalea aquiviva. The sequence goes on from NZ_CP166961.1 coordinate 414,679, forward strand.
AGGGTGCGAGCGTTAATCGGAATTACTGGGCGTAAAGCGTGCGTAGGCGGATTGTTAAGCGAGATGTGAAAGCCCAGGGCTCAACCTTGGAACTGCATTTCGAACTGGCTGTCTAGAGTATTGTAGAGGGTGGTGGAATTTCCAGTGTAGCGGTGAAATGCGTAGAGATTGGAAGGAACATCAGTGGCGAAGGCGGCCACCTGGACAAATACTGACGCTGAGGCACGAAAGCGTGGGGAGCAAACAGGATTAGATACCCTGGTAGTCCACGCCGTAAACGATGTCAACTAGCTGTTTGTGTCTTTAAGACGTGGGTAGCGCAGCTAACGCGATAAGTTGACCGCCTGGGGAGTACGGCCGCAAGGTTAAAACTCAAATGAATTGACGGGGGCCCGCACAAGCGGTGGAGCATGTGGTTTAATTCGATGCAACGCGAAGAACCTTACCATCCCTTGACATCCAGAGAAGTCGCTAGAGATAGCTTCGTGCCTTCGGGAGCTCTGAGACAGGTGCTGCATGGCTGTCGTCAGCTCGTGTTGTGAAATGTTGGGTTAAGTCCCGCAACGAGCGCAACCCTTATCCTTATTTGCCAGCACTTCGGGTGGGAACTTTAAGGAGACTGCCGGTGATAAACCGGAGGAAGGTGGGGACGACGTCAAGTCATCATGGCCCTTACGGGATGGGCTACACACGTGCTACAATGGCAGATACAAAGGGCAGCAAGACCGCGAGGTGGAGCGAATCCCATAAAGTCTGTCGTAGTCCGGATTGGAGTCTGCAACTCGACTCCATGAAGTCGGAATCGCTAGTAATCGTGGATCAGAATGCCGCGGTGAATACGTTCCCGGGCCTTGTACACACCGCCCGTCACACCATGGGAGTGGGTTGCAAAAGAAGTAGCTAGTTTAACCTTCGGGAGGACGGTTACCACTTTGTGATTCATGACTGGGGTGAAGTCGTAACAAGGTAACCCTAGGGGAACCTGGGGTTGGATCACCTCCTTACCTTAAGTAGACAACTTAATGAGTACGAAAGTACTGCGAGTGTTCACACAAATAGCATGATAACAATTGATGAAAACTTAAAGATAAGCACCGATGCTTATCTTTGAGTTTTCACTCACATAACTGCCGAATGTGCGCAGATATGACATCTTTAACAATTTGGAAAGCTGATATTAAACCCGGTGTTTGTATCGATAACAACGTGTCGCACGATGTTATCAAATGATATAGGCACCAAAACGAAAACACATTCCTAGTGTTTTCAAACTAATTAATAATCTTTGATTATTGATTTTTTATACTCAAGACATTCTTATTGAATGCGTGAAAATGTCAGGCGATACAGTTAGTTCGGTTTAGTCACCGAACAGTCCAAGCAAATACGGTCAGTTAATTGGCTGTATTGCGACGGAATTAGGCGCTTCTGCAAAGCCGTCAATGTTTTCTCGAAATGCGCATAACGTGTTATGTAATCGAGAGAAATCAGAAGACAATGCCGTAGAAACGACTAATAACGAGCAAGACCGTTTGGGGTTGTATGGTTAAGTGACTAAGCGTATGTGGTGGATGCCTTGGCAGTTAGAGGCGATGAAGGACGTGTTAATCTGCGAAAAGCTGTGTTAAGCCGATAAAAGGCGTTATAGGCACAGATGTCCGAATGGGGAAACCCACTTGTCGTAAGGCAGGTATCATTAAGTGAATACATAGCTTAATGAGGCGAACCGGGAGAACTGAAACATCTAAGTACCCCGAGGAAAAGAAATCAACCGAGATTTCCTTAGTAGCGGCGAGCGAACGGGAATTAGCCCTTAAGCGGTTTGTAAATTAGTGGAATGCTCTGGAAAGGGCAGCGATACAGGGTGATAGCCCCGTACACGAAAATAAACTTACCGTGAAATCGAGTAGGTCGGGACACGAGAAATCTTGACTGAATATGGGGGGACCATCCTCCAAGGCTAAATACTCCTAACTGACCGATAGTGAACCAGTACCGTGAGGGAAAGGCGAAAAGAACCCCTGTGAGGGGAGTGAAATAGAACCTGAAACCGCATACGTACAAGCAGTGGAAGCCTACTTGTTAGGTGACTGCGTACCTTTTGTATAATGGGTCAGCGACTTATGTTCTGTAGCAAGGTTAACCGAATAGGGGAGCCGTAGCGAAAGCGAGTGTTAACTGCGCGTTTAGTTGCAGGGCATAGACCCGAAACCCGGCGATCTACCCATGGGCAGGTTGAAGGTTGAGTAACATCAACTGGAGGACCGAACACACGTATGTTGAAAAATGCGGTGATGACCTGTGGGTCGGAGTGAAAGGCTAATCAAGCCGGGAGATAGCTGGTTCTCCCCGAAATCTATTTAGGTAGAGCCTCGGACGAATACCATTGGGGGTAGAGCACTGTTAAGGCTAGGGGGTCATCCCGACTTACCAACCCTTTGCAAACTCCGAATACCAATGAGTACTATCCGGGAGACACACTGCGGGTGCTAACGTCCGTTGTGGAAAGGGAAACAACCCAGACCGCCAGCTAAGGTCCCAAAGTCATAGTTAAGTGGGAAACGATGTGGAAAGGCATAGACAGCTAGGAGGTTGGCTTAGAAGCAGCCACCCTTTAAAGAAAGCGTAATAGCTCACTAGTCGAGTCGGTCTGCGCGGAAGATGTAACGGGGCTAAACTATGCACCGAAGCTGCGGATTTGAACTTAGGTTCAAGTGGTAGGGGAGCGTTCTGTAAGCCGTTGAAGGTGTGTTGTAAAGCATGCTGGAGGTATCAGAAGTGCGAATGCTGACATGAGTAACGATAAGGGGAGTGAAAAACTCCCCCGCCGAAAGACCAAGGTTTCCTGTCCCATGTTAATCAGGGCAGGGTAAGTCGGCCCCTAAGGCGAGGCGGAAACGCGTAGTCGATGGGAAACAGATTAATATTTCTGTACTTCTTATAATTGCGAAGGAGGGACGGAGCAGGCTAGGCAAGCATGGCGTTGGTTGTCCATGTGAAAGTATGTAGGCTGAAGAATTAGGTAAATCCGGTTCTTCTTAAGGCTGAGATACGAGACGAGATTCTACGGAATTGAAGTTGTTGATGCCCTACTTCCAGGAAAAGCTTCTAAGCATCAGATTATAAGGAACCGTACCCCAAACCGACACAGGTGGTTAGGTAGAGAATACTAAGGCGCTTGAGAGAACTCGGGTGAAGGAACTAGGCAAAATAGTACCGTAACTTCGGGAGAAGGTACGCTGACTTTGGTGATGGGACTTGCTCCTTAAGCTGAGGTCAGTCGAAGTAACCAGGTGGCTGGAACTGTTTATTAAAAACACAGCACTGTGCAAAATCGAAAGATGACGTATACGGTGTGACGCCTGCCCGGTGCCGGAAGGTTAATTGATTGGGTTAGCGCAAGCGAAGCTCATGATCGAAGCCCCGGTAAACGGCGGCCGTAACTATAACGGTCCTAAGGTAGCGAAATTCCTTGTCGGGTAAGTTCCGACCTGCACGAATGGCGTAATCATGGCCACACTGTCTCCACCCGAGACTCAGTGAAATTGAATTTGCGGTTAAGATGCCGTATACCCGCGGCTAGACGGAAAGACCCCGTGAACCTTTACTATAGCTTGACAGTGAACATTGCTCCTACATGTGTAGGATAGGTGGGAGGCTTTGAAGCAACGTCGCCAGATGTTGTGGAGCCAATCTTGAAATACCACCCTTGTATGCGTGATGTTCTAACCTAGGTCTCTTATCGAGATTGGGGACACTGTCTGGTGGGTAGTTTGACTGGGGCGGTCTCCTCCCAAAGAGTAACGGAGGAGCACGAAGGTTGGCTAAGTACGGTCGGACATCGTACGGTTAGTGCAATGGCATAAGCCAGCTTAACTGCGAGACAGACACGTCGAGCAGGTACGAAAGTAGGTCATAGTGATCCGGTGGTTCTGTATGGAAGGGCCATCGCTCAACGGATAAAAGGTACTCCGGGGATAACAGGCTGATACCGCCCAAGAGTTCATATCGACGGCGGTGTTTGGCACCTCGATGTCGGCTCATCACATCCTGGGGCTGAAGTCGGTCCCAAGGGTATGGCTGTTCGCCATTTAAAGTGGTACGCGAGCTGGGTTTAGAACGTCGTGAGACAGTTCGGTCCCTATCTGCCGTGGGCGTTTGAGAATTGAAGAGGGCTGCTCCTAGTACGAGAGGACCGGAGTGGACGAACCGCTGGTGTTCGGGTTGTCATGCCAATGGCATTGCCCGGTAGCTATGTTCGGAACTGATAACCGCTGAAAGCATCTAAGCGGGAAGCAGGCTTTGAGATGAGTTCTCACTGGGACTTTGAGTCCCCTAAAGGGTCGTCGGAGACTACGACGTTGATAGGTCAGGTGTGTAAGGGTTGCGAGGCCTTGAGCTAACTGATACTAATTGCCCGTGAGGCTTAACCATACAACACCCAAGAGGTTTTAAAGATTGTATGTCTGAAACATCACGCATTGTAAGAATTGAGTAGCGTTTAATATTAGATTTCAAATTGTTTAACAAGTTTTGTCTAGCGACAATAGCGTTGTGGAACCACCTGATCCCATGCCGAACTCAGAAGTGAAACGCAACAGCGCCGATGGTAGTGTGGGAGTTCCCATGTGAGAGTAGGTCATCGCTAGGCTCCTATTTAAAGAAAGGCTGTCCACTGGGCAGCCTTTTTTGCATTTCAGAATCAGTGAAGTGCCGCTCGACCTACTACGTAGTTATCGAAAATTGCCTCCCTGCATTTTCGATATTCACCACATCCATGTGGCTTATCGCTAGGCTCCTATTTAAAGAAAGCCCTTAGCTAACGCTAAGGGCTTTTTTACGTTCTGGTTTTTTGAAAATTTCAACCACCTCGCACCCGATGGAGGTCCCATCCTCGGCAACTGCTCCTGCGTTGCTCTACCTCCTGCATCCATGCAGTCGTAAAACATGATGGGATGACGGTGCTCGTTAACCATATCGTCATCCTCGCGAAGGCGAGGATCTCCTTCCTTGCCACCTTACAACCTTTTATCCTTGAAGCCTTTAAGCGTTATAGCCTGCTAAAATCTCAACGAGGTTCCATACTCGGCAACTGCTTGTGCGTTGCTCTAGCGCCTGCATCCATGCAGTTGTTCGCCGCAATGACGATGCTTGTTAACCATATCGTCATCCTCGCGAAGGCGAGGATCTCCTTCCTTGCCACCTTGCAGCGTTTAATCCTTTAAGCACTAAAGCGTTAAAGCTAATCTAATCCCCCTTTTTGAGGAACGGCAAAGGTAGCAGTCCCTCTGAGTAGCTTTATTACCAATATAATCTGTTTACTCTACAATGGGCTCACTTTATGCTAGTTTAGAAAATTCATTTTAGAACATTAAGTTATTGAAAAGGGTGATAATGACTACGACTAGCGAACCTCAGTATGGTTTTTATATCGGTATTATGTCTGGCACCAGTGTTGATGGTATTGACGTTGCTTTAATCGAACAAACTAGTTTAGGTTGTCGTTTTATTTGTGGCAAAGAGTATCCCTTTGCAAAGTCTTTAAGAAACGATGTGTTATCGTTATGTGAAAAACAGCATACCAGCCTACATGCGCTTGGGAATTTAACCGAAAGATTAAGTCTAGCGTACGCTAATGCGGTTAATTTATTTCTTTTAGAACAGCAATTAAAAGCGTCGAATATTATTGCTCTTGGTTGTCATGGTCAGACCGTTTTTCATAATCCCAATGATCAGTTTCCGTTTTCCATGCAACTGGTTAATCCCAGTATTTTAGTGGCAAGAACAGGGATCACCACCGTTCATGATTTTCGAAGTATGGATCTGGCTCTTGGTGGTCAAGGAGCACCATTAGTGCCATTATTTCATCAATCATTGTTAGCGGCACAAGATAAAGATAAGAGCCTTGTATTTGTTAACATTGGCGGTATAGCCAATGTTTCTATTGTTAACCCTACGCCATTACAGGGCTATGACACCGGCCCAGGGAATGTGTTATTAGATGCTTGGATCCAAAAGAACTTAGCAAAAGCATATGATAATTTAGGTGAATATGCGAGATCAGGCCGTGTTAATGAAAAATTACTAAACATCCTATTATCCGAACCTTACTTTAGGGCACCAGCACCTAAAAGCACAGGCAGAGAGCTGTTTAATTTAGCTTGGCTAGAAGGGCGTTTAGCCTTATTTGATCAAGCCATCTCCGCTGAAAATGTTATGGCAACCTTGGTTGAACTTACCGTACGCCCTATCGTATCGGCTCTATCAAACTTGCCAGCAGGTAAGTTATTAGTTTGTGGTGGGGGCGCTAAAAACATCAGCATTTTAAAATCATTACAGCAACACTTGTACGAATGGTCTGTAAACACATCTGAGCAAGAGGGGCTTAGCAGTGACTATATGGAAGCGATGGCATTTGCTTGGTTAGCTTATCGCTGCATTAATGGTCTTGCAGGTAACAGCATAGCGGTTACCGGTGCCAGTAAAGAAGCTGTGTGCGGCTCAATCACCCAAGCAAGGATCCCTATTTCTCTGTTATCTGAAAAAAGCCTATAAACTCTAGACAAAGCTTGGGTGTTGATAAACCATCTCGCCATTAATCCAAGTTTGTTGTACTTGATAGTCTTTATTAAGTACAACAAAATTGGCATCAGCACCAACTGTTAAATGGCCTTGCCTATGTATTCCTAAAAACTCAGCAGGATATAAAGAGGCCATCTTACTTGCTTCTATAAAACTGCAGCCTAAGTGATAAATACTGTTTCTAACAGCGGTTGCCATATCTAAGCAACTCCCAGCTAGTTCGCCAGTGAGCGCATTTAACCTGTCGTCGCTGCGGAGAATTTTTGAACCAAAAAATGGAAAGCTTTGTTCATCGGTACCGACTACCGCCATCGCATCTGTGACTAAAAATATTTTGCCTTTTTCTTTGGTTTTGAGAGCTAACTTACAGGCATCGTAATGAACATGATGCCCATCAACAATCAAACCACACCAACTTTGTTCATCCAATAATGCCGTACCAACCATACCTGGCTCTCTAGATTGAAAGGGCGACATAGCATTAAAAAGGTGGGTAAAACCACTCGCGCCAGCGGCCAGTGCCGATTTAACCGTTTGCGTATTGGCATTAGAATGACCTAGACACACAATCACCCCAGCTTCAGCAAGGGTTTTTATCTGATCTGGGCTGACGTTTTCAGGTGCCAAGGTAACCATAACGATACCCAGATCTTGGCGAGTGTAGAGTGTCAATTCTGCATTACTTATGGGGCGAATAAAATCAGAGCTATGCACCCCTTTTTTGGTCACTGATAAATGAGGCCCTTCAAAATGAATACCCAATACCCCAGGAATTTTTTGTTTTATTGCGCTTGATACCGCATCAGCGGCCTGTTTCATAACACTAATATTATCGGTAATAAGCGTTGGCAATATAGCGGTACTGCCAAATTTAGCATGGGCTTGCGAGATTGTCTTTATGGCTTCAATATCAGGTTGATTGTTAAATAAAACGCCGCCTCCGCCGTTTACTTGCAGATCAATATATCCAGGTGCTAACGTGCCTCTGACAACAATTGGCTGTTCGGTTAAATCATCGGTTTTGACGATATCTTTTATTTTACCGTCTTCGATGATTAAGCAGTAATTTGTTGTCATCCTGTAGCCATCAAAAAATTGTTCTGGTTGGATAATAGCAGTCATGTTTACCTCATTGATTTAGCGTATGGCGGTAGAAAATATTGCCTGATAATGTATCGGCTCTGGCCTTGCTGACTTTTTATCGCCATGATTAAATACCCGCTACTGTTACCGGCAAATGCCCCTTGGCAAGTGCCTTTCCCGCTAAAACTTGTGCTAAGCCCGCCAATGCTGGGCTTCTAATAATTGTCTTATTTATTTTAGCTTTGTCAGCATTGCCTTCAACGGTTTCGGTGTAGGTAGTGTAAGAATAAGTAACCAAGGTCGCATCTGCTACCTGCACAAATCGACTTATTTCATATGGGGTACGTAAGCTGACAAAAATGACCCGTTTACGTATTTGTTTGGCTTTTTTTAACAGCTTAAAAATCTTATCTGCATCAACAACCTGTTCACTTTTGGTGATGTTTGCTACTAAGTCATCCATACCACCTATTTCGGCGGCGCTTTGCTTGGGCCAGATATGAGCGCCTATAACCACATCCGCTTGACTAATTTGGCTATCAGTTGTTTTAGAGTCAAATTTTAAGGCATTTGTATAAGTCACTTGTAGGTTTGGTAATGCCAATGTTAGCGCGGCTTTCAACGCCAGGCATTTGGGCTCATCTGGCATAATTAAATGCACTTTATCGCTTGTATTTATGATCACGTCTTTAGCGTGACCTGTGACTTGAGTCACCGCATCAATACTTAATTGGCGTTCCAGTTCTCGGTGTAAAGGGTTGGCTAAGATTTGTTTGGCCTTTTGTTGTTGTTTCGCGACTGAAACATCATAAGCTTGGGTTAATTCAAAATCTTGTTTTAGCTTAATAATACGCATTAGCGAGTTGTCAATGTCTGCTAATTTTAATTTACCGTCACGAACGGCTTTGGTTAGGAAATCCAGGCTTTGTTCAAATTTTGCAATATCACTTTTACAACGAATTTTTAATGCCATCACTGCGATATCAACCCCAGCAGCAAAGGTATGGATGATGGCATCCAAAGGGGTGAAGAAGTCGCTGATCCCAGCCATATCCATGGCATCAGTTACAACCACACCTTGATAGTTTAATTGCTCACGAAGTAAGTCACTCATAATAGCTCGTGACATGGTCGCGGGTTTGATGATTTGCTTACCATTTTTGGTAAGCAAGGTGCTGCTATCTAAGCTTGGGTATTGAATATGCGCACTCATCACCATGCCAGGAGGCTTGGTGGCAAAAATCTGTTTGTATGGACTTATTTCCACTTTATGCACGGCTTTGCTACTGCGCTCTACTCTTGGTAATCCAGTATGACTGTCGGTGTCTGTATCACCATGGCCAGGAAAATGTTTTAAGGTAGCAATGATCCCTTGTTGCTCAAATGCTTTTACTTGCGCGCAGCCCAGTTCGGCCACCATATTGGCATCTTCACCAAACGAGCGGACATTAATGACTGGATTTTTCGGGTTGGAGTTTATATCGATGGTGGGAGCATGATTGACATTAATCCCTAAAACTTTAAGTTCTTTGGCAATCACTTCGGCTGTTTTTTTTGCATAATAGTGGCCATGCTGTTTATACGTTGCCCCAATGGCCATGTTGCCACTAAATCCCGTGGTTTGAGATCTTTTGGTGCGAAACACTCGACCACCTTCTTGATCAATACTTATAAACAGTGGTAAGCCAGAAGAAGAAGCGCTAGCGGCATGTTGCAAGTCGTGCGTCAACTGAATGATTTGATCACTATTGTCTAAATTTTCAGAAAATAAAATCACCCCACCAAGATTCGAATTACTTATTAACTTGGCCAGTTCTGCAGGTAGCACGGTTAAGGGGCGTTGGTCATTTTCATTAGCGCTATCTTGATTGTAATAGCGTAAATCAATAATCAGTTTTTGTGCGATTTTATCGCGCAGAGAAAGGCGGTTTAATATTTTCATTCGATATGGTCACCACTGAGCACTGGGTCTATGTGTCAGTTTATTCTAATTTTTATTACCTAGCTTAGGTTATACTACAGAGCATCCCACAGGGGCAAAGATTTAATGACCGTTTGGGTCAATGCTTAATTGCCAAGTCCCTTATATAGCAATTATCGCATCATAAAATAAACACATGAAGACGAGTTTATTCATCGTCAAAACTGTTGTTTTTCCTTGTTTATTTTTCAAAGATTGTTGCCTTGCTTATGATCTGATAAGTTAAATCATCTAAATTTTGATTAAGCAGTACTAATGACAATGATAAAAAGCATTTTAAACCCGTTTATTTACTTAATGGCATTTACCAGTGGTTTTTCGATTATGGGAATTGAATTACTTGGTGGTCGAATTTTAGCACCCTATTTTGGCTCAAGCGTGCATGTGTGGGGCAGTATTATAACGGTCTTCATGCTGTCATTATCTTTAGGTTATTTGCTTGGTGGGCGTTGGTCTTTGTCAACTCCGTCATTAAAACGATACGGTAGTATCTTTGTGCTTGCCGGGATTACTTTGCTGCCTATTGCTCTATGGGCAACCCCGATGCTGAATTGGGTATTTGATCATATTGAAGATGCACGCTATGGCTCATTAATCGCTTCTATGCTGCTATTTTTTATACCAACAATTATTTTAGGGATGATCTCACCTTATTCCGTTCGTTTATTGGTATCGAATCACCAAGAGAGTGGCCATGTTGCTGGAGTATTATATTTTGTCTCTACTCTTGGTAGTGCGCTTGGCACCTTGGCGACATCGTTCTATTTAGTGCTGTGGTTCGAGGTCAACACCATTGTTGTCTCATTTTGCAGTTTATTGTTTGCTCTAGGTTTGTGTTCTATTGTCTGGGCTAGTGTCTCAAAGCAGGAGGAAAAACATGTTCAAACTTCCTATTAATGCCGTTTGCCTGTTGTTCTTATTTATCATTGGTTATAGTGCCATCAGCCAAGCAGAGGTGATTAAAGAAGAGCGTTCGCTTTATCGCAATATATTAATCGAAGACACTGGTAATAAACGTTGTTTGAAGTTTTCGGTAAAACGACAAACATCAAGCCAGTCATGTGTTTATAAAGATGATCCCGATGCGTTAGTGTTTAATTATACTAAGTTTGCTATGTCGTCATTGGTATTCAATCCGGAGCCTAAATCTGTGTTGATTATTGGCTTAGGTGGTGGCACCTTATCAAATACTTTATTGCGCCTATATCCTGATATTACCATTGATAATGTGGAGATAGATCCTGCGATTATTCGAGTAGCGAAAGAGTATTTTGATTTTAAGCAAAGCAAAAAAGTCAAAGCGATAGCCCAAGACGGTCGGATTTTTATTAAACGAGCCATGCGCCAAAACAAACAATACGATTTAATTATTTTGGATGCTTTTAATGGCGAATATATTCCAGAGCACTTATTAACCAAAGAGTTCTTACAAGAAACCGATTCTCTGTTGTCGGCACAAGGGGTATTGGTGGCAAATACTTTTTCTACCAGTGAGTTATTTCACCATGAAACAGCAACTTACCATCATGTGTTTGGAGACTTTTACAGTTTAATAAACCCTAAAGTATTTGGTAATCGCATCATTATGGTTGTAAAAGATCAACAGGCGAAACAGAACTGGCAACAGCAGGTGCCGATGTTAAGCCCATTGCTGCAAAAGTTTGATGTTGATTTAAAAGAAGTGTTATCGTTTATGAGCATACAGCACAAACCATCATCAGACTATAAAGTACTTACCGATCAATATTCCCCTGCCAATTTGCTGTAATTGATTTATCTAGCCCTTGCGACCATCTACGTTAGGGCTTGTTGCCAGCATTTCGTAACATACAGTCACCCTTAGCAGTGATAAGAGTGACATTTTTGCTTGTGGGGTTCAAATCCCAATGACCCAATGAAATCTCAAAAAACAAATCTAATAAAATAAGGGCCATTCAATTAAAGCCTAATTAAAGTCGCGCTTTTAACTTCAGCTGGTTGCGATATTGGGCATTATCATCAATGCTTATTAGTATCGTTTTTGAACCCGTCAAACAAGGAACACTTATGAGCACTTCGCAAAAAGCAGCCCTTATTGCAGCCGCCAAAGCAGCCTTTAAAAATGCATACGCTCCTTATAGTAATTTTCATGTTGGCGCTGCCGCGCTTGCAAAAAGCGGGAAAATTTTTAATGGCTGTAATATGGAAAATGCGTCATATGGCTTAACCAACTGTGCTGAACGGAATTGTCTTGGCCAGGCTATTGTGACCGGTGAACGTGAATTTGAAACCTTAATTATTTACACCGAACAAGAGCAATTAACTCCCCCATGTGGTGCCTGTCGGCAAGTCATTGCTGAGTTTCTAGAGCAAGATGCCTATGTATCGGTATATAACCATTTAGGGGATGAAGTGAGTTGGCAGGTAAAAGACATTTTACCCAATGCCTTTACCCCGAAAAATTTAACCAAATAAGTCGTCTGTATGGTTGCTCAAAGAGTCGTTGCAATGACACTCTTTGTGTAGGATTGAAATTGCTGATTAGTCTTTGTTTGGCTAATTAATCTTTGGAGAGTCTGATGATTTTACCGCAAGAAGTTATTCGTACAAAAAGAGACTGTGAAACCCTATCTACCGAACATATCGTGGCGTTTGTCAAAGGCTTAACTGATGGGAGCTTTACTGATGCTCAAGTTGGTGCCATGGCGATGGCGATTAGATTACAAGGTATGCAAACGCAAGAAATCGTTACCTTAACCCAACAAATGATGCTTTCAGGGATCAAGTTGGACTGGCCTGAGCTTGATGGTCCCATTGTCGACAAGCATTCAACAGGTGGTGTCGGTGATAAAGTCAGTTTTATGCTGGCCGCCATTGTCGCCGCCAATGGCGCTTACGTGCCGATGATTTCTGGGCGAGGTTTAGGTCATACCGGTGGTACGGTTGATAAACTAGAAAGTATTGCTGGCTTTGATGTGACCCCGTCAAATGAAAGATTTAAGCAAATTGTGTCTGATGTAGGAATGTCGATTATTGCGCAAACCGGCGATTTAGCGCCTGCAGATAAACGCTTATATTCCATCCGTGACGTCACTGCAACGGTAGATTCGGTTCCATTAATTACCGCATCCATTTTATCAAAAAAACTGGCAGCCGGTTTAGATTCGCTGGTTATGGACGTGAAAGTAGGCAATGGTGCATTAATGAAAAATGCTGATGAAGCTCGTGAATTGGCCCAAAGTATTGTTAATGTCGCAAATGGTGCAGGGGTAAAAACGCAAGCATTTATTACCGACATGAACCAAGTGCTTGGTAACAGTGCCGGTAATGCGGTAGAAATAATGGAAACCATTGGCTACCTAACGGGAACTAATCGCGATCCCAGGTTGCATAAAGTTGTGAGTACCTTGGCAACATCGATGCTTCTTGATGCTGGCATTGCCGAAAGCGGTTTACAAGCCGAACAATTAATTGAAAACTGTTTAAACAATGGTCAAGCGGCTGAAAAGTTTGCCGCTATGGTCAGCGCTATGGGGGGACCAAGTGACTTATTTGAAAACCCATGGAAGAGTATGCCTAAAGCCGCCGTTATTCGTGATATAAAAGCCCCTCAAACTGGCTACATCAGTGCTATGAGAACTCGAGAAATCGGAATGACCGTTGTTTCTATGGGGGGCGGGCGAGTCAGTAATGATCAAGCGATTGACCACAGTGTAGGCTTTGATGCCATATTACCGATTGGCAGTAAAGTAAATGCTGGTGATGTTATCGCACGGGTCCATGGTAATAGCGAAGAAAATGCCGACTTAGGAGAGCAAAACTATCTTAAAAATATGCAATTTTCTGAACAAGCGCCGCAATCAAATCCGATCATTTATGAAGTCATAAGAGAACAACTATAACTTAACAAAAAGTTAACTCAAGAGGCGCTTAAGGGCGCCTTTTTATTGCTATAAGGCATCTTTAAAATTATTTTTATTGAGGTTGATCAAAAAAACCTTAATCTAAATGATAATGGTTTGCATTAACATCCTTCTTGAATTACACTTCACCGCAATAACAACTTTAGATCACTTATATTAACGATTACAGGGTAATTTATGAAACGTACATTGCTTGCAACCGCATTGATCGGTTTGTTCGCCCAAGCGGGTGCTTATGCTGCCGATGACGCTAAAACCATTGCTGAATTAAAAGCGACCATTGAAAAACAAAACGACATTTTAGAACAACTAGAGCGTCGTATTAATGAAACGGAACAAGCCGTTAATGCAACCGTTGAAGTCGTTGAAGACAATATGAACAATAGCATGCCAGTATCTATCGGTGGTTACGGCGAATTGCATTACAATAATTTAAGTGATGCCAATGGCAGTGATAAGAAAGAAATAGACTTTCACCGCTTTGTTTTATTCTTTAATACTGAGTTTAACTCAACGACTCGCTTTTTCTCTGAGTTTGAACTTGAGCACTCATTAGCCGGTGAAGGTAAAAACGGTGAAGTCGAACTAGAGCAAGCGTACATCGAACATGACGTAAATGACGCGTTAACCGCCAAAGCGGGTTTATTCCTAGTTCCTGTTGGTCTGTTAAATGAAACTCATGAGCCACCAACATTTTACGGTGTAGAACGTAACCCAGTTGAGAAAAATATACTACCAACGACTTGGTGGGAAGCGGGTGTCGGATTTAACTACGAAATTGCACCAGGTTTAGCTGTTGATGCCGCTCTACACAGTGGTTTAGACATCAGCAAAAAAGGTTCATACAAACCTCGTGATGGTCGTCAAAAAGTATCTGAAGCAGCCGCGAACGATTTAGCGATGACAACGCGCATTAAATACACGGGTATTCCAGGTTTAGAACTTGCGGGTTCTTTACAATATCAAGGTGACATCACTCAAGGTGGTGAATTAGGCGACGGTACTCAGGTTGATGAAGCTGCAGCAACACTATTTACTGCGCACGCTGTTTATCAGCAACAAAACTTTGGTTTAAAAGCATTATACGCAATGTGGAATATTGATGGTGCAGAAGCTGAAGAGCTAGGTCGTGATAAGCAACTAGGTTACTACATTGAACCATCATGGCGCTTTAACAACGAATTTGGTGTGTTTGCCCGTTACACCTACTGGGACAACAACGACGGTAACAGCGATGAAACCGATGTAGCCCAAACCAATGTTGGTTTTAACTACTATCTGCACGAAGATGTGGTATTTAAAGCCGATTATGAAAAGCAAACAGGGGCAAAAGATATCGATGGCTTTAACCTAGGTGTTGGCTACCGATTCTAATGATAAGTTATTCAAACGTTAATGTTTGAGATGTTCTTATCAACGAAAAGCTTAGAATCAATCTAAGCTTTTCGTCGTTACAAATACACTGGCATTTGCCAAAGATGTTTTGGTCATCGATCAACACTTAATAGAATGGGTATAAGCACTTAAGAGGTCGTTTTGAAAACCGTATTCTCGCTGATAATCACTGTATTTATGTTATTGCCGATGGCGCAAGCAGAACAAGTATTGATGTCACCTAAGGCGTTTGTTGAACAAGTCTTTAACGGTGATGTACCAAAACCAAATACGATTTGGTTGAACAATGAGCAAAAGCAAACCATCGCTGAAATATTATCGCATTCTTATAACCGTTTAAGGGTTCGCTATTGGCAACAAGGTGATACCAGCGCATGGATTTTAGACGAAATAGGCAAAGAGTCACCAATTACGGTGGGGTTAGTCGTTAAGGCGCAACAATTAAAGCAAGTCAAAGTATTGGTTTATCGTGAAAGTCGTGGCGATGAAGTCAAATACCCATTTTTTACTGATCAATTTATAGATGCTAAATTGCAATCCGATATGACCTTAGATAGGCATATCGATGGTATTACAGGAGCTACTTTATCGGTAAGGGCTTTAACCAAACTATCTCGTGTGGCATTATGGCTCGATACTCAAAGAAGCGTAGAAAAAACCGCCGATACCAATCGTTATGAGAAATAAACCCCAACGTTCCGTTCACGTTAAAATGATAAAACACTTACGAGAAAGCCATCGTCTATTGGGAATTTGGCTGGCAGTTTTTCTCATTTTTTTAGCTCTAAGTGGTATTTTTATTAATCATGCCAATTCATTAAAACTGGATAAAACAGGGGTGTCATGGTCTTGGTTACACGATCACTATGGCATCAAGTCACCGCAAAAATTTCAAACTTACCCACTTCATGAGCAAGCACCCGCTTATGTTCTCGACCAACAAGTATGGTGGCAAGGTACTTTATTATTAGATGCCCAAGCTGGCATCAAGGGGATCGAATTATGGGCCCCATTTATCCTTATCGCCAGTGAAGAGCGTTTGTATATTTTTAATCAAGCGGGTGAATTGGTCGATATTTTAGACGCTTTATCTCAACTGCCAACGAATATTACTCATTTAGCGGTACGCGATCACACCATTTACCTCAATACCACTGATGGGGTGTTTGCGAGCTATGATGAGATGTACTCATGGCAATCAGTCGAAACTGAACAGCAAGTAGCTTGGCCTATCGCTGGCGCCGTCGATGAACAGCTTAAACCTCAGCTTGCAAAGCAATTTAAAAGTAAATTATTAACGTGGGAGCGTGTTATTTTGGATTTACACAGTGGGCGCTTTTTTGGTGATATTGGGGTTCTTCTAATGGATATGGTGGCCATTTTGATCATCATTCTTTCAGCCACGGGTGTTTATATGTGGGTTAGGCAAGAGCGTGCTAGAAAACGTTAACACAAGAAAATGTGGCTACCTAACGAGATAAAACGCAAAAGAGGCTCAAAGGCCTCTTTTGCGTTTTTAAGATCAACTTAATGCTATGTGATCATAGCTCACCATGCCTAAAATCTCATGGTCTTTAATGACCGGGGCACGGTTTAACCCAAACTGCTCAAATAAGCGGGCGCAATAGCGCACATCCATATCCGGTAATACTCCAAGTACTGGCTTGGTCATAATTTCATATAAGTTGGTGCGCTCAGGTGAGCGATCTTTCGCTATCACCTGCTTAGCGATGTCACTGAGTAATACCACTCCATATTCATCTTGTGGATGACGCTTTTGAATAATAATGGTATTAACATGCTGTTGCTTTACCTTCGTTATCGCTTCTGCAACAGTTTCAAGGCCATCACAAATGATAAAACTGTTGTCCATTGCTTTCTCTACGGCAACGTATTTTCTTTCTCTCATAATTTATCCTTAACCACATTTTCCAATTCGTGAATTTGATGCGCTACGCCCACCGCATCTTGAATATCTATTTGAATGGCCATTCCGGCGCCAGATTTGGTGTCAAAACCGGCTGCTTTGTCGATAGTCTCGAGGATATGGCGCGAAAGGTGCTCTTCAACAATGAATAGAATGACATCGACAGGGACTTCAAGATCTAAGCCAAAAAAGGTCGTTTTCTTGTTGATCCCCTCGCCACGGGCATGGTTTATTACCGTGGCCCCAGTCGCACCTGCAGCACGTGCTGTATCGACGACGGTGTCGGTGAGTTCTTCGTTGATCAAAGCAACAATCAGTTTAAAGTGCATGCTGAGCTCCTGATTTGTATTTTAGTGACATATATTCAGTTAGTTGTGCGTATGCCATGACCGAAATAATTGGAAATAAACTGGCAAATGCAATTAATCCAAAGCCATCAATTAGTGGGCTTCTACCTTCTATGGTTGTAGCTAGGCCTAAACCCAGTGCCGCAACTAAGGGGACTGTGACCGTCGACGTTGTTACACCGCCTGAGTCATATGCCAGTGGTATGATCATTTTGGGGGCAAAGTAGGTTTGAATGACCACCAGAATGTAGCCCACAATAATGTAGTAATGGATCGGATCACCGACGACAATGCGATAGACCCCAAGGGTAATTCCAATACCAACGCCTAAAGCGACAGAAAGTCGTAAACCCCAAAGACCAATCGTGCCGCCAGAGACTTGATTGGCTTTAATCGCTACGGCTAATAGTGACGGTTCGGCTATGGTGGTAGAAAAACCAATAGCAAAGGCAAATAAATACACCCAGTAATAACTGGTCCAGTCAATTGAACCTAGACTGTTTTGGTTAATAAACTCCGGTGCGGTCAGTTGGGTCGCCATTAACTCGCCTAAGGGGAATAAGGCTTTTTCAAGTCCCAGTAAAAATAAAGCAAGCCCTAAAATGACATAAAAAAGACCAATCAGTTTGGCTTTTAAATTGGGCACAGGATGACGTAATACACCAAATTGAAACACCGCCAAAATAACGACAATCGGTGCTACATCGACGACGGTGGAGAAAAAAGTTTGAAATAAGTCAATAATATAGTTCATTAGTAAACCATTCCGTAAATCATCACAAAAATCATCGGTAACAAAGACGCAAACGCAATCAAACCAAAACCATCAAGCATTGGATTGCGCCCTTTAATCGCCGAAGCTAAACCCACTCCGAGTGCGGTAACAAGAGGCACCGTGATGGTGGATGTTGTCACCCCGCCTGAATCGTATGCTATGCCAATAATGCTCTGGGGAGCGAAGTAAGTCATAATTACAACCAACATATAACCAATGATGATGACTCGTTGTATTGGCCAACCTTTTAATATTCTGATCACCCCTAATACAATGGCCACGCCAACCGATAAAGCCACGGTTATTCTCAGACCAAGGGCATAGGCATTAATTGCTTGCTTGTTTGTTGCAATAACCCCACCTTCTGCTGCTATTTCCCCTGCTTTTGCTGCGACCGCAATTAACGCCGGTTCAGCGATGGTGGTACCAAAGCCGAGAAAAAAAGCGAATATCAATAGCCAAAATACACTGCCTTTACGAGCGAAGGCGTTGGCCATGCTTTCGCCTAGAGGAAACAAAGCCTTTTCCAGACCAAACACAAAGAAGGTGAGTCCGGTAACCACCATGAGCAAGCCAACTAAAATAGTCAATAAATTGGGCATGGGTTGCTTTAAAACGAAAAGTTGGAAGAATGTAATCACCAGTACTATGGGTAATAAATCTTTAGCGCTAGCTAACATCGATTGCAAAAAGGCTTTCATTGAGTTTTAAACTACCTCAATAAGTTATTATTGTAATGAAGAGGATGAAACGTCATCCCGTAAGATGATATATATTTAACCATTTTAACGTTTTTCTTCATTTATAAATTGTTGTATATCAAGGCGTTTTGATTTTTATCCTTAACATTTTCAGTTCTATTATCTGTTCATTAAGGGGGAAAAATGCTAATTTCAACGCTGCTGTTCACAACCCGATAAAATTTCAACAGGATAGATTAATTGGAAAAAATACTGATCAGTAGTTGTCTACTTGGAAATAAAGTCCGCTATGATGGTGAGGCCAAAGCCATTGCTCATCCGCAGATAACACAGTGGCATCAACAAAATCGTTTCGTGGTTTTGTGTCCAGAGGTCGCAGGAGGGTTGTCAATACCAAGAGCAAGAGCAGAGCAGTATAAAGACCAAGTGTTTGATGAATTTGGTCATGACGTCACCAAGGCCTTTATCCAAGGTGCCAATAAAGCCTTAGCATTGTGTCAGCAGCATCAAATAAAATTTGCCTTATTAAAAGAGTTTAGTCCGTCATGTGGGGCTAATTTTGTTTATGATGGTTCCTTTTCAGGGCAAAAAATAGAGGGGATGGGAGTAACCGCCACCTTGCTTTTGCAACATCAGATTCAAGTCTTTAGTGAATTGCAAATAGAACAACTCCAGCAAGCTCTAAAAAGCCCGTAGAGTCTCAATCATTATAATTATTAAGAGTACAAAGCCATTATGATAAAACAATCTTTCTTTATACTATGCTTGTCGTTTTTTATGCTTGGTTGTTCTTCAACCGCAACACCAACATCCGCAAAAGACTCCTTGGCAGAAATCATAGCCGATGAAGCCCAATATCAACGTTCAATTAATCCATTTATCGAAGAAAACGACCTGCTTTATTACGATATATCGCCCAAGGCTCTAGCCGATAAAAATACCCAGTTAACTAACATATATCAGCGCTTGATGGCGATTGATCTATCGTCTTTGTCGCAACAGGATAAGATTAACCATACTATCTTGGCTTATAAATTAAAAAATAGTATAGATTCTTATACTTATTTTGATCACTACATGCCTTTGACTTCAGAGGCTGGATTTCATGCTTATGTCTCTTCAATAAGTCAGCGTTCAGCATTTAATTCGAAGTCAGATTATCAGCGTTATCTTGAGCGTCTTAAAGCGTTACCTAAGTATTTCAAACAACAAACATATTGGATGCAACAAGGCATTGCTAAAGGTATAACCCAACCAAAAGTGGTCCTTGAGGGCTTTGAAGACTCGATTCTTGCTTTTATTAAGCAAGACCCAGAGAAAAGCGAATTTTATCAACCGTTTACCCGTATGCCAACGCATATAAGTAGTGACCAACAGCAGGCTTTGCAAGCCCAAGCTAAGCACATTATTTTACACGTGATTAATCCGATGTATCAGGATTACTATGACTTTATGGTGAATACCTACTTGCCAAATGCAAGGGAATCAATTGCGGCGACAGAGTTACCCAATGGTAAGACGTTTTATCAAAACCGAATTGAACACTATACAACGTTGCCACTGACGGCCGACGAAATTCATCAAATAGGCCTAAAAGAAGTGGCTCGTATTCGCAAAGAAATGGAAGCTATTATTGCATCCGTTGGCTTTAATGGCAGTTTTGCTGACTTTGTTCAGTTTCTGCGTACCGATCCTCAGTTTTATGCTCAGACGCCATTAGAATTGTTAAAAGAGGCATCGTATATTGCTAAAAAAATGGATGCGCAATTACCTCGTTTATTTAAAACATTGCCCCGTCGTCCGTATGGGGTCATTGAAGTTCCAGCCAGTATAGCCCCCAAATATACAACCGGACGTTATTCCGGGCCAAGTCGTGACGATCAACCGGGAAACTATTGGGTTAATACCTACGCCCTCGATCGTCGTCCGCTCTACGTACTTGAAGCATTAACCTTGCATGAAGCCGTACCAGGGCATCATTTACAAGGCAGTATTGCTAAAGAAATGGAAAATGTACCGGCTTTTCGCAATCAAACCTATATCTCAGCTTTTGGCGAAGGGTGGGGCTTATACGCTGAATACTTAGGCATAGAAGCCGGCTTTTACCAAGATCCTTATTCAGACTTTGGTCGTTTAACCTACGAAATGTGGCGTGCGGTTCGATTGGTGGTTGACACTGGCATGCATGCTAAGGGCTGGACACGTGCGCAGGCAATGGAATTTTTAGCCAGCAACTCGGCGTTATCTTTACATAATGTACGCACCGAAATTGACCGCTACATCTCTTGGCCGGCGCAAGCTCTATCTTACAAGTTAGGTGAACTAACCATTAAAAAGTTACGCATGCAGGCGGAAAAGGAGCTTAAGGGGAAATTTGATTTACGAGAATTTCATGATCAGATATTAAAGAACGGCTCGATACCATTGTCGTTATTAGAGTCTATTATCGAGTCCTATATTGCCAATAAAAAACAGCAAATCGAACAGCCATCGTAATGTAATCTTTTGCTCTAAACATGAAGTTGTCTGTCATTAAGTAAGGAATTACTGATTGGCAGACATAAAAAAACCAACACGAAGTTGGTTTTATTATTTGGAAGGCAAGGCACGCAAAGGACCAGTTTAATATTAGAACTAAAGTGAAAGATAAGCCCCCACTGTATCTTACTCGGCAGTCCCGCTATCGTAAGTAAACCTTTGTTTGAGATATCCAAACACCGACATACTTGTAGACCGGAAACTTTGCGTCCCTAATTTTCATTAGGTTTGCCTTGGACGAGCTAACTTACTAGCCCTGATCAAGATTATAGTCAAAGTTTTTACTGTGTAAACTTTTTAATAAAAAAATTAGAATAAATTTTATGAATATCAGGATTTTCTTCACTTTTTTATTTTTGTTCTCGCTTAATGCTCGGTATATCAAGGGCTTGTTTATTTTCAAGAGGTATTCAAAAAAGGAAATGTTTTTATGAGAAATGTATTAAACGAATTGTTAGGGCTGTTGGAATTAGAGCAATTGGATGACAATTTGTTTGTCGGCCAGAGTCAAGATTTGGGTTTTCGCAATGTCTTTGGTGGCCAAGTGATTGGCCAGGCATTATCGGCAGCCAAAAAAACGGTACAGCCAGAAAGGCACTTGCATTCATTTCATAGCTATTTTTTAAGGCCCGGTGATGCGACCAAGTCCATTACTTATTTGGTTGATATTACGCGCAATGGCCGCAGTTTTAGTACTCGTCGAGTACAAGCCATGCAACAGGGTAAAATCATTTTTAATATGATGGCCTCGTTTCAACTCGAAGAGAAAGGCTTTAGTCACCAAGATCCTATGCCAGAGGTGACACCGCCAGAACAATTGCCATCAATGCAAGAAATTTTACTTGCACAAAAGCACCTAATTCCGGCGTTCATGCACGATGCGGTTTTTGCACCTAAACCGATAGAGTTTCGGCCGGTAAAACAATATGACTGGCTTAATCCGCAAAAATCAGAGCCCAAAAATCAAGTATGGATGAAAGCAATAGATGTGATGCCAAATGATCAACGCATTCACAAATACTTGCTGGCGTACGCATCCGATTATAATTTTTTACCGACAGCGATACACCCGCTCGGCAAAAGCATTTGGTCAAAAAACTTTCAAATTGCCACTATCGATCACGCAATGTGGTTTCACCGCCCCGTCCACTTTGATGATTGGCTGTTATACGATATCGATAGTCCTTCCGCGAGTGGTGGTCGAGGCTTGGTCCGCGGTAAAATTTTTAACCAAGCGGGTGAGCTTGTAGCCTCGACTTCACAAGAAGGGGTTATCCGCCAACGCTAACTTTGCTTGCAGGCAGCATCTGTACCTGTTGAAAGTCGTAACCCGATGGTGCTTGAAACACGCGTAAATCAAACATTGGGGCAATGGCTAACAGGTGATCAAAAATATCGGCTTGAATGGCTTCATAATTTACCCATTTGATATCATTGCTAAAAAAGTAAAGCTCCAGAGGCAAACCTTTGTCGGTAGGTTTCAGTTGCCTGACCATGCATGTCATATGTTGATGGACGTTGGGATGTTGCTTTAAATAAGCATTGATATAGGCTCGAAAGGTGCCAATGTTGGTGAGTTGGCGTCGATTAAGGTTGTTTTCATCCAATCCTTTTAATTGATGGTATTGCTGTAATTCATCTTGTTTTTGGTTCAGGTAATCGTGTAATAAGGTGAATTGAGATAAGCGCTGTAAAAGCTCTGTTGAACAAAATTGAATACTGGCCATATCAATACTTAAGCTGCGCTTTATCCGTCGACCACCTGAAGATGACATTCCACGCCAGTTTTTAAATGACTCACTAATCAACGCATAAGTGGGAATAGTGGTAATTGTGTTGTCCCAGTTTTTAACTTTGACTGTATTTAAAGCAATTTCCAATACGTCACCATCGGCACCATATTGTGGCATTTCAATCCAGTCACCAGGCGCAACCATCTTATTGGCCGAAATTTGAATGCTGGCGACTAAGCCCTTAATCGTGTCTTGAAAGATCAACAATAAAACGGCTGTTAATGCGCCAAGACCACTGAGTAAATAAATCGGTGATCTATCTAAAATAGTGGCTATGACTAAAATGATTGCAACTAAATAAACCGCCAGTTTCAATAATTGCGTGGTGGCATTTAAGGGCAGATACCTTTCTTTGCTGGACTCTTGAAACACACTATTGGTGACGTTCAATAAAGCACTAATGCATCGGGCTACTTGCAGCGTAATAGCGATTCGAGCAAAAACCGTTAAGGCCAAGACCAGCTTGGGGTGATCGCCGACAACAACAGGGGCTAGGGCAAGCAATACCGTTGCAGGCACTAACCAAGCCAAGCGACTAAAAACATGATGGCTGATTAAGTAATCATCTAACTTGTTTGTCGTTTTACTAACAATTTTACTGACAATTCTTAGCACCTGGTATTTGGTAATATAAAAACTGAAAACACAAATCATGCCTAATAAAATGACTTTGATTGCAGCCGCAGACAGCATTACGTATTGCTCTGAGATACCATAGTTGATTAACCATGATTGTATAAGCTCAAACATTCCCATCCTTCTGGTTATTATTGTCAATGTTTTAACTATTTAGAATACATTAATCCTACCCTAGGTGAAAGTGTCTAATTTATACTCAAAAGATAGTTGCAGTTTCGGCTAAATTACGGTTTTCTATAGATAATGAAGGTTAACACACACTAAATCGCTGTAATTATACAGTTAACAGAGTGACTTAAGGGGTATGGGTGGATTTTAAACGGGCAGTGATCAAAGTCGGCAGCGCTTTAGTCGCACCAGATGGTAACGGATGCAGTGGTCATTATATATTGGCGATTGCTCGGTTTATCAGTCAATGTCATGCCAGAGGCAAGGAAATCATCATTGTATCATCTGGCAGTGTTGCTGCTGGGAGAGGGTATATTGCCCACGGATCAGCGAACCCATCGATAGCGATGAAACAAGCGATGGCGGCCATTGGGCAAACGCAGATGATGGCGAATTGGCAACGTTTTTTTGACACTCCTTGCTCGCAACTTCTGATTACTCATGGCGACTTGCGTCATCGGCCAAGGTATTTGAATATTAAAAATACCTTACGAGTATTACTAGAAAATAAGGTCATTCCCATTGTTAATGAAAACGACACCGTTGCCACCAAAGAGTTAAAAGTTGGTGACAACGATAATCTTGCCGCTATGGTAGCCATGGTAAGCGGGGCTGACTGTTTATTTATTTTAAGCGATGTCAATGGTGTCTATGATAAAGATCCAAACAAGCATTTGGATGCTACGTTAATTCCTCAGGTCACAAAAATTGATGGTTCAGTGTATGCGATGGCAACAGGCACCACGAATAAACTAGCCACAGGTGGCATGACCACCAAAATACAAGCCGCAGAAAAAGCCTGTGAGCATGGCATTCATACTTATATTGTTAATGGCAGCCGCAGTGAGGTGTTTGATCAGCTGCTACAAAGGCAAAACCCAGGTACCCATTTTGTGGCTCAACAATCGCCTATGAAAGCCAAAAAACATTGGCTTAAGCACACTTTAACGGCCTGTGGGACTATTACCATCGATCAGGGCGCTGCCAATGCTGTGGTTAATCGCGGCGCTTCATTGTTAGCCAGTGGTCTAGTTAAAGTCGATGGTGAATTTGAAAAAGGAGAGCTGGTTGCCATTGCTTTAGCAAATAATAAGCAGATTATTGCCAAGGGAATTTCCCAATATAACAGTGGTGACTTAAGAAAAATTAAAGGTAATAATTCATCTCACATTGAAGTGTTATTGGGATATTGCCCAAGTAAAGAAGTCGTTCATCGTGATGATTTAGTATTGATTTAAAGGAGTGGGCGTGAGTGAACAATTAGCTTTTAGCATGACCAAAATGGCGACCAAGGCCAAGGTTGCGGCGTTAACCGCCGCTCAATTACCCACCAGGTTAAAAAATAAGTTGCTCTGTGCTATGGCCGAAAACATTATTCGCCACCAACAGCAGATCTTAGAGGCCAATCATCTCGATATGGAAAAGGCAAAAATGAATGCAGTAGCTGCTGCCATGCAAGACCGACTATTACTAACGAAAGAGCGTATAGAAGGGATCAGTAAGGCTCTATTAGATATTGTTCAACTACCTGACCCTTTGGGGTATAAAGCCCAAACCAAATCCTTACCAAGTGGGATTGAGGTACAAAAAATGCGGATCCCGTTAGGGGTTATAGCAATGATTTATGAAGCCAGACCTAATGTGACCGCTGAAGCCGCCGCATTATGCTTAAAAGCGGGAAATGCCGTGATATTGCGTGGTGGCTCGGAAGCTCTGCACTCTAATTTAGCCCTAGCGGATGTTTTACACCAAACACTGACATCGTTTAACCTGCCTAAAGAGATCATCAGTGTGGTGTCCGATCCTGCTCGGGAAGTGATTCATACCTTATTAACGTTAAATGAATCCATCGATTTAGTGATCCCGCGTGGTGGTGAAGGGTTAATCCGTTTTGTCACCAATCATTCGCGAATCCCGGTTATTCAGCATTTTAAAGGCGTATGCCATTTATATGTTGATAAAGCCGCCGATCTGCAAAAAGCCTTAGCCATATTGGTCAATGGTAAAACCCAACGCCCCAGTGCTTGTAATGCCTTGGAAACGTTATTGGTGCATCAAGATATAGCAGAACCTTTTTTGACCATGGCGGCGACAGAGTTAAATTCATTTAAGGTGATGGTGCATGGCTGTGAAAACTCCCAACCTTACTTTGTCGGCGCCATACCCGCTACGGAAGCGGATTATCATGCCGAATACTTAGCTCAGGAAATTGCCGTAAAAGTGGTGAAAAATTATGAGCAAGCGATAAGCCACATTCAAACCTACGGTTCCAATCATACCGAAGTCATTGTGACTGAAGATCCGGCAACAGCAGATGATTTTGTCAGACAAATTCATTCGTCGGTGGTGATGGTGAATGCTTCGTCGCGATTCTCCGACGGTGGGGAACTCGGTTTAGGCTCAGAAATTGGTATATCGACCAGCAAATTACACGCTTATGGACCAATGGGGTTAGAAGCGCTAACCACTGAAAAGTTTGTCGTAAAAGGACAAGGACAGGTGAGAATTTAACGATAATAAAAAGCCCGATAAATCGGGCTGTCACTGTTCTTAATAAAACCTGTTTTATTGCGCCTCAACGATCCGCTTCATGTCAGTCATGTAGCCTCGCAATTCTTTACCAATGATTTCCACCCCATGGTTACGAATAGCCTCGTTCACTTCAATTAAACGTAAGTTGTCTACACCGTTGTTTTTTGTGGTTAAACCTTCGCCTAAATCTTCTAAGGTTAATTGACTGACAAAATCTGTTAATAAAGGCACCGCGGCATGAGTAAATAGATAGTTGCCGTATTCGGCGGTATCCGAAATGACCACATTCATCTCATATAATTTATTGCGGGCAATACAATTGGCAATCAATGGTGTTTCATGTAGTGACTCATAGTAGGCGGACTCTTCAATAATCCCTGAAGCAACCATGGCATCAAAGGCCAACTCAACCCCAGCTTTTATCATCGCGACAATGAAAATCCCTTTATCGTAGTATTCCTGTTCCGTAATGGTAATGTCGCAGTCTGGTGCTTGTTCAAAACTGGTGTCGGCAGTTTCTGCTCGCCAACGTAATAAATCGGCATCATCATTTGCCCAGTCTTGCATCATGGTTTGTGAGAAACGACCTTCAATGATGTCATCCATATGTTTATCAAATAACGGCTTGAGAATAGTCTTTAACTGCTCCGACATATCAAAAGTGCGAATTTTCGCCGGATTTGATAAACGATCCATCATATTCGTGATACCACCGTGTTTAAGACCTTCGGTAGTAACCTCAATACCATATTGCAATAATTTTCGAGCGTAGCCAGCATCCATCCCTAATGCCAATAATTGTTTATGACCTAAAACCGCTGCGGTTTGTAACATGCCACATAAAATGGTTTGTTCACCCATCAAGTCGGATTTTACTTCGGCGATAAACGATGATTCCAACACACCGGCCCGATCACCCCCCGTTGCCGAGGCATAAGCTTTCGCTATTGTTAACCCATCTCCTTTGGGATCGTTTTCTGGGTGAACCGCAATAAGCGTTGGTACCCCAAAACCGCGTTTGTATTCTTCGCGAACTTCGGTACCTGGACACTTAGGTGCCACCATGACCACGGTAATGTCTGGGCGAATTTGCATCCCTTCTTCAACAATATTAAAGCCATGAGAGTATGCTAACGTTGCGCCTTGCTTCATTAGTGGCATAATGGCCCTTACCACATTGCTATGTTGTTTATCTGGCGTCAGGTTTAACACCATATCGGCATCGGGAAGAAGTTCATCATAGGTACCAACGTTAAAGCCATTTTCGGTTGCCCATTGCCAAGATTGACGTTTCTCAGCAATCGCTGCATCGCGCAATGCATAAGAAATGTTTAATCCAGAATCGCGCATATTTAAACCTTGGTTAAGACCTTGTGCGCCACAACCAACAATAACAATATTCCAGCCTTTGAGAAATTGACATCCATCACTAAATTCATCTCGTTTCATAAAACGACATTTTCCCAGTTGTGCTAACTTTTCACGCAAACTTAAGGTATTGAAATAATTGGCCATGTGAACTCCATTTAATGTGAACTTGCTAATAAATCTATCCTAATGCAACACGCTTGTTGCGTAAAATGATATATTTGCAACCATGTGTTGCGTAAAGTGAAATATAAGTAAATAATAAATTTTTAACTTTAGGGGGAAATATGGAAATCAAATCATTGCAGGCATTTTGTCATTTAGCCGATAGTTTACATTTTGGTCAAAGTGCGAAAGCGTTGCATTTGAGTCCTTCAACTCTAAGTAGAATGGTTCAGCGGTTAGAAGAGACCCTTGGTAGCGAGCTGTTCATTCGAGATAATCGGCGAGTACAATTGACTCAAGCTGGTGGCACATTCCTCAAATTTGCCGAACAACAAATTCAGCAATGGCAACTATTGCAAATTCAGCTGCAAACAGACCGAGTTGAACTTAGTGGGAGCCTGCGTATTTTCTGTTCCGTTACCGCGGCTTATTCTCATTTACCAACATTGTTAGAAGGCTTTCGCTTACAGCACCCTAAAGTTGAAATTATTCTCGTAACAGGCAATGCCGCTGATGCGGTATTTGAGGTTAGTAAAAATACCGCCGACATTGCCATTGCTGCAAAGCCTGAATCTATGCCAAGCTCAGTTGAATTTAAAGAGATAGGAAAAATACCTATGGCGATCATTGCACCAACGATGGCATGTCAGGTAAAACTAGACTTAAAGCAACAACCGATAGAATGGGCAACCATACCTGTGATCTTACCCGATCATGGTCCTGCTCGAAGCCGTTTTGAGTTATGGTTAAAAAAGCAAGGAGTCACAAGACCGAAAGTTTATGCCACTGTTACAGGGCATGAAGCGTTAGTATCCATGGTCGCTCTCGGTTGTGGTATTGGTATAGCACCGCAAGTTGTTATAGATAACTCGCCAGTTAAAGACCGCGTATATACATTATCGGAGCCTGATACTATTTCAGCGTTTGATTTAGGCCTATGTTGGCAAAAGCGTAAAACAACACAACCTATAGTAAAAGCTTTTCTGGACAGCCTGCCAAAGTAAATCAAGAAACTATCCAGATAAATTGAACCTTAAAACGGCGAATAGTAAAGTTATTGTGATCTTTTTGTTGTTGTTTTAAGCCTTTC
Organism: Thalassotalea sp. 273M-4; assembly: GCF_041410465.1. Taxonomy (NCBI): domain Bacteria; kingdom Pseudomonadati; phylum Pseudomonadota; class Gammaproteobacteria; order Alteromonadales; family Colwelliaceae; genus Thalassotalea; species Thalassotalea aquiviva. The sequence continues at coordinate 443,665 of NZ_CP166961.1, forward strand.
GTACAAAATACACCCAATCAGCCCTGTTTTTATATTTTTTATCAAAAAACAGTTGACGGCATCCTAAAAATCTCTAGAATGCGCATCCACTTCCACGGGGTTAGGCAACAAGGTTGACAAGCCAAGTGTGAAGGGGGTTTTAAGCAAATCCTAGTTTAAAAACTTTTTCAAAAAAGATTTTAAAAACGGTTGACTTTGAACTTAAGATGCGTAGAATGCGCATCTCGCTTCGGGCAAGGTCTAAAGCGTCGCAAGCAGCGAATGAGATTGCTTGTTTTATATGGAGTTACTGATTACCTGTTCATCCATGAACGAATCAGCAAGCTTATATCCATATAAGCTCTTTAACAATTAGTTATCATGCAATTTGTGTGGGCACTCACATTAAGATTGATTTACAAAGCTACTAAGTATTTATACCAGTAGCACATTAACTTAATGATGATGACACACAAAATATATACATATGTTTTATGTAAAGTTTGTTTTTACTTTTCAAGTGAAAACAACCAGCAAATTCATTGAGTCGATTCTTCGGAATCAAAAAACAACTTTTTAATTGAAGAGTTTGATCATGGCTCAGATTGAACGCTGGCGGCAGGCTTAACACATGCAAGTCGAGCGGTAACATTTCTAGCTTGCTAGAAGATGACGAGCGGCGGACGGGTGAGTAATGCTTGGGAATATGCCTTGAGGTGGGGGACAACAGTTGGAAACGACTGCTAATACCGCATAATGTCTACGGACCAAAGGAGGGGATCTTCGGACCTTTCGCCTTTAGATTAGCCCAAGTGAGATTAGCTAGATGGTGGGGTAAAGGCCTACCATGGCGACGATCTCTAGCTGGTTTGAGAGGATGATCAGCCACACTGGGACTGAGACACGGCCCAGACTCCTACGGGAGGCAGCAGTGGGGAATATTGCACAATGGGGGAAACCCTGATGCAGCCATGCCGCGTGTGTGAAGAAGGCCTTCGGGTTGTAAAGCACTTTCAGCGAGGAGGAAAGGTTAGTAGCTAATATCTGCTAGCTGTGACGTTACTCGCAGAAGAAGCACCGGCTAACTCCGTGCCAGCAGCCGCGGTAATACGGAGGGTGCGAGCGTTAATCGGAATTACTGGGCGTAAAGCGTGCGTAGGCGGATTGTTAAGCGAGATGTGAAAGCCCAGGGCTCAACCTTGGAACTGCATTTCGAACTGGCTGTCTAGAGTATTGTAGAGGGTGGTGGAATTTCCAGTGTAGCGGTGAAATGCGTAGAGATTGGAAGGAACATCAGTGGCGAAGGCGGCCACCTGGACAAATACTGACGCTGAGGCACGAAAGCGTGGGGAGCAAACAGGATTAGATACCCTGGTAGTCCACGCCGTAAACGATGTCAACTAGCTGTTTGTGTCTTTAAGACGTGGGTAGCGCAGCTAACGCGATAAGTTGACCGCCTGGGGAGTACGGCCGCAAGGTTAAAACTCAAATGAATTGACGGGGGCCCGCACAAGCGGTGGAGCATGTGGTTTAATTCGATGCAACGCGAAGAACCTTACCATCCCTTGACATCCAGAGAAGTCGCTAGAGATAGCTTCGTGCCTTCGGGAGCTCTGAGACAGGTGCTGCATGGCTGTCGTCAGCTCGTGTTGTGAAATGTTGGGTTAAGTCCCGCAACGAGCGCAACCCTTATCCTTATTTGCCAGCACTTCGGGTGGGAACTTTAAGGAGACTGCCGGTGATAAACCGGAGGAAGGTGGGGACGACGTCAAGTCATCATGGCCCTTACGGGATGGGCTACACACGTGCTACAATGGCAGATACAAAGGGCAGCAAGACCGCGAGGTGGAGCGAATCCCATAAAGTCTGTCGTAGTCCGGATTGGAGTCTGCAACTCGACTCCATGAAGTCGGAATCGCTAGTAATCGTGGATCAGAATGCCGCGGTGAATACGTTCCCGGGCCTTGTACACACCGCCCGTCACACCATGGGAGTGGGTTGCAAAAGAAGTAGCTAGTTTAACCTTCGGGAGGACGGTTACCACTTTGTGATTCATGACTGGGGTGAAGTCGTAACAAGGTAACCCTAGGGGAACCTGGGGTTGGATCACCTCCTTACCTTAAGTAGACAACTTAATGAGTACGAAAGTACTGCGAGTGTTCACACAAATAGCATGATAACAATTGATGAAAACTTAAAGATAAGCACCGATGCTTATCTTTGAGTTTTCACTCACATAACTGCCGAATGTGCGCAGATATGACATCTTTAACAATTTGGAAAGCTGATATTAAACCCGGTGTTTGTATCGATAACAACGTGTCGCACGATGTTATCAAATGATATAGGCACCAAAACGAAAACACATTCCTAGTGTTTTCAAACTAATTAATAATCTTTGATTATTGATTTTTTATACTCAAGACATTCTTATTGAATGCGTGAAAATGTCAGACTTTACAACTTTCTCAGAATTAGTCCTCTGAGTTTCAGTTGTTTTACGTAAAGTAAAACTTTTTGGGGTTGTATGGTTAAGTGACTAAGCGTATGTGGTGGATGCCTTGGCAGTTAGAGGCGATGAAGGACGTGTTAATCTGCGAAAAGCTGTGTTAAGCCGATAAAAGGCGTTATAGGCACAGATGTCCGAATGGGGAAACCCACTTGTCGTAAGGCAGGTATCATTAAGTGAATACATAGCTTAATGAGGCGAACCGGGAGAACTGAAACATCTAAGTACCCCGAGGAAAAGAAATCAACCGAGATTTCCTTAGTAGCGGCGAGCGAACGGGAATTAGCCCTTAAGCGGTTTGTAAATTAGTGGAATGCTCTGGAAAGAGCAGCGATACAGGGTGATAGCCCCGTACACGAAAATAAACTTACCGTGAAATCGAGTAGGTCGGGACACGAGAAATCTTGACTGAATATGGGGGGACCATCCTCCAAGGCTAAATACTCCTAACTGACCGATAGTGAACCAGTACCGTGAGGGAAAGGCGAAAAGAACCCCTGTGAGGGGAGTGAAATAGAACCTGAAACCGCATACGTACAAGCAGTGGAAGCCTACTTGTTAGGTGACTGCGTACCTTTTGTATAATGGGTCAGCGACTTATGTTCTGTAGCAAGGTTAACCGAATAGGGGAGCCGTAGCGAAAGCGAGTGTTAACTGCGCGTTTAGTTGCAGGGCATAGACCCGAAACCCGGCGATCTACCCATGGGCAGGTTGAAGGTTGAGTAACATCAACTGGAGGACCGAACACACGTATGTTGAAAAATGCGGTGATGACCTGTGGGTCGGAGTGAAAGGCTAATCAAGCCGGGAGATAGCTGGTTCTCCCCGAAATCTATTTAGGTAGAGCCTCGGACGAATACCATTGGGGGTAGAGCACTGTTAAGGCTAGGGGGTCATCCCGACTTACCAACCCTTTGCAAACTCCGAATACCAATGAGTACTATCCGGGAGACACACTGCGGGTGCTAACGTCCGTTGTGGAAAGGGAAACAACCCAGACCGCCAGCTAAGGTCCCAAAGTCATAGTTAAGTGGGAAACGATGTGGAAAGGCATAGACAGCTAGGAGGTTGGCTTAGAAGCAGCCACCCTTTAAAGAAAGCGTAATAGCTCACTAGTCGAGTCGGTCTGCGCGGAAGATGTAACGGGGCTAAACTATGCACCGAAGCTGCGGATTTGAACTTAGGTTCAAGTGGTAGGGGAGCGTTCTGTAAGCCGTTGAAGGTGTGTTGTAAAGCATGCTGGAGGTATCAGAAGTGCGAATGCTGACATGAGTAACGATAAGGGGAGTGAAAAACTCCCCCGCCGAAAGACCAAGGTTTCCTGTCCCATGTTAATCAGGGCAGGGTAAGTCGGCCCCTAAGGCGAGGCGGAAACGCGTAGTCGATGGGAAACAGATTAATATTTCTGTACTTCTTATAATTGCGAAGGAGGGACGGAGCAGGCTAGGCAAGCATGGCGTTGGTTGTCCATGTGAAAGTATGTAGGCTGAAGAATTAGGTAAATCCGGTTCTTCTTAAGGCTGAGATACGAGACGAGACTCTACGGAGTTGAAGTTGTTGATGCCCTACTTCCAGGAAAAGCTTCTAAGCATCAGATTATAAGGAACCGTACCCCAAACCGACACAGGTGGTTAGGTAGAGAATACTAAGGCGCTTGAGAGAACTCGGGTGAAGGAACTAGGCAAAATAGTACCGTAACTTCGGGAGAAGGTACGCTGACTTTGGTGATGGGACTTGCTCCTTAAGCTGAGGTCAGTCGAAGTAACCAGGTGGCTGGAACTGTTTATTAAAAACACAGCACTGTGCAAAATCGAAAGATGACGTATACGGTGTGACGCCTGCCCGGTGCCGGAAGGTTAATTGATTGGGTTAGCGCAAGCGAAGCTCATGATCGAAGCCCCGGTAAACGGCGGCCGTAACTATAACGGTCCTAAGGTAGCGAAATTCCTTGTCGGGTAAGTTCCGACCTGCACGAATGGCGTAATCATGGCCACACTGTCTCCACCCGAGACTCAGTGAAATTGAATTTGCGGTTAAGATGCCGTATACCCGCGGCTAGACGGAAAGACCCCGTGAACCTTTACTATAGCTTGACAGTGAACATTGCTCCTACATGTGTAGGATAGGTGGGAGGCTTTGAAGCAACGTCGCCAGATGTTGTGGAGCCAATCTTGAAATACCACCCTTGTATGCGTGATGTTCTAACCTAGGTCTCTTATCGAGATTGGGGACACTGTCTGGTGGGTAGTTTGACTGGGGCGGTCTCCTCCCAAAGAGTAACGGAGGAGCACGAAGGTTGGCTAAGTACGGTCGGACATCGTACGGTTAGTGCAATGGCATAAGCCAGCTTAACTGCGAGACAGACACGTCGAGCAGGTACGAAAGTAGGTCATAGTGATCCGGTGGTTCTGTATGGAAGGGCCATCGCTCAACGGATAAAAGGTACTCCGGGGATAACAGGCTGATACCGCCCAAGAGTTCATATCGACGGCGGTGTTTGGCACCTCGATGTCGGCTCATCACATCCTGGGGCTGAAGTCGGTCCCAAGGGTATGGCTGTTCGCCATTTAAAGTGGTACGCGAGCTGGGTTTAGAACGTCGTGAGACAGTTCGGTCCCTATCTGCCGTGGGCGTTTGAGAATTGAAGAGGGCTGCTCCTAGTACGAGAGGACCGGAGTGGACGAACCGCTGGTGTTCGGGTTGTCATGCCAATGGCATTGCCCGGTAGCTATGTTCGGAACTGATAACCGCTGAAAGCATCTAAGCGGGAAGCAGGCTTTGAGATGAGTTCTCACTGGGACTTTAAGTCCCCTAAAGGGTCGTCGGAGACTACGACGTTGATAGGTCAGGTGTGTAAGGGTTGCGAGGCCTTGAGCTAACTGATACTAATTGCCCGTGAGGCTTAACCATACAACACCCAAGAGGTTTTAAAGATTGTATGTCTGAAACATCACGCATTGTAAGAATTGAGTAGCGTTTAATATTAGATTTCAAATTGTTTAACAAGTTTTGTCTAGCGACAATAGCGTTGTGGAACCACCTGATCCCATGCCGAACTCAGAAGTGAAACGCAACAGCGCCGATGGTAGTGTGGGAGTTCCCATGTGAGAGTAGGTCATCGCTAGGCTCCTATTCTAAAAGCCCGCTTATTTAAGCGGGCTTTTCTCGTTTTAGGCTTTTGAAAATTTAAACCACCTTGAACCTCAACGAGGTCCCATCCTCGGCAACTGCTCCTGCGTTGCTCTACCTCCTGCATCCATGCAGTCGTAAAACATGATGGGATGACGGTGCGTGTTAAAACACTCTCCTTGCATCCTTGTAACGTTCTATCCTTAAAGCCTTTTATCCTTTAAGCCTTTAAGCCTTTAAGCCTTTAAGCCTTACAGCTCTATAGCCTGCTAAAATCTCAACGAGGTTGCGGCCTCGGCAACTGCTCCTGCGTTGCGCTACCTCCTGCATCCATGCAGTTGTTTGCCGCAATGACGATGCTTGTTAACCATATCGTCATCCTCGCGAAGGCGAGGATCTCCTTCCTTGCCACCTTGCAGCGTTTAATCCTTTAATCTTTTAAGCACCTCAGCACTAAGCCTTAAAGCGTTAAGCTTTCCCCTTTGAAGGATCCTATAATGATAAGTATTATCGATTTTTTAAGGAATATTGCGTTGTTGAAATGGCTGTGTTTATTATTGCTCCCTCATTTTGCGTTATCGGCTTCGCAACCTTCATTAAATAAGGACTTTTTCGGGCTAGGTCTTGAGCATAAAGTCCCACTGCAACGCAATTTTGACTATGAAGGTTTTGTGCTCTATGGCGATAAAAGCTTAACAGAGTATCTTGTGTTATCGGCTGAGTTAGGGCTTTTTTACAGCGATGTTAATGACAGTGATTTTACCTTAAATACCCAACAACTATTGATTGGTTATCGTTTGTCGTGGGACTCTCAATTTGAATCGCAATTATTGCTTGGTTTTCGCAATGAACGTTTAGAACATAATGGTATTGAGTTTCGAGACGATAATAGTGACGGTTCGATTATTTATCGCCTAGCGAACTATTACCAGTTAAACGAACAACACGGTTTAGCCCTTATATTAAGCAATCATAGTGTGTATGACGTTGACCGTTATGAGTTTGACTTTAATTATCGCCTTCGCTTAAATTCACCCTGGTATTTAAATGCAGGGGTAAAATTTAGTTATAACACGCAGTTTAAACACGATCTCAACATGTACCGTTTGAGTGTGGAATATCAATTCTAAGGGATAATTGTATACATTACTTGGGGCATAGGATCGGTAACGGGAACTATATAAATTTGATTGCTCGTTATATAAAGTGAAAATCCGCCAAAAGCGCTCTGGGCAAAAGCCGAACTTTTGCCACACTCAATAGAGCGTAACTTTGCTCCGCCAGCTCCTGATATTAAATAATTAGGCAACTCAGAAGATTCTATGTATTCCAAATTGTGTTCATGCCCTGATAAATACAGAGGCACTTTAAAACTTTTAAGTAAAGACTGTAAGCCTGCTTTTAATATATCGCTACCACCGTGTTTGCCGTTTGATACGATTGGATGATGACCAAAAATCAAATTGGTTTGAGATTGTGATTTAGCTAACGCCTCATTTAGCCAAGCCAGTTGATCTAATTGTTCAGCGCCAAGAATAAAGGCAGTCGTATCAACTGCAAATAAGTTTACCGAGATCTCGCCTTTTGAAATGCTCTTTTGGTAGTATCGATAAGGGAAATGGATCTGTGACTGTTTCTCGCTTAGTTCGACTATGGCGTTAATGCTTCCTTCATAGTCATGGTTACCGACTGTCCAATACCAAGGCACATTTGCTATGGCAAGTTGTGAGTAGATGCCTAAAAATCGGCTCCTAATGTAAGGATCATCAATACCTGTAATGCCGTCGTTATAAAATATATCCCCCGTGTGAATGATCCCATCTAATGGGTATTGGATATGATAGGCTTCAAGAATTTCTGCACTTGTACGCTGATTGTCATCACCTGTGCCAGTATCGCCTATCACATAAAGATGAATACCAGGTTGATCATAAATATCCGCTGAAAGAGCTTGATGGCTGTTATTACAAAGATAGTTTTGTTCAAGGTTGGAAGGGGAAAACCGCGCAGAATCGTTTTGTGACGGGTTATTACTACCGCCACAGCCGATAAAACAAAAGGTGCTGAGAAGGCACAATATATAAAGTCTAAACATAAGCTGGTTTTATGTGTTTGCTTAAGCTTAGTTTAGTCTTTATTTTTCTATTTTTGTGATGGTGCTCTCAATTTTGCCATTTTCAATTTGAGTTGAAAGATTATCACCAACATTTAGCACCTTAATATCTTTCACAATCTTACCTTGTGCATCTCGGGTGATACTATAGCCTCGAGCTATGGTTGCCAGTGGACTCATAATATTTAAGTATTGCGCTAAGTTAGCCAGTTGTTGTTGTTTGTTATCTTTTAAAATCAACATTGCGCGGGTCAACCGATCGTGTAAGTTAAGTCGATTTTGCTTGGCCATGGCGAGATTTTTTTCCATTGGAACACCATGTAACCGTTGCTGTAATATGCTTAGCTTAGTCGTTAACGCCTGCATTCTTTGCGTTAGCAAAGTATTTAACCTTGCTTGTAACTCATCAAATCGTTGCTGTTGTCGATGCAATTTATGTTCGGGATGGGTTAGATTTAATCGGTGTACAAGCGCTTGTAGTTTTACTTTTTTAGCTTGCAACTGCCATCTCGCGCTTTGACCAATCTTATGTTCTAAGCTCTTAATTTGCTTTATTAATTGTTCATTGTCTGCGGATATGATTTCAGCCGCCGCAGAGGGCGTTGGCGCGCGTAAATCGGCGACAAAATCAGACAAACTGGTATCTATTTCGTGTCCTACCGCAGAGATAACTGGAATATCACAATCAAATATTGCTCTAACCACCGGCTCTTCATTAAAAGCCCACAAGTCTTCTAGTGAGCCACCGCCACGCCCGACAATAAGGACATCACATTCGTCGCGTTCATTGGCTGTGTAAATGGCATCACTGATTTGATCTGCTGCTTGTTCGCCCTGAACCAAGGTTGGATAAATAATGACTTTAATGCCAGGGCTACGCCTTTTTAATACGGTTAGAATATCTTTAATCGCAGCCCCTGTACTGGAAGTTACTAAGCCTACCGTTTGTACGTATTGCGGCATGGGTTGCTTATAGCGACTTTCAAATAAACCTTCGCTTTGTAATTGTGCTTTGAGCTGTTCAAACTTTTGTCGGAGTAACCCTTCGCCCGCATCTTCCATTTGTTCGATAATAAGTTGGAAGTCACCGCGTGGTTCGTATAACGAAACTTTGGCCTTTACCAATACTTGTTGGCCGTTCGCTGGCTTTAACCTAACAAAACGATTATTGCCTTTAAACATGGCACATCGAACTTGGGATTTATCATCTTTTAAGGATAAATACCAATGACCAGAGCTTGCGGCCATAAAATTAGAGATTTCACCAGTTAACCAGACGGTATGGAGCTCGCTTTCTAGGATAAAACGTACTTTTTTTGTTAATTCACTTACGTGTAATATGTGTTGTTTACTGGCGTTGATTAAAGTCATGTGTCACTTTTGTTATGTTTTTAGGGATTAATAGAACAAACGTTATATTTTTAACAATATTTGTTTACCTATAGGGCCAACTCGGATAAAATCCATCCGCAATATATAACTCCCACATAAGCGAGATTGTTGCCCATGCTACGAATAGCTCAAGAAGCCCTTACCTTTGATGATGTACTACTTGTACCTGCCCATTCAACGGTATTACCCCACACTGCAAGCCTTAAGACTAAACTAACCAATAAGATTGAACTTAATGTGCCAATTTTATCTGCCTCTATGGATACGGTTACCGAGGCTCGTTTAGCCATCGCCCTAGCTCAAGAAGGCGGTATTGGCTTTATCCACAAAAATATGACTATCGCTGAGCAGGCAGCTAACGTTCGTCAAGTAAAGAAATACGAAAGTGGTATTGTGACAGATCCGGTGACGGTAAGTCCAGACATCAGTATTCGTGAAGTATTCGCCTTATCTGATGAATTAAACTTTTCAGGCTTTCCTGTCGTTGATGAAGGCAAAAACCTTGTCGGCATTATCACCTCTCGTGACTTACGTTTTGAAATCGATCTTGATAAAAAAGTATCCGATTTAATGACGCCAAAAGAAAAGTTAGTCACCGTTAAAGCCAATGCTGAGCGTGAAGATATCCTTAATGCGATGCATGCTCACCGTATCGAAAAAATTCTTGTGGTCAATGATGACTTCGAATTAAGCGGTATGATCACGGCGAAAGATTACCAAAAAGCGGAAAGCAAACCAAATGCCTGTAAAGATGAGTTTGGTCGCTTACGTGTAGGTGCTGCTGTCGGTGTTGGCGCGGGTACGGAAGAGCGTATTGAAGCTTTGGTCAGCGCAGGTGTTGACGTGCTATTAATCGATACATCACACGGCCATTCACAAGGCGTTATTGATCGCGTTAAAGCGACTCGAGCTGCATACCCTGATTTACAAATTGTTGCTGGTAACGTAGCGACAGAAGAAGGCGCAAGAGCTTTAGCCGAAGCTGGTGCTAACGCTGTTAAAGTAGGTATTGGCCCAGGTTCTATCTGTACCACTCGTATTGTAACAGGGTGTGGTGTACCACAAATTACGGCTATTTCAGAAGCAGTGAAAGGTGTTGCCGGTATGGATATTCCTGTTATTGCCGATGGTGGTATTCGTTTCTCTGGTGATATCGCTAAAGCCATCGTTGCAGGTGCTCACTGTGTTATGGTGGGGTCGATGTTAGCGGGTACGGAAGAAGCGCCAGGTGATGTTGAACTTTACCAAGGTCGTTACTACAAATCTTATCGTGGTATGGGCTCTTTGGGGGCAATGAACCAAAAAGAAGGTTCATCAGATCGTTACTTCCAAAAATCAGATGAAGCTGACAAGCTTGTTCCTGAAGGCATCGAAGGCCGTGTTGCATATAAAGGGCCAATGGCAGCCATTATTCATCAGCAAATTGGTGGTATTCGTTCAGCCATGGGCTTAACGGGCTCTGCTGACATTGAAACCATGCGCACCAAACCACAATTTGTAAAAATTACGGCGGCTGGTATGGGTGAATCTCATGTCCACGATGTAACCATCACTAAAGAAGCCCCTAATTATCGCATGGGTTAATCGATTAGGTTAGTGTTTTAACCTAAGTGTTTCTTCGTACGTTGTTGTATTTTATATAACAATTGAACGTATCCCCTTGCTTTAACTGGCTCCATTTAAAGCAAGGACTTTATAAAAAATACTAAACGGTGTAGGTATTACACCGTTTCTAATCAAGAGAAAATTTAATGACTCAAGATATTCATGACCATCGAATTCTAATTTTAGATTTTGGCTCTCAGTACACTCAATTAATTGCACGTCGTGTACGTGAAATTGGCGTCTATTGTGAACTTTGGGCTTGGGATGTTACCGAAGAGCAAATCAAAGAGTTTAACCCATCGGGAATTATTCTTGCCGGTGGACCTGAGTCGGTAACTGAAATGAACTCGCCACGAGCCCCTGAATATGTATTTAATGCCGGTGTCCCTGTATTTGGTATCTGTTACGGTATGCAAACCATGGCTGAGCAGTTAGGTGGCGCAGTACAAAGCTCTGAGCATAAAGAGTTTGGTTATGCCGCTGTCGAAGTTATTGCCCAATCAGAACTGTTCAAAAACATTGAAGATAGCATTCACGCTTCTGGTAATGCGTCATTAGATGTTTGGATGAGTCACGGTGATAAAGTTTCTGCCATTCCTAGCGGTTTTAGCACCATTGCACAAACGCCAAGCTGTGCGCATGCTGCAATGGCCAATGAAGAAAAGAAATTTTACGGTGTGCAATTTCACCCTGAAGTAACACATACCAAACAAGGTATGCGTATTTTAGAGCATTTTGTGATTGATATTTGTCGTTGTGAAAAGCTATGGACATCAAAATCAATCATTGAAGATGCTGTTGCTAAAATGAAAGAACAAGTTGGCGATGATGAAGTTGTCTTAGGGTTATCTGGCGGTGTCGACTCTTCTGTTGTTGCCATGTTATTACACCGCGCTATTGGTGAAAAGCTAACGTGTGTGTTTGTTGATAATGGCTTGTTGCGTTTAAATGAAAGCAAACAAGTTATGGATATGTTTGGTGACCATTTTGGCTTAAACATTATTCATGTCAAAGCGGAAGACAGATTTCTTAATCGCCTTGCAGGGGTTAATGATCCTGAAGCCAAACGCAAAATCATTGGTAATGTTTTCGTTGAAGTGTTTGACGAAGAAGCCAGCAAACTGAAAAACGCAAAATGGTTAGCACAAGGTACCATTTACCCAGATGTTATTGAATCAGCAGCCTCGGCTACGGGTAAAGCACATGTGATTAAGTCACATCACAACGTAGGTGGCTTACCAGAAGATATGGAACTTGGTCTTGTTGAACCTTTACGAGAGTTATTTAAAGATGAAGTTCGTAAAATTGGTTTAGAGCTTGGTCTGCCATACGATATGCTTTATCGTCATCCGTTTCCAGGACCTGGTCTAGGTGTTCGTGTATTAGGTGAAGTGAAAAAAGAATACTGTGACTTACTACGTCGCGCCGATGCTATTTTCATTGAAGAATTGCATAACCACGACCTATACCACAAAGTAAGCCAAGCTTTCACCGTATTCTTACCGGTTCGCTCAGTAGGTGTTATGGGCGATGGTCGTAAGTACGATTGGGTTGTATCACTGCGTGCGGTAGAAACTATCGACTTTATGACAGCGCATTGGGCGCATTTACCATACGATTTCTTAGGTTTGGTATCGAACCGTATCATCAATGAAATCGATGGTATTTCACGTGTTGTTTACGATATTTCAGGCAAACCACCTGCAACTATCGAGTGGGAATAATCGTTAATTTTGTAAGGTAAATTTACCTTTCAGACTAAATATAAAACCGGTTTAACCTTCGTTAAGCCGGTTTTTTTTATTCACTGTATCTGCGCTCTGCGGTCATAAAGTTTATGACCGGCATCACTTTGGGCGCATTTACCATACGATTTCCTAGGTTTGGTATCGAACCGTATCATCAATGAAATCGATGGTATTTCACGTGTTGTTTACGATATTTCAGGCAAACCACCTGCAACTATCGAGTGGGAATAATCGTTAATTTTGTAAGGTAAATTTACCTTTCAGACTAAATATAAAACCGGTTTAACCTTCGTTAAGCCGGTTTTTTTATTCACTGTATCTGCGCTCTGCGGTCATAAAGTTTATGACCGACATCACTTTGGGCGCATTTACCATACAATTTCCTAGGTTTGGTATCGAACCGTATCATCAATGAAATCGATGGTATTTCACGTGTTGTTTACGATATTTCAGGCAAACCACCTGCAACTATCGAGTGGGAATAATCGCTAATTTTGTAAGGTAAATTTACCTTTCAGACTAAATATAAAACCGGTTTAACCTTCGTTAAGCCGTTTTTTTATTCACTGTATCTGCGCTCTGCGGTCATAAAGTTTATGACCGGCATCACTTTGGGCGCATTTACCATACGATTTCCTAGGTTTGGTATCGAACCGTATCATCAATGAAATCGATGGTATTTCACGTGTTGTTTACGATATTTCAGGCAAACCACCTGCAACTATCGAGTGGGAATAATCGTTAATTTTGTAAGGTAAATTTACCTTTCAGACTAAATATAAAACCGGTTTAACCTTCGTTAAGCCGGTTTTTTTTATTTACTTTGTTTTACAGGTTAAAGATCGTAGGGTAAGACGGAGCCTCTATTTAGCTTCAATACTTATAGGTTTTTACTTATAGGTTTTTTTCAGCATAAGATGTCATTGCTTTAGCAAAGTGCTCAGCGGTACCCTCGCCAAACTGCTCAAATACCGCTTTTTGGTCAGCATCTTGAGTAATTGAATCGGCCATTTTGATAAAGCGCTGTTGATCTATTAATACCGACTTACCCTGTAATTTACTGTAGGCAAAATTGGTATATAACAAGTACTCACGAATGATCGCTTGCATTTCTTCCGACTCAATCTCAAACGTCAGGCAGTTGGCCACTTTGGTCATTACAGCGTCGGCTTTCTCTTTTAACGCCATGGTATCTTCTAGGCTCATTTGAGCTAATTGTTCCATACGTTCATCAACTTTTTCATCACCGATACGCGCACGGGTTTTTTGCTCTATTTGTTCTAATGCCGGATCTGATTCAAAATCTTGCGGGGTTTCTGCTTGGGTCATAATGCTCTGCCTGATAAAAAGGGGATATAAAATTAACTAAGCATTATTATATATCAAGCCACAAAGTTGAGTCATGCTTTGTTCTTATACTGTTCGATATAGTGTGTTTGCATCTTGGCATTTTGAGTTTATGATCAAATGACTATCGATTGATTAAGGTGGTCCATTTATGATTTTATATGGTTCGACAACCTCTCCGTTTGCACGTCGCATTCGTTTGTTTACTTATGCTATCCCTTTAGAATTTGTCAATATGGATGTTTTTGGCGCTGATCGTGAACAATTAAAACAAAAGAATCCAACCTTAAAAGTCCCTTTTTTAGTCGATGAAGAGGTCGTAATATTCGACTCCCGAGTGATATTTCGCTATTTGTCCAACAAGTTTAAACTCACCGCAATAACGTGGGAGTTAGAAAACAGCTTAACGTTAATCGACGCGGCCAATGATTCTTTAGTCGAAATATTGCTGTTAGGGCGTAGTGGATTTGATACGTCTGCAGACAGCCTATTTTTCAATTTACAGCGCCAACGCATTGCAAAAGTGCTAGATGAGTTAGAGCTGCAAGTACAAAATGGTGTCTTTAATGACTGGCATTACCCTGCTATGTGTCTTTATTGTTTATTAGACTGGATAGATTTTCGACAAATTATACCGTTAAATTCTTACTCAGCTTTAATCGATTTTTGGCATCGGCATCAAAACCGAGAAGATGTCGTTGCCACTGACCCTCGTCATTAGCATTGAATTTTAGGTATGTCACGCCAACGTGTGGTGTACTGGGGCGATAAAAACTGCCGTTTCATCGTCCAAGGCCTTACTATGCCTTGACCAGCAAGCTGCAAAGTCTCATTGCCATAGCGTTGGTTTATTTGATCTAAACATTGCATCAATTTTTGGTTATCGGTCGATGGGTGAAATAAGTCGTGTTGATAATGCTGTTCATCAACCAATTCTAATAAACCCACCCCACAGCGATAAAATAACACCCCAGGTTGGTATATCGTATCGGCTGCTTGAGCCGCCGCTTGACAGATATAGCGGCTGTCATTTGTTGGAATCACAAAACGCTGTAATTGGCTTTGTTTATAATAGTGTTGATCATGTGGTGAGTTACTGGCAAAAATCACCATTTGGCTGACCAAACTTTGTTGTTTACGGGCTTTTTCGGCGGCAATCGCCGCATGACGTGATAATGCTAAGCGTAATTCCGATTTTCCTTGGACTCGCTGACCAAATGAGCGAGTTGAAAAAATTTCTTTTTTATTGGCTCTTACGTCATCCCAACTTAGACACACCTCACCATTTAATTCGCGCACCGTGCGTTCCATCACCACACTAAACGATTTACGCATTAAATTTGGATTGCAGTTAGAAAGTTGCAAGGCATTTTTAATCCCCATCATGGCAAGACGCTTGGCTAGCCTTGAGCCAATACCCCAAACATCGGTAAGCGCCATTTGAGATAAAACTTGCCGTCGTTTGGTTTCACTGTCTATAACTGCAACACCGCGAAATCCGGGTAAGCGTTTGGCCGCATGGTTTGCCGCCTTGGCTAATGTAGGGGTTTCACCTATACCAACACCGATTGGTAAGCGCACTTGCTGCCAAACGGCGCGGCGAATATGACGAGCGTAATCAAACCAGTTTTCGGCTTGCGCAACACCCGGTAAACGATATTCATTAGAGGTAAATTTTAAAAAGCATTCGTCAATAGAGTAAATATGTTGAATCGGTGCAAAACGGGCGCAAACATCCATCATTTTTTGGCTTAAATCGGCATATAGCTCGTAATTGCTTGAACGAATTACGGCCCCCGCTTGGCGTAATTGTGCTGCGACTTGAAAGTAAGGGACAAATTTTTTGCCCACACCTACTCGTTTGGCAATATGACAAGCAGCACAAATACATCCATCGTTATTGGTTAAAACCACCACGGGTTTATTACGAATACTTGGATCAAAAACCTTTTCACAACTGGCGTAAAACGAATTGGCATCACATAAGGCGTACATACGCTACCTATTAATGGTTTAAACAAAAAAATCTAAATTTAATTTTCGGTGTAAGCGAATAGAGCG
Organism: Thalassotalea sp. 273M-4; assembly: GCF_041410465.1. Lineage (NCBI taxonomy): Bacteria > Pseudomonadati > Pseudomonadota > Gammaproteobacteria > Alteromonadales > Colwelliaceae > Thalassotalea > Thalassotalea aquiviva. The sequence continues at coordinate 459,548 of NZ_CP166961.1, forward strand.
TACCACGACCCCTTCTATTTGAAAGTCATCACCTTCACGAATTTCGTAGGCTTGGTGGGTCGAAGAAGATGACAACAGACGATGGTTATATTTGTCGATTTGCTTACATACAAAAACGCCATTTAAGTTGGCGACAATGACATCGCCATTGCTGGCGTTCACTGAACGATCAATGACCAGCAAGTCACCATCAAAAATACCCAACTCCACCATCGACTCACCATTAGCTAAGCCAATATATGTCGCACTAGGGTGTTCAATAAGCAGTTTGTCTAAGCTGAGACCAAGCATTTGGTAATCGGCAGCTGGAGATTCAAAACCGGTGATCCCAGCTTGGGCTTTAATTGGAATAAATTTTAACATACTACAAAACCTCGATACTGTAATTATGTACAGTATTTGTTTTTTGTGCAATATATTTGTTTATATGACATGTCGCTGCAAGTTAACGAGGGTGAAAAAAAACGGAGTCTAGGACTCCGTTAAAAGGGTAGATCAAAAAAGGGGGGCTTAGTTCTTTAAGGTGATTAAGTTAAATTTAGCCAACTCATCAATGCTATTGCTCAGCTCTTGCTCGACATAATCAAGTTCTTTTAAACTGTCACATAAGGCTTCTGCTTTTGCTCCTAAAGCTTCAGCTTGTGGTTCAACCGCGGCTTCAATGTTTTCACCCATGCGTTCCATGCGCTGTCCAAAGGCTTGCATTTTTTGCTCAAAATTGCCTTCTTCGTCATTCATTGCTTGGCCGACAGCAATTAAAATATTGCCAACAGAGTCGGCAACAATCGACTCAATTTCAGCTTCTAATTCTTCTTCCATAAATTCATCAAATTCATTAAAGTTTTGTTCGGCTAAAAAGTAATTCCCATTGTCTTTGTTAAAGCGTTTATGAACTTTTTCTTTAATGCTAACAAATAATTGGTCAATACGATCCGCAGAGCTTGAATCTTCTACGCCTAATCCGACCATCACTTGAGTGACTGCACCAAATGCAATCTCAACAGCATCTAAGGCTAATTCTACAATTTCAGGTACTTGTTGCTTAATACCCGAAGCATAATCAGAAACTAAAGCTTGTTGAGCTTGATTTAAACTTACTTCTTTACCATGCACAAATAGTTGGCTTAAATCGTTGATTTGAACAAGAGTGTTATCGTTGTCGATAAAGCGAATATTTTGACCTTCAACCACCACACCATAGTTAAAATCAACGGCACAATGATCATTACTAAAAGATGCATTGTGATCTTCGTGAGCGAATACCGACGAGGTAAATAAAATGGTGCTGGCGATACCTGCAAAAATGATCTTTTTCATAACCTGACTCCGTGAACATACACTTATTAATTTTTGTTAAAACATGGTTAAAATAACTTAGAATAAAAATAGCAATAAGCTTGCCATGTTTTTAAGTTGTTGTTATTAAATGTATTATTAGTTTTTCATGATGTTTTAGCTATTTCGTTTTTGATAAAGATGCCAATTGTTGGCGTAACTGACTAAAAAGTAATTAATACTTTAATATCGCTGAGTCTGGTTATGTGGTTATGTAATTATGCAGTTATGTAATACGACAACTCGCTCAGTTGCTTGGGCAAGCGCGCAGCCGTTATACAATCTGGGGCTAGCAGGAGAGGTCGTGTTTAACCAACAGGTTAAACACGCTTGCAAACGTTCTTGCTGATGATGTCGAATTAACGCTTTTGACGTTCGATGACATACCTTGGTACGTCATTGTCGTTAAGAATAAAGCGGCGCAATAAATCCAAACCTGCTGTCGCAATAAATTTTTGAAAATATACTCGCTCAGCAGGGAAAAATAACTTTTGAGTGCGGATCTCATCTCGACTTCCCCAAGCTAGCCAAACCGTGCCGACCGGTTTTTCTTCACTACCACCACTTGGCCCCGCAATACCTGAAACAGCAACACCAACATCGGCATGACTGCCGTTTAGTGCCCCGATTAGCATTTGCCTAACCACTTCTTCACTGACCGCACCGTGACCAGATAAGGTGCTCTCTTCTACGCCTAATAGTTGTGTTTTAATTCGATTTGAATAAGTCACATAGCCTGCTTCAAATACATTTGAACTGCCCGCAACACTGGTGATCAGCGATGCGATCAAGCCACCAGTACAAGACTCCGCACAGGTCATGGTTTTGCCTTGTTGCTGTAACAAATTGACTAAGGTAGCTGGCATATTTTGCTGAGTTTCTGATACCACATGTTGACCTAACAGGGACTTTAAGTTGTTAAACCATTGCTTTCTTAGTTGTTCATTGGTGTTATCTCTGGTGGTGAGTTTAATTTCCAGTAACGGCATTGCAGAGCGAAACCCTAGCTCGATTTGTTCGGGCCAATTAGGGTAAGACTCGTTCACCATTTTTTGTACCCCAGATTCGCCCATACCAAAAATAGTCAGCTTTTTGGTGATGGTGCGATATTCTTTGGGCAGTTGAGCGGCAATTAAATCTAAAATACTGCCTTTGAGCATGCTTTTAAGCTCTGGTGGAACACCTGGTGTGCAAATGATCTGACAATCATTGTGACGTATCCAAAAGCCAGGCGCACTGCCAATAGGATTGTCAATGATTTCACAGCCAGCGGGTAAGATGGCTTGTTTTTTATTGGGCTCTGAGAGCTGATAGTTTCGCTTTTGACACCATGCCTCTAATTGCGCGTATGCTTTTGGATGTAAGGTTAAAGGGCTGTTGGTAAGGCGTGCTAATGCTTCGCTCGTCATATCGTCAACTGTTGGGCCAAGACCACCATTAACAATTAAAATATCGCTTTCCTGACTTAAGCGTTCCATTTCACTGACCAACAGATTAAGGTGATCACCAACGGTCGACTTACGGTGCAGCTCAATACCTAAATCTTTTAATTGTTGTGCAATATATACCGAATTAGTATCGACGATATCACCACTCATTAATTCATTTCCGGTGAGCAGTAACTGAACGTTTAACATAGACTTCTTCTCTTTTTAGGGTGCTAATGTCATAGTAACGTGGAAAAATAAAATTAAGAACAGTATTTTTTAAACCTTTTTCATTAATGCAGCATCTCAACTAACAACAAAACAATTTAATGAAAACATTTTTGGGTTAAGGGCGTAAGTTATGAATACATTAAGTAAATTATCCGTCATCTTGTTAGCCACTGTCGCTTTACAGGCTAATGCTAAATTTTATGATACGGTTGAATATGCATTTGGCTTAGAAGGTAAAGGTCAGCTGGTATTAGAAAACGTAAATGGTGATGTCGATATCAAAGCGTGGGATAAGAATGAAATTTTAGTAACAGCCGAAATCACGGCTAGCGATGAAGAAACGCGTAAGCGCATTCAAGTTAAAACCAAACAAGTTGGTGATAAGGTCAGTGTTGAAACCGACTATGAACACGGTGAAGGCTGGGGTCGCCACAATAACATTAATGGCAGTGTCGATTATACCGTGATGGTACCCGCGGACGTAAAATTACGTGATATTGATTTGGTAAATGGCTCCTTAAAGGTGGAGAATGTATCGGGTGAATTAAATGCCGAAGTCGTCAATGGTTCCGTTACCGCAACGGGGTTAGCATCCGATGTTGAAGTCGACTCAGTAAACGGCAAGGTCGAATTAACGTTTGCTGACCATGCCAGCAATATCGATGTAGAGGTAGAAACCGTAAACGGTGGGATCAGAATATACGTAGCAGAGGGCTTTGGTGCCAAAATTGAAGCCAGCACTGGTAATGGTTCAATAAAAACCGACTTTGGTTTACGCGGTGAAAAAGGCCAATACTATGGCACCGATTTAGAAGGCCAATTTGGTGATGCCAGCTCCAACCTAGAACTTGAAAGTGTGAATGGCTCCATTAAAGTCTTGAAAAAATAACTCGTCATAAGCTTTAATTCAAAGTCTCTTGCCAATAGCAAGAGGCTTTTTTATTGTCTTAAATAAATCTTTGAGCGACGAGGAGGGTGAGGCAGTAATACCAATCCCAATAATTTGTATACGCCCATCTACTTCAAGTTACCCAGTGTATAACAAACCCTTTTATAGTAATGGCTTATAAGATATATTGTACATATATCAAAATAAAGAAGAGCATAGTTTTGCTAGAAAAATACGGGATTATCTCACTATTAATTAGTTAGATGGCAAGACGTTTTTATGACACCGGAAATATAAGTGATATTAATCTTGAACCCAATGGCTTTTCTTATCTGCTGCTTAAAAAAGACATTCTAACGGAACATTATCGCTTCGCTCGCGCTGCACACATTTGAGCCTAACTGTATTATGTGGTTTAGCTTAGCGTTAGCTTTCTCAATATGCACATAACAAGGAGTTTATATTTTGAATAATTTACAAAAAATAGGGGGGATTTCCGCTCTTTTTGAAGCCATTATTTACGTATCTGCATTTGTGTTTTTTGGGGCGTTCTGGAACTTTCCTACCGATGCCGGCGCGATACAAAAATTTGCTTATTTAGCGGAAAATCAGCTTATTCTGTCTATCGTAAATCTTATTATGTACGTAATTTTTGGGATTCTTTTGGCGGTATTGGTGTTGGCTATTGATCAACGTTTGAAACGTCATAACCCCATCCTTTCGCAACTCGCTTCAATATTTGGTGTTATTTGGGTGGGCTTAGTGATTGCGAGTGGGATGATTGCAAATATTGGCTTATCTGCCGTTTTGGAGCTATCAACGCAAGACCCAGAACAAGCGATGACGGTCTGGCGGGCTATTTACTCAGTTGTTGAAGGTTTAGGTGGCGGCAACGAAGTTGTTGGCGGGTTATGGGTTGTTTTGTTAAGTATTGCCGCTTTAAAAGCGGGTGCGCTTTCTAAAAAACTTAATTGCTTCGGACTTTTTGTTGGTATTGTTGGCATTCTTAGCGTTTATCCTGCTCAAATGCTGACCGAAATTTTTGGTCTGAGCCAAATAGTATGGTTTTCTTGGTTGGGCGTAGCCATGCTTTCAAGTGATAAAAACGAATACGCCAATAAAAAGGCGTAAACCCGTTGGCTTTTGCGTCTTTGTTGCTAGTTCTAACCGACTTTGTTTAACTCATTTTATTTAATCAACGGTATTTGTTCTATTAATATGGCGCTTTGTTTGATTGGTATCACCTGTAGAAGTATTCAAAATGTTTAAGCTTGCCTGTTCCATTTTTTGGGCGGTTAAACTCGCCAATCAAAACACCCTATATCGACTGCTTTTTACTGCATTGAGTTTGATAATTTCATCGTAACTACTCTTATTTGTCTTACTTAACCGTTATACTAGGCGCAAAGTGTTAAAGAGAAAATTTAAGATGTATTTACCTTGTGTGGAAGTTGAACCTAGCATGACAGCAACCGCTAGTGTTATTTGGCTGCATGGTCTTGGCGCCGATGGTCATGACTTTGAGCCTATCGTGCCAGAATTAAAATTAGCAGAATCGTTGCCGATTCGATTTGTCTTTCCTCATTCACCGAAAATCCCCGTGACCATTAATGGTGGCATGGTGATGCCTGCTTGGTACGATATACTTGATATGAGTATTGAGCGCAAAGTTGATAGTGAGCAATTAGTGCAATCGGCTGAGGCGGTGCAAGCGTTAATTGAACGCGAGATTGAACGTGGGATCCCAAGTGATCGCATTATTATTGCAGGATTTTCTCAAGGTGGCGCCGTAGGGTATCAGGCGGCGTTAACGTTTCATAAGCCATTGGCAGGCTTGTTGGCGATGTCGACCTATTTTGCTACCAAAGATAGCATTGTCATAGCCGAACAAAATAAAGACTTAAACATTGCGATTATGCACGGCAGTCAAGACCCAGTGGTGTCTCCTATGTTAGGAGAGCAGGCTAAAGCTGAATTGGAAAAACTTGGTTTTACACCAAGCTACCAAACTTACCCAATGCCTCACTCGGTATGCTTAGAGCAGGTATTAGAGATTGGTAAATGGCTTGAGCAACGCTTCAGCTCGTAATGATTTAAATGACAACGGTGACACCGTTGTTGGACAACAGAGGGTAAATGCCAATATGGCCAGACAAGTCACCTATGTTTACCAAGGTAAACGCAAAACCATTCCTTTTTCGTTCAGTCGTTTTCGCGATATGTATGAAGCGGCAGCCGCGGCTGAGGGGGTTGATATCAAGAGCTTTCTAGCAATGGAACAGCAACTTGAAATGACCTCAAGAGGTCAAGGCATTATGAAAAACTTTCGTCAAAAAGAGTTTGCCCGAATGGGATTTAGTGACATTAAGTTTTTACGCGAAGAAGACGAATCCTAATTTAGCAACCCCATGAGAGGGTTAGCTATTAGGCTTTGTGAACACAAAAACGGGATCCAGCGATCCCGTTTTTTATTGGCTTGTTTAAATGCTAAAGAAAGACTTGCAGGTTATCAATGAGTCTCGCTTTACCGCAGTGGGCTGCAGCGAGGATCACCAATTCTTTGTCGTCTTTAGTTGCCGGTTGCAACGTTCTAGCATGACAAACATGAATGTAGTCGGTTTTCATCCCTGTGTCGTTAATCATCTGTGCCGCCTGCTGGCTTAACAGGGTAAAATCTTTACTTACCAACAACTGCTCTTTTAACCATCGAAGACTTTTATTTAGGGCGGGCGCGATCGCTTTTTGTTCTGGGGTTAAATAATTATTACGTGAACTCATGGCTAAACCAGAAGGTTCTCGCATGGTTTCAACGGAAATAATCTCAATGGGCATCGACAAGTCATCTACCATGGTGCGGATCACTTGCACTTGTTGATAATCTTTTAAACCAAAACAAGCGCTGTCGGGTTGCACTAAATTAAATAATTTACACACCACGGTTGCAACACCACGAAAATGACCCGGTCTTGACTCACCACAGTAACCTTGCGATACATCGGGTACTTCAACATAGGTTTGTTGGTCTAAGCCTTTCGGATAAATAATTTCAGGTGTCGGGGTAAACAGTAAATCAGCGTTCGCAGCAATCAGTTTTTGTTTATCGTTATCTAAAGTTCTAGGATAAGAATCAATGTCTTCGTTCGCGCCAAACTGCATAGGATTGACAAAAATACTGACGACAACTTTATCGGCATGTTTATGGGCTTCTTCAACGAGAGAAATATGGCCCGCATGCAAATTTCCCATGGTCGGGACAAAGCCTATTTTTAGACCTTGTTGGCGCCATTGCTGGATTTGCTCTCGCAATGGAGAGATTGAGTTTACCGTGTGCATAATCAAAGCCTATATAATTACTGAAAGCTGTGTTGTTCTGACGGAAATTGTCCGCTTGAAACGTCATTCATGTAAAGCTCAACGGCTTGGCGAATGTCGCCGGTTTCAGCTAAGAAGTTACGAGAAAACTTAGGGATTTTACCAAATGAAATTCCTAATGCATCGTGCATAACCAAGATTTGGCCGTCGGTTACATTGCCTGCACCTATACCTATTACCGGAATAGAGACCGCTTGTGTTATGGCTTTAGCAAGTTCGGTTGGGATACATTCGAGTACCAGTAACTGAATTCCAGCCTGTTCCAACTTTTTCGCATCTTCAATCATTTGTAAGGCTTTCTCGTTGTCACGGCCTTGTACTTTAAAACCACCAAAAACATTGACTGACTGTGGTGTTAGCCCTAAGTGACCACAAACAGGCACACTGCGCTCGACTAAGCCAGCAATGGTGTCAAATAACCATTCACCGCCTTCTACTTTCACCATGTTGGCGCCCGCTTGCATAAGCTTGGCGGCATTGGCAAAGGCCTGTTCTTTGGTGGCGTAAGACATAAAAGGCATGTCGGCGATTAGTAAGGTCTTTTCGGCGCCACTACGCACACAGCGGGTATGGTAAGCGATATCATCAACCGTAACAGGGATGGTATCGGATTGTCCTTGTAATACCATACCTAGAGAATCACCAACTAACATGACGTGCATACCCGCATCATCAAAAATCTTGGCGAAGCTGGCGTCGTATGCGGTAATGGAGGAAATTTTTTTACCCTCATCTTTCATTTTTTTAAGGGTACTAACGGTTATTCTACTCATATCTATTCTGCTTTTATCTGTCTATGGATAGCGGTATTGATTTGTTGCTAACGATAGTTTCGTCAAACGAATCAAGCAAATGACCTTACAATATGGGCTAAAGTCTCTTGCTGATTCAATAAATGCCGCTACAGTGTCATAAATTTGAGATCAGTGCAATTGACCTATAATAACTAAGTCGTTTTCAGGTAAGTCGGCTTTAAGCTCTGTTACCAACGTGCCATCGGGTAAGGTCAAATTAGGACTGATTTCTGCCAGTGGGTAGATCACAAATTCCCGCACTTTCATCCCATAATGAGGGACGGTTAATCGGGGCGTGTCGATAACTAAGTTATCGATTAATAATATATCTAAGTCTAAAACTCGTGCGCCCCAACGCTCTTCTTTTCGTACTCGCCCTGCCGTTAATTCGATTTGCTGCAAATTATCGAGAAGCTCAATAGGGCTAAGTTTTGTTTCAACCTTGGCGACTGCGTTCATATAGTCAGGTTGATCTTGTGGCCCCATGGGTTTACTGGCGTATAAAGAAGACACCTGAACTAAGAGCGTTTGCTCGATTAACGTTAGTGCTTCAACCGCCTTTTTTAATTGCCGTTCAGGCTCAACCAAATTACTGCCTAGGCCAATGTAAACCGTATGCATTAGGACTCTTTGCTCCGAGGTTTTGGGCGCTTGCGTTGTATTCTTCTGCGACCAGTACGAGGGCCCTTTAAGCTTTTGATCATTTGCTGTTGGGTTTCATAGTTGGCGCTTTGAAAATGGGTCCACCAGTTCGCAAGCTCTTCTGTTTCACCACCTTCAACTTGGCCCCGCAATAATAAAAAGTCGTATGCGGCCCGAAATTTAGGGTGTTCAAGCAATTTTAATGCACGATTGCCATCGCGTCTAATAAGGCGGTGCTGAAGAACAAAAATGTCTTTCATTGGTAACTGAAAGCGTTTTGGAATGGCAATACGTCGTTGTTGCTCAGCCATAACTTCATTTAATGCGGCAAAAAAAGCATCCTGAATAGGTAGAGCCTCTTTGCTGACTAACTGTTGTTTCATTGCTTCAATGTTGTACCAAAGCACAGCAGACAGTAAAAAGGCCGGTGTAACGCGCAAACCTTCATTAATTCGCTTGTCGGTATTTTTTAATACCAGTCTGACAAATTGCACGGCTTGGGCATCAGGAGATTGAGCTACGATTTGACTGATATGCGGAAATAAGTAAACCAGCAATTTATTTTGCTGTAATACGTCAAAGTTGGCTTCTGCTTTGCCGGCCATAAAGAGTTTCAAATATTCTTCAAACATTCGCGCTGGCGGAATGTTTTCGAGCAAGCTCGCCAATTGGGTGATGGGTTCGGCTGTGCTCTTTTCAATTTTCATATCTAATTTAGTCGCAAAGCGAATGGCCCTAAGCATACGTACCGGATCTTCTCGGTAACGCGTTTCAGGATCGCCAATTAAGCGAATTTGACGACGCTTTATGTCTTCTAAGCCGTTGGCGAAATCGTAAACTCTGAAATCTTTTACCGAGTAGTAAAGAGCATTAATGGTGAAATCGCGGCGTTCTGCGTCTTCTTCTATTGAGCCGTAAATATTATCTCTAAGTAACATCCCATGCTCTGATTGCTTGGAATGAGCCGTTGCTTTCTTTTCGTCGGCGGTGGCGTGGTGGCCCCTAAAAGTGGCAACTTCAATGATGTCTCGGCCAAAAACAATATGCACTAAGCGAAAACGACGGCCAATGATCCGGCTGTTACGAAATAGCTTTTTAACCTGTTCTGGGGTTGCATTGGTGGCAATATCAAAGTCTTTCGGGTGTTCGCCAAGTAATATGTCACGCACTCCACCACCAACAAGGTAAGCTTCAAACCCACCCTTGTTTAAACGGTATAAGACTTTTAGAGCATTCTCACTTAGTTCTTTTCGAGAAACGTTATGCTCTGAACGTTCAAGTATTCTTGGTGTGTTTACGGGTGAAGCGTCGGCTTTTCCTAACATCGATTTTAAAAACCTGATTAATGCGTTAATAATTTTTTCCTCGTGATACCAAAATTGAGCAAGCAATCAGCCTGTCAATAATGCAGATTTCACTTGAAATCTTAGTCGGTATTTTATTGATAACGAAAATTTGGCTATACGTTAGCAAAATACCGAGTGTTGTTATGTGTTTATTGTTGCCCCAATGGTTACGTACAGCAACCTATTGGGTCATTTCATCTACTTATTTAACGGCCTAAGTGGCTTTTGAACGAGCTCTTTAGGCGATGAAATTGCTGCTGTTGGCACCTTTCGTTAAATTTTCAACGGTTATATTTTGTTGTCTTAGCCAAAACTTAACACGCTTTGTGTCCATAGTTTAGCGGAGCTACTAAATTTAGGCGGCAATAATAGCCGAAAGTGGTCAAAAAGAGAACGAAAAAGCAGATTTAAATCCAATTAAATCATTATATAGCAAGTCATTATAACGACATTATTGATTTTCTAAGAAAACGATTTCGCGTTGCTTCGGCAATTTGTTTGGATCCCAATGGCTAATGCCCCAATCAATAATGTGTGCCACTGACAGATATTTCAGTTCTTCAGGTGGTTGCTGACCCAAAAAGTGTAAGGCCTGCCATAATGCCGGTTGTGGATTGGCATTGTTGATTGCGGGGGCAAAGTTTTGTTTGCTCAACTTCCTGCCTTCTGCGGTAATGGCAAGAGGTATATGAAGATAACTTGGCGCTGTTTGTTTAAATAACCGATATAGCGTCAGTTGCCTAGCGGTAGGTTCGAGTAAATCACAACCTCTAACAATATGATTTATTCCTTGGGCGATATCATCGGCGACAACCGCAAGTTGATAGGCAAATAACCCATCTTTGCGATGAATTATAAAGTCCTCTTTTGCAAGGTTTACATCGACCTCGACCAAACCCTGCAAGCGATCATTAAAGTGAAAAATTGGCGCTTGATTGACTAACCTTATCGCACTTCCTGCTCGAGGGTGCTTTAACGATTTACAGTGTCCTTGATAGATCCCGCCGATTTTTTTTATATCGGCGCGAGTACATCGGCAATGATAGCTATGCTGATGACTGGCAATTTCGGCCAAAAGCGTTTCGTAATAATCGTTTTGATTGCTTTGATATAAGACGTCTTCATCCCAATGCAAACCATAAGCGTCTAGCGTTTGTAAGATGGCATCGGCGGCCCCAGGTTGTTCTCTGGGAGGATCGATGTCTTCAATACGAACCAGCCATTGACCTTGGTGGTGCTTAGCATCTAAAAAACTGGCTAGGGCTGCGAGCAATGAGCCAAAGTGAAGAAAACCCGAAGGTGAGGGGGCAAAGCGGCCGCGATAACAAGTATCGGACCGCTGAGGTAAGCAGTTGTAAGGAGGGGAGTCCATTACAATGAGTTAGCCTGCTAATTGACGCTCTTTGATTTCAGCGAGGGTTTTACACTCGATACATAAATCTGCTGTTGGTCTTGCTTCAAGGCGTTTGATGCCTATTTCAATACCACAAGCGTTACAGTAGCCGAAATCTTCTTCTTCAATAAGTTGAAGCGTTTTCTCAATTTTCTTGATTAACTTACGTTCACGGTCACGTGTGCGCAGTTCAAGACTGAATTCTTCTTCTTGTGCAGCGCGATCAACCGGATCTGGGAAGTTGGCTGCTTCATCTTTCATATGAGTAACAGTGCGGTCGACTTCTTCCCGCAATTGAACACGCCAGGCTTCGAGAATTTTCTTGAAATGCTCTTCTTGAGCTGGGTTCATGTACTCTTCGCCGTCCTTTTCAACGTATGGCTTAACACCGGCCAATGCTAAAATTCCGATTGCTTTATTTGTTTTGCCTGCTGGCATGCCGAATCTCCTAATACAACCTAATTCGATAAGCGATATAAAATAATTGAGTATCTATAACAGATTGGGTTACTGGAGGCAATAAAATCACCACCATAATGTGTAACTGTTTGTCTCATTTGTTTCAAACTCGCTATATGAGGTCTGGCAACTGATTTATCAAGGTTCAAAATCACTTTATAGCGAGATTATTTTAAACGACGATAAATATGGCATTGAAATTAGACAATTACAATAAGTTGGCAGATAAAGAATAATCCTTAAAGTAATGCACTTACATTCACTGGTTTGATTTATGTAAATTACGTTACTGTGCATTGCACAGATCATTGCGCAAATCAGTGTTTGCTAGATTGCAAATTAAGAACCAATGCATTAGGTTAATGAGCAAAATATATCTAGCGTTTGTTACAGAATCAATTCAGAAACAAAAATAGTATAAAATTCAGTAAAATAAGATAGTTATTCGCCTTTAGGGGCATTGCAAATAACATCAAGAGTTGGCAGAATGAATGACTGAACTGAGTGAGATTTTGCTAGTTTAAACAAGCAAGAGGTCATGAAATACGAGCTCTATCATGTTAATAATGCTTGTAACTTGGTGTTTAATTAGTTCACCTTTGAAGGTTAATTAATCGAGTTTTACGCATTAATAATAAAAATAAAAAGAATCGCTTTGGCATTATTATGCTTCTATCAATTCTGATCTCGTTACTTCTTTCTCACCTCGTTTTTTGGTGTTTTTTCCGTCATTGTTGTTGGTATTTGCTAAATCGACGTTAAAAACAATATTCAAGCGTTAAATAAGTACTCAAAAACAATGAATGAGAGCTTTTAGCCATTAAAGTGGTACTTGCTTGAATAAAATGATTTTAATCAAAGGAAAGGAAATATGCAGTTAAACATGTGGAAATACCCAACAAACAAGCGAACGATAAGGACGATATCTATCGTAACCTTGGTTGTTTTATCCGTTTTTATGTTTATGTGGAAAGCGCAAGCCCAAAAACATGCAGAAACAAAGACCCTGATTGTTCAAGGCGCGAGCCCTAAAGCGATGATCGAAACCATTGAAGGTGTTGGTGGTGAAGTCCTACACACGTTTAAGGTGATTAATGCGGTCTCTGCGGTGCTTACCAAAGAGCAACAACAAAAGTTAAAAGAATCGGCTCCTTTACTCAGTTTCTTTTCCGACTCAAAAGTTGAACTAAATGACTTTGCTGCCGTTAAAAAAGCGAAACCATTAAAATTTAAATTATCTTCATCCGAAGTAAGCTGGAAAGCCTCACTGAACGAGAAAGTTGTTGTTGACGCAATTGCCTTGTCTTGGCCAAAAGCGAATGGAAATTTATCAGAGCTTACAGTCAATGATGTTGATATTACTCTTGTTCCGACTATGGGTGGTTTTAGCCAAACATTGGCTGAATACACCTTAGCACCAAGCAACCTATTAAAAGTTGAATTGGCATTTGATGATATTTCCAGTGTTGATGAAAGCGATTATGCGATTAGCGTAACCTTAAGTGACGGTCAAACCATTGCTTTAGAAGCTGAGCAAACGTTGGTTAAGCGTGGAAAAAATCGTGACACCTATGTGGCCTCGCAAACACGTGCAAATGAAGCACATTTTCAAGGGGTAACCGGTAAAGGTGTGACTGTTGCAGTTATCGACAGTGGTTTAAGCTCATTTAAACAGATCAGCAAAAACAGTGAGAATAAAGCTCGCAGCATTTTCACCTACAATGCCATTGATGGTAGTGATGATGTAACCGATGAGTTTGGTCATGGTACTCATGTTACCAGTCTTATTGTTAACAGCTCACAAAAATACTTAGATTCTAAGAGCAAGACCAATAGCTACAATGGTGTTGCGCCGGATGTAAATCTATTAGCGGTAAAAGCGTTTGACGATAAAGGCTTAGCAACATACGTTGATGTTTTAAAAGCGATTGATTACGTTGTCGCGAATAAAGATGGGTTAAACATTAAAGTGTTAAACTTATCGTTTAGCGCACCACCAAGCTCATTTTACTGGCAAGACCCAATCAACCAAGCATTGATGGTTGCTTGGCAAAATGGGATCACTGTAGTGGCATCTGCGGGCAACCGTGGCTCAGATGATATGACCATTGGCGTGCCAGGAAATAACCCATACGTAGTGACTGTTGGCGCGGTGTCAGATAACTACACACCTTATGACTACAGTGATGACTTTTTAACGACTTTCTCAAGTGCAGGGCCAACGATTGAAGGTTTTATTAAACCTGAAATTATTGCACCAGGTGGTCATGTTCAAGGCTTGTTAAGTGATGACAGTTATATTGCCCAAAACTTTGCTTTGTACGACACCGGAAAAGATTATTACGAAATTTCAGGTACATCTCAATCGACGGCCCTAACATCAGGTATTGCGGCTCTATTGTTGTCGGCAAATCCCGAATTAACGCCAGACTTAGTGAAATGTCATTTATTAGACTCAGCGAAATTAATGGTTACTGAAGAAAAAGGTCTTGCCTTTAGCTTATTCCAACAAGGTCGCGGTGTTGTTGATACCATGTTGGCGCTAAAAGCCGATAACGAACATTGTATCGACAACAGCCAAGCTTTGGCACTAGAGATCGCTAATGAAGAACATTATTTAGGCCCTGTGGAATATAATGCCGAAACAGGAGAACACTACTTACCGGGTCTTGAGGATCATGCCTGGGATGGGGTTTACACCGACGGTACCTTATGGGGTAAGGTTAAATACCTTGCGAGCGATGGCACCTTATGGGGTAAAGTGAAATACGTTGAAGCCGATGGCACTTTATGGGGTAAGGTAAAATATTTAGAAAACGACGGCACTTTATGGGGCAAGGTTAAGTATATTGATGCTGACGGCTCATTATGGAGAGAAATACAACACCTTGAAAGTGACGGTACTTTATGGGGTAAAGTTAAGTACTTAGAAGCGTCGGGTACCTTGTGGGGTAAAGTCAAATATGTCGAAACAGATGGCACTTTATGGGGTAAGGTAAAGTACCTAGAAAACGATACATTCTTGTGGGAAAGCATTAAAGATGTAGAAACCAGTGGTTCATATTGGGGACAAGAGAAAGTATTTGATATTGATGGTTCTTTATCTGGCCAAGTAAAGGTTTTCGAGACTGAAAGCGTACTTTGGGGCGAAGAAAGTTTCATCAATACTGCAGGAACTCTTTGGGGTAAAGTAAAATACATACAGGCTGATGGCACTTTATGGGGCAAAGTTAAGTACGTTGAAACAGATGGGACTTTGTGGGGTAAAGTGAAGTACCTTGGCACTGATGGCACGTTATGGGGCAAAGTAAAGTACCTTGATGCCGATGGGACATTGTGGGGTCGAGTCAAATACCTTGAAGCTAATGGGGCTCTTTGGGGCGATGCTGAAGATACTATGGTTGGCGATGGTTCCTTGTGGGGCAAAATGAAAAGCAATCAAGTTGAAGCAGCAATTATTGAAGCGAACTTGGTTGACCCAGAATAGACCTTTATAAGCGGCTTTAAATAGTCATTTAAAATATTGTAATATTTAATTAAACCGGAGACTCGTTATCTCCGGTTTTTTTTGTTATAAATGATGTAATTTGAAACGCTTAGTCGTATTTATTACACAATAAAATGTAGGAAAATTAGTGTCGTATTGCCTATCTTTGTTTAAACCTCTTAGATTTAATTTTACAGCTTGCTTTAACACCTTAAAAAAATATCAGTATCAATCTGTGGCTGGTTTTATCTTGTCGATATTGCCAACGTTCTCAGGTTATGCTGCTCATGACTCAAGGCAGGACAGTACGATTGAGCTTTTACAAGAGATTCAATTTTCAAATCTAAATGCAGATAAACTGCACTTACACCCAACGATTTATGCAATTACACAAGATGCTGCAGGTTTTATGTGGTTTGGCACTCAAGATGGGTTATTTAAATACGACGGTAACGAAGTAAGCCAAATTGGTAGTGACATCGGTAAACCGGGAAATTTATCCAGTAATTGGGTTAACGATTTGCATTCTGATCGCGAAGGTCGCCTGTGGGTTGCTACGCGAAATGGTATTGGCCTTTATTATCCTGAAGAAGAGCGATTTAGGCTGTTTAATCGCAATACTCATCCAACCAAATTCTTGGGGTTGTACTACTCCAGTATTGCTGAAGATCCCGAAGGCAATCTTTGGTTTGGTAGTGAAGAGCATGGTCTTGTACTATTTGATTTAAAAACCAACCAATTCTCTACTTTCTTAACCAATAGTAATGACAGCTCTTCTTTGAGCAGTAATAAAATATCTGATTTGGTTTTTGATTCAGTGGGCAATTTGTACATTGCCACTCGCGATAATGGCATAAACGTTAAATTAAAAAACCGACATGATTTTCTGCATTTTAATGCATCTAGCGACATTGCGATTGCGGGTAATAATATTCGCAAGTTGTATATGGACTCGAGGGGAATGCTTTGGGTTGGAACTGCTGAACATGGCCTGTTTAGCTTTGATTTAAAACAAGGGATAACGCAACACTTTCAGCATGACAGGCAAAATCCACAAGGCATTTGTAGCAACAGTATTTCCGATATAGAACAAGGCCCTAACGGGAACCTATGGTTAGCAACAGATATTGGTCTTTGTCAGTTTTCAATTCACAAGCAAGTGTTTAAACTGCATGAACACGATAATAGCAGACTGACCAGTTTACAGGATAATCGAGTACGGGCGGTGTATAAAGATGACGGTGGGGTTATCTGGGTTGGTACCGATAATGGGGTCAGTAAATGGAATGCATCTTTACAGCTATTCACCCATGTCAGTAATCAGTTAGGGGTTAATCTATCTAATAATGTAATCTCGTCTTTTGCCCAAGCAAAAGATGGCAATATTTATGTCGGCACTTGGGGCGGAGGGCTTAATTTAGTCAATCCTAATAGTTTGCATACAACCAATAGCGCAAGGATAGAACTGCTTTTTGACCATACTCGTGACAAGCACATTGGCAGTTTATTTGTTGATAGTAAAGATAATTTATGGGTAGGCGCTGCCTTTGATGGCCTGTATTTGCAGCCGACTAACTCACAAGATGTTGTTCACTTTACTCGCGATAGCAGCACAAACAGCATCAGTGCCAATAAAATCACCAGCATTAACGAATTAAACGATGGTACCATAGTGATATCTACCTATGGGGGCGGGGTTAACTTCTATCAACCGGAAAAAGGTTTTACCTATCTAAAGCACGATCCTAATAATGTAAATTCCTTATCAAGTGATTGGGTTTATAGCGTCACTGAAGATGAAAAGGGGTTATTATGGATCGCAACCGAAAATGCAGGTGTCGATGTTTACGATCGAAATACAGGCAAGTTTCACCATTTAATCAAGTCAAACCACAGCGAAGATGTTCTGCAGAGTAACTCTGTTTACTCCATTTTAAATACCAAAAAGTATTTGTGGTTCGCCACTCAAGATGGCGGTATATCGCGTCTTAATAAGCAGCGTTATTATCAAGGAGAAGTAGCGTTTTCTCATGTTCGTCAAGGGAATGGGGTACGCATTAGTTCGGCATACGGTTTGCTAGAGGGCGAAAAAGGCTTTATTTGGGCCAGTCATGGTAATGGCATCAGTCGAATTCATCCTGAAGATTTTTCGTTAATAAACTTTAGCGCATCGCATAACTTACAAGGCAGAAACTTTAATGCTGGCGCCGCATTTAAAGGAACAAATGGACAGATGTATTTTGGTGGCGCCAATGGTTTTAATATAATCAATCCGCATCAAATACCAATCAATAATTACAGCCCAAAGGTTCGCCTAACCAAGTTTAGAAAATTTAATGAACCCGTACCGATTAAGTCGGTATTAAACAAAGAAGGGCATTTGGTGCTCGATTATTCCGACTCGGTTATTGGCTTTGAGTTCGCAGCTCTGGATTTCACCGCACCAGAGAATAATCAATACAAATACCAAATGTTAGGGTTGTCCGATCGCTGGATAAACTTAAATGAAAACAGAATTACCTTTTCCAACTTATCCGCAGGTGAATATCAATTGGTGGTGAAAGGCTCAAATAATGACGGTTTTTGGAGTGACGAAAGCCTCGTCGTTGATATTTTTGTAAAACCACCCGTGTGGCAAACCTGGTATGCCTATAGCCTTTATGGTTTCGTGTTGTTGATGATAGTGTTGGCAATGTTAAAGCGAAGCCGTCGAAAAGCCAACGAAAATAAGTTATACCAGCAACGATTAGAGGATCAGGTTAAGCAAAGAACCGCAGATTTACAAGAGGCTAATGATAACCTCGCCAATGCCATTATTGAAACCGAATCAGCTAAAGATATTGCCGAAAAAGCAGCCCAAGCCAAAGCCGACTTTTTAGCCACCATGAGCCATGAAATCCGCACCCCAATGAACAGTATTCTTGGGATGAATGAATTATTGCTGAAAACCAATTTATCAGAAGTGCAAAAGAAATATGCCAATATGGCGTTTAGCTCAGGCAAAAGTTTATTAAGGCTGATTAATGACATTCTCGACTTCTCCAAAATGGAAGAGAATAAAATTAGGTTAGAAAATGTCAGTTTTGATTTACCAGCATTAATAGATGAATGTGTTTATTTATTACAACCTCGTGATGACAGCAGATACGTCGAAGTTAAAGCGCAAATTGGCCTTAATTGTCCAACCTATATTAAGGGCGATGTATTAAGATTTCGCCAAATCCTAAATAACTTATTAGGAAACGCCATTAAGTTTACTCATCAAGGTAGTGTGTGTGTGTTTGCTGACCTTGAAGATTCGATGTTGGTACTTAAGATAATCGACACAGGTATCGGTATTGAACAAGAAACCCAAGAAAATATTTTTAAACCTTTTGAGCAAGCAGACAGCTCCACAACCCGAAAATTTGGTGGCACGGGATTAGGTTTAAGCATAACCAAACGTTTAGTGGAATTAATGGACGGTAGCATTTCAATCTCTTCGGTTGTCGGGGAAGGAACGACCTTTACCATTAAAGTCCCTATTGAAATAGGCCACAGTGCTGACGGTAAAATACAAGGTAATGAAGCTGAAGGGCGGTTAGATCTCGATTTGGATGTTGTTGCCAAAGCCAATGTTGCTCTTATCACTTACGATCGAGCCGTAATAAAGCAGGTTAAGCATAGCTTGCAAAAATTAAAATTGAATTATCAGCAAATTAATAACAGTGAAAGTATCACCAAATTTTATAAAAACCGCTTTCATGATGTGTTATTAATCGATGCCGAAGTCTTAAGCCAATTGGATTGGCAATTAAAGATGGAGCATTTGCATCAGCGTATCATTTGTTTGTATGACGATAATGATGAGATTAATCCAAAAGAATATTCAAAGATTCGGTTCATTCAAAAACCCATTCAATTAGCTGATTTATATGAGAGCTTAGCTGAGAAAGTATCGTGCCACCAAGATGACACTCTAAAAGAGGGAGAGCAAGTCATCCAATTTAATGCCAAGGTGTTATTGGTTGAAGATGCCTATACTAACCAAATAGTCGCGACCGAAATGCTGGCGATGTATGGTTGTCAGGTTGATATCGCCGAAAACGGTTCGTTGGCTCTAAAAATGGTGCAAGACAAACACTATGATCTGGTCTTTATGGATTGTCAGATGCCGGTAATGGATGGTTTTGAAGCGACTCGAAAAATACGCCTATGGCAAGAAGTTCACAACCAACCTCCGGTTCTTATTATTGCGTTAACCGCAGGCAAAGGGGTTGGTTATTTAGAGGAATGTTTGGGCGTAGGGATGGATGATTTTATGCTTAAACCATTTAATTTCGGCCAAATGGAAGAAATTCTTTGCAAGCACATTCCTAAATTACAAGTGAAGCTAACTCAGACGTTAACCCCTGCTCAAAAATCGATTGAAGCGTTACCGACGCATGAGTTGATTGATCAGGAAGGGTTAAATGCGATTTTTGATATTGAAAAAATTACCGGTAGAAATGTATTTCCGAAAGTATTCGCAATGTTTCGTACCGAAATGCAAGGTAAATTACCCGATATAAAACAACATTATATCAATGGGGATAGTGATTCTGTATACCAGTTAGCGCATGCTATGAAGTCGCTGTCAGCTAACGTAGGTGCCAAGAGATTAGTCGATTTATGCCAATCAATAGAACAAGCAACGTTTAATAACGATTTGATGCAATGTGCGAATGAGATTGAGTTATTGTCTTCTTGTTATGAAAAAACAGTCGCTCACTTAGTTGAACTTTAAGGAGGAAGAGGTACAAATGGATTATGTAAAAGAGGTTAACAAGAAAAAAATCCTTGTCTGTGATGATGACCCAACCCACTTATTGTTGATGCAAGAAGTCTTAAGTGCGGATGGTTTTGACGTTATCTGCGCCGCCGACGGGGTATCTTCGGTGTCGCAATATGTTTTGCATAAACCTGATATTGTATTGCTGGATGTTGAAATGCCTGAGAAAAGTGGTTTTCAGGTGTGTAAAGAGATTCGCAACACTGACGAGGGGGAAGACATTCCTATTTTGATGATAACAGGGGCTGGCGATATTGACTCAATTGCTAAGTCGTTTGACGTTGGGGCCACAGACTTTTTACAAAAACCAATCAAATGGCCAGTGATCAGTCACCGAGTCGCCTATATGTTGCACTCTAGCCAATATGTTTATGATTTAAAAAATACTCAAAGCCGATTAAATTATTTGGCTTACTTTGACTCCCTTACGGGACTGGCAAATAAACAAAGCTTATTAAAATATATGCACGCACGTTGGCAATCTCGCCAAGTCGGTGAAGACCCAATGAGTATCGTTACGATCCAACTAGGTTTTTTAAACAGTGCTTATGCTGCATTGGGGCCATTAGTTGGTGATAAGCTTATTCAAAAGATGGCTGAAATATTAAAATCGTATTTATGCGCAAAAATTTCGGTTAACAATGACGCTTTTTGTTTGTCTCGAAATAGTGATGACGAGTTTATATTTTGCCTACCAACCGAGTCTGTTGATAGGATTAAACATTTGCTAGATGACCTATTATCTTTATTGGCAACCCCCGTTCAGGTTGATGACTATCACCTTTATCTTACGCCCAGAATAGGTGTGGCGGTTACCAGCGATGAAGTCTTTGATCCTGAAAAACTGCTGTCACGTTCCTTGATCGCCAGTAAACAAGCTGAAATAAACCGTTATCGTATTTATTCAAAAGCACAAAAAGAGCAATTGTTGGTACAACTGAGTACGGAGCAAAAAGTTCGTAAGGCCTTGATTCAAAATCAAGTGGGTTTTCAATTTCATCCGATTGCTAACCACAGCAATAACGCTATTGATTATCGCCAGTTACAAGTCACTCATATTGGTAATGAGGCTTTTAATGATGCGTTTGACGCTGTACTTAAGCAAGGCGTAACGCCGTATTTACAAATTGATTTCTATGATTGGAAGTTAAGGCGCTTAAGCGAATGCTTCGAGCAATTGTTCGCTTTATTCGACCAAAAGGTCAAAATACTTCTGCCCATTCCCTCTTATGTGTTGAGTTCTGAACGGGTGTTTAAAAAGCTTGAGCAGTTATTTAATCAACATCCACAAGCTCAGCATCGACTTATTGTTCAAGTTCTATTGGACACGAATATTAACGATGTAAAAGCACATTGGGAAATCACCCGTTTATGTCAATTCGTGCCTTGCGTATCGTTATTTTATGCTCAAAATAACTTGCAACAGATGAACCGAATTGAGCACGCAAAAATCGATTCGATTAAAGTGAGTTTATCGGCGTTAAAAACCTTAGATAATGCGCAATTAAGCAATTTTATAGATAATTTTTGCAATAAAAAAGTCGCTGTCATTGTCGCGGATGTCGACCGACAAGGTGATTGCGAAGATGCCAAATCTTTGGGTTTTGAAATGTTGCAAGGAAATGAGATATCCAAACAACACGGTGTGATCTCATTTAACCGCTAAGCAAGTCTTTTTCCTCTTAAGGGGTAAACGGGATCATTTGATTCAAGCGGATTTCGGCTTGATTAATGTTGGCTTTGAAAGCATAGATCTCAACCCCTACAGCCAGTGCTTGATCAATTAATAGGCCGTATTTTGGATCTATATGACGAGCAGGTTTAACTTGGTCAATGCCTGTGTGCAAGACGGCAAACAGTAAAACAGCTCGTTTACCGGATTTTTTTATTTCGATTAGCTCTCGAATATGCTTTTGTCCACGCAGGGTCACGGTATCAGGGAAGTATCCGGTGCCATTTTCACTTGAATCGTCCAACAAGGTCACGCTTTTGACTTCTATGTAGGCATTGTCCGTTGGGCCATCGGCTAAGAGAAAATCGATCTTACTGTTCTCTATTCCGTATTTCACCTCACGTTTTAGAGTCTTGTATCCCTGCAATTGGCTGATGGTGTTATCCCTCAATGCTTCCTCAACCAATTGGTTAGCGCGGATGGTATTAACGCAAATAAAGTGTTGTCGCTTGGTTTGGGTCAGTTCCCAACTGCGCGTGTATTTGCGTTTTGGATTATCCGAGGTGCTAAACCATACAATATCGTTTGGCTCTGCACAGCCTGTCATTGCCCCGGTGTTTGCGACATGTATCGTAACTTCTGAACCATCGGCAATGATCACATCGGCCAAAAAGCGTTTATAGCGTTTTATTAACGTGGCTTTTTTTAAGGCTTGTGGATATTTCATATTTTTATTTGATTGCGAGTAAAGGCAAACGTTAATCGTTGCTCATGCTAAATGCAATAATTTTATTGCGGTCGGTAACTAAAGCCGTTAAATCGGTTTCTGTTGTTAAATGTGTCACCGGTCTAAGTTAAGGTATGGATTGTATTTTAATAAAAATAGGCAATACTCAACACAGAGTAAATTACGCTTTTTTACGGCTATCAGCAAAGGCGTAGTTCGCATCATTAAGTAAGCAAAATTAGGCTGTTTATAGCCTTGACGGCAATTTTATAAATAAAAGGGGATAGGGTATGAATATGGTCAAGATGGCGGGGTTATTAAGTTTATCTTTAGCTTTATGTGCCTGTAATCCCGCAGCGCAGCAAAACATTAATAATGACCAGCAATCGAGCAGTGATAAGAGCCAAGCTTATTCTGGCTTTTTAAGCAGTTATAAAGATTTAGAAGAAATAAAGGCTGAAGATAATTCTTTGGTCAAACGCTATATTAGTCCCGAATTAAAACAGCGGGGATATAACAAAATTATGGTCGATGCATTGCAATACTTCCCCGCGCCAAAACCTAATGATAGTGCGTCTCGAGAGACTTTGTCGGCCATCAGTGAATACACCAATGACACCTTTGCTTTAGCTATTAGGAATACTGCCACTTTGGCAACCGAACCTGGTGATCGTACCATTCGATTAAAAGTGGCAATTACCGAATTAAACGTTGTCGATAAAGACTCGATGGATTATCGATATTTACAAACAGAATTTTTAAGCTCGGAAGCGGTAAATGAGGCCGCTGAATTAATTGTTAAATTTACCATCGAAGTTGAAGTTCTTGACTCGCGAAGCTCAGAAACGCTGGCACGAGTTGTTAAGACTGGTTTTGGCGAGTCGATGAAAGCGGGAGAGCCGATTACCTTAGATAAGGTTAAACCATTACTTGATATTTGGCGTGAAACCATGCAAAAAAGTATTGTAGAGCAACTCTAAAAGCTACCCCCCTGTTTTTATAGTGGATTATTTTGTATCCTAGCTTATTACAATAACTTTGAAATGGAAGAATATATGTCATCAGTAGCAAATATCAGACTAAGCAGTAAGAAGCCTTCAAACTGGCAATCAGCAACTCAAATCGGTTTTGAGCAAGATGACATTGTAATTTTTGTTGACGATGTCAATCGTTTGGATTTAAGGAAAATTCAACAAGCCGGACGAAAAATTGAAAGTTTAGGGGTTAAGCAAGCCAAATTATCAGGCCAGCATTGGTGCGAATTATCGCAATGGGCGTTTGCTCAAGGCTTTACTAAAGTTGGCCAATATAAGTCGGTTGAATTTACCGGAGACAGTGGCTTAGTCGATGCGTTAAATAAAAAGCTAACGACCTATGCTTGGGCTCGAGATTTAATTAACGCAACGCCTTCAAATCTAGTGCCTGTAGGTTTAGCCACAGCGGCCGCAGAATACTTAAAGTCGTTGGCAGGCGAGCATGTCAGTTTTGAGATTGTCAAAGGGGAAGAGCTCGAAAGACAAGGCTGGAGTGGCACATACAATGTTGGTAAAGGCAGTGTTAATCCTCCGGCGATGCTGATTTTAGATTACAACCCAAGTGGTGATAAAAACGCAACAATCGATACGGTACTTGTGGGTAAAGGGATTACCTTTGATTCTGGTGGGTACTCAATAAAACCAAGTGCTGGTATGTTTTCAATGAAGTGTGACATGGGTGGCGCCGCAACCGTTAGTGCCGCTCTTGCTTTAGCGATTCAATCAGGGTTATCAAAACGGGTTAAACTCATTCTGTGTTGCGCCGAAAATATGGTGAGCAGTTTTGCCTATAAGCTGGGTGACATTATTACTTATAAAAATGGTGTTAAGGTTGAAATCGCGAATACCGATGCAGAAGGCCGACTGGTTCTGGCCGATGGCTTGATAGCCGCTTCAGAAATGAACCCTAATCGTATTATCGATGCCGCAACCCTAACCGGAGCCGCTGTACTGGCAACAGGTGGCGAGTTTAACGCTTTATTCTCCATGGATGATGACTTAGTTGCTGCCGCTCAAAGACATGCTAGTCGTCATAACGATCCGGCTTGGCGCTTGCCTTTAATGTCTTTTCATCAAGAAAAATGCCCCTCCGCCTTTGCCGATACGGCTAATTCGACCACTCAAAAAGGTGGTGGTGCTGGTGGTGCAAGCAATGCCGCAGGCTTTTTATCACGCTTTGTTGACTCATCAGGCAAAGGTTGGTTGCATATGGACTTAGCCGCAGTATATAACGAAAATGCCAACAATATGTGGGCCGCTGGTGCTACCGGAGCCGGTATTGCCACCGTTACCGGGTTATTATTAAATGACTAATTCATAGATATATCGATATATCATTGAGGCGCCGAGTGCGCCTCTTTTTTATACCCTCAGGTTTTACAGCATCAGTCCGATAACAAATAATACCCAATACGCAAAACAAGCGATCGATATTTTACTCGTTTGGGATTGGGCAACATCTGATTCGGGAAAGTGTTCAAGGGTAATAGCGCTGGCGATTAACGATGGTGTTGCCAACAAACATAGACCAGTAAGAATTGGAATATAGAAAAAATAAGCGCTAAGAAGGGTTGCTAAAGTACAAAGTAATACGGTCCACTTTTGAGCTGTCAGCAATAAGCGCAAGGTCTTATTGTTTGATATTTGTACATATTCTCCTTGTCGTTCTATGCCTTCAATGATCTTTTTAACCTTATTTGCCATGTATAACAGCAATGATAAAAAGGCTGAAATAAACGCGAAGATGACGATGTAGGCGTTCATTGATGCCGTTAATACATGGTAGCTTAATAGACTTGGCAGAGCGCCAAAAAGCAAAGCATGGCTAAGATAGCCAAATACTTGATGTAACCGATGTTCAGGTTGAGTGTCTTTGGTTTTAAGGCGCAAAACCAAAAGAAATATAAGCGCAATAAGAGCGACTAAGCTGTAGCCTATTAAAGAGCTAGGAACCGCCGAACCCACAAATAACAGCAAAGCCAGTACAAAGGTGGCGTAACTTGCCAAGATAAGCTTGAGCATTGATATGCGAGTTTGATAGCGTGCCTGTTTACTGGTTTCGGTTTTTGCGACAACTTGGTGGCTAATAAAAGCGCGTTGATAATCTTGCACCAGGTTGTAAATCATTTGAGCAAAGATACTGAGAAACAACAAAGCACTAAACAAAAGCCCGTCAATAACCCCATCAAAAGCGGCTAAACCACAGCCTAAAATAATGGCTGCGCAAGGTAAAAAGAAGGTGATCGGGCGCAAAGAAGATAAGAATAAATTTATATATAAAGACATAAAGTGGTGTCGCATAGCAAGTTGAAGCCTAATTTTACCTAGCTCATTTTAATATCACAATGCTCATGCTTGCTTTAAGCGATTTGTCATCATTGCAATGACCAGCGCTTTAAAATGTTGTATTTCACCTTGTCGTCAACTGTTGTTGACTCATATAAGCAAAAGTCGTTAAAAAACAATGTAAATGCAAAATCTTGTTGTGCTAACACCGCTTCGGTTGCCTTGCGGCAAAGGGTTAAATGGGGAACAAATGTGGAGTGCTGATGGGTAAAACCAAGATCACCGAGCTGCTTGGCCAGTAATGAAGCCAACTGCTGTAGCTCTGTTGGTATCGTCTGGCAACCTAAATACAATACTTTGGGTCGTTTGAATAGCCCTAGGGTATTTAATGTTAAGCTAAAAGGCTGAGCATTAATGGTATCACCAAGCGCAAAAAGTTTGCTGAATGCTTTTTGATCAACAAAGCCAATAAAAAATAAGGTTAGATGAAAGTTTTCAACGGCGACAGGCTTTAACTTTTTATTATTTAGATGGGTTAAATATTGTTGGCGCCATTGGTCTATTTCTGTTTTTGATTTGGCCGATGGTGACAAGCCAAAAAATACCCGTCTGTTCAAATCCCTGTCCTCTTAACTTACCTTTATGGTATAAACTACCCTTAAATCGATTATGGCTCTAGCGGTTTGTTACCTACATGTCTAATTCTTATTCAGATTCATCTGTATTACCTATATACGAGATAAAATCCTCGTTATTGCAAGCGATTGAAAATCACAACATGGTGATCCTTAACGCTCCTCCTGGAGCCGGTAAATCGACTTGCCTGCCTTTGTGGTTACTAGACATTGAAAAATATCAGAATGAAAAGATTTACTTACTGCAACCACGTCGAATAGCGGCTAAAAATGTGGCCTCATATTTGGCACAGCAATTAGGTGAAGATGTCGGTCAAACCGTTGGTTATCGCTTAAGAAATGAAACTAAGGTAAGCCCTAAGACGCGCCTTGAAGTGGTTACTGAAGGGATATTAACCCAGCTAATTCAGCAAGATCCTGAGTTGACGGGCTGCTCATTAGTCATTTTTGATGAGTTTCATGAGCGCTCATTACATTCTGATCTTGCTTTTGCTTTGTGCCAAGACATTCAAGCAGGGCTAAGAGAAGACTTAAGCCTGCTGTTAATGTCGGCGACGCTAGCGAGTACTCACTTGCAGCAGGCTTTGCCGGGTGTGGTGACTTTGACCAGTCATGGTCGAAGTTTCCCAGTCGAGATTGATTATCGCCCCCCGTCCACGCTAAGAACATGGCGAGAGAATGCTTTAGCTGAAATCAACAAAGCTATTCGAACTCATCAAGGTTCTATCCTCGTTTTTTTACCTGGAGTGGCGGATATTCGCTATCTTATAGCAAACTTAAAGGGTCAGTTACCGCCTCATATGTTGTTAACGCCACTTTATGGTGAACTGAGTTTAACCGCTCAACAACAAGCGATTAATCCGGCCCCAGCCAAGATGCAAAAACTGGTTCTTGCTACTAATATCGCCGAAACAAGTTTAACCATTGATGGCATCGATTTGGTTATTGACTCCGGTTTAGAAAAAGTAGCGATTTACGATGTAAACACGCAAGCGAATATATTAAAACTGCAACAAACGGCAAAAGATTCAGCCATTCAAAGAGCTGGTCGGGCAGGGCGTTTAGGTCCTGGCCGTTGCATCCGGTTATATTCGCAAGAAGATTTTTCTCGTCGCAATGAGCACAATATCAGTGAAATAATGCAATCAGACATTACTTCGTTGATTCTAGAGGCCGCTCGTTGGGGAGTAAATAGCCTTGCTCAATTGCCTTTGCTAGAGCATCCCAAAGCAACCACAGAGCAAGCAATATGGACTCAGTTTGAGTTGTTGGGAATGGTTGATCAGCAGCACAAGCTGACCAAACATGGCCATAGTGTCAGTAAATTGTCTTGTCAGCCGCGACTAGGTCATATGTTAGTCAAAGCTAAAGCGCTAGAAGGTAAGATAAAAGAGAATCATCTGACGTTACTCGCATGCACTTTAGCCGCGCTTATAGAAGAACGAGATATTATTCGCCATCAGCAGGCGAACCAAGATTGTGATATTGAGCATCGACTGCGTTTATTTAGTCAAAAGCCTGAACAGTTTAAGCAAGTTTTATGGCAGGTGAAACGATTAGCGTCGCAACTAAAAATCAGCTCAAAGGTGTTATCATCAAGCTTTACCCATTTACCGGTGAACATGGCTGGCAGTTTATTGGCTTTGGCCTTTCCTGAGCAAGTGGCTAAAAATAGAGGCAAGTTAGGAGAGTTCTTAACCGCATCACAAAAGGGCGTTTTTATCTTCGAGGCCGATACCTTGGCCAACGAGGACTTTATTGTTGCTGCCCGCTTAACCACAGTAAAACATAAAACCTATGTTTCTTTAGGCTGTAAGGTAGAGCTCAAGCAATTGCAAGCTCTTAATATTTTTCAACCCCACACTCGCTATCGCCTTGAGTACGACGAGCAAGGTGACAAGATCCTCAGCTTTGAACAAAAATTATTAGGGCCATTACTTTTATCACAAACACCAAAGCCGGTTAATGACGATAATCTGGTGGCTCAATTATGGGCTCAACAAGTTGTTAAACACGGTATTTCTTGGCTACCTTGGCAGGAAAAAGATTTACAATTACGGACTCGAATGCGCTGGTTAGAGCAACATAGTAAGGATGTCGATTTACCAAATGTTGAAGATGCCGAGTTATTAGCAAACTTAGCTATTTGGTTTATGCCGTTTGTTGGGCAAATAAAAAGCAAAGCCCAGTTAGCGAAACAAAATCTGAG
Organism: Thalassotalea sp. 273M-4; assembly: GCF_041410465.1. Classification (NCBI taxonomy): domain Bacteria; kingdom Pseudomonadati; phylum Pseudomonadota; class Gammaproteobacteria; order Alteromonadales; family Colwelliaceae; genus Thalassotalea; species Thalassotalea aquiviva. Next base: position 488,296 of record NZ_CP166961.1, read on the forward strand.
TGATATGCTGTTATCAATGTTTGATTATCAACAGCAACAGACTCTTAATCGACTTGCTCCAGAGTTTTTTATCGGGCCGACAAAACGCCAATGCCCTATTCGCTATTCGCTGCAACAAAACCCAATTGTATCTTTACCAATGCAAGAACTTTATGGTCTCCAAATTACCCCTATGGTTGGGGATAAACAGTCGGGAAAACAGGTGCCACTGATTTTGGAAATCCTGTCACCCGCCAAACGACCTATTCAAGTCACCCAAGACTTACAAGCATTCTGGCAGGGCAGTTATAAGGCAGTGCAAAAAGAGATGAAATCACAATACCCTAAGCACTATTGGCCTGACGACCCGGCGAATGCCGAAGCCACGCGCAAAACCAAACGCCAGTTAAGTCAATAGTACGTTTGGTGAAGTCATTAGGTTGTTGAACTGTTTTGGTTGGCGATCACTTGCATTGCTTGCGCTAATAATGGCTGTTGCCCATCGAGCCAGTGAACTTGTTGTCCTTGTCGCTCTAGTCGGCGTAACCAAGTGTCTTGCTTTTTTGCAAATTGATGGATAGCAGAATTAAGCTTTTGAAAACAGTCATTTTTGTTTATTAGGCCTTGCAAATATTGACCAATAAAGCGGTATTCTAAGCCGTAGAAGTACAGGGTGTCCCAGCTCACGCCTTGCTTGTGAAGTGTTTCGACTTCGTCGATTAAACCTTGTTCAAAGCGTTGTTTTAAACGGTAAGTGATCCGTTCTCGAGATTGTTCTCGCGACCATTTTATTGCCATGATCAATGGAGTGATATTGGGCATTTGATGACTTGGATTGCTCGAATCTAACTCACCTTTGGCTATTTCTATCGCTCGAATAATACGTTCGCGCTCAAGTAAGTCGGTTGTATTGTGCTGATTGGGTTTTAAGGACAATAAAATATCGGCAAGTTGCGGCTGGGTTTTATCTTCGAGCTCGGCTCTAAGTTTTGGGTTTGTGGGCACTTCAACCAGTCGGTAATCTTTTAAAACTGCATCGACGTAAAGGGCAGAGCCTCCGGCTAAGATTGGAAATTTATTACGCTCGGTAATGTCTTCGAAAGCCTTAATAAAATCGCCCTGAAAATCAAAAATATTATATTCGTAACCAGGTTCTACAATATCGATAAGGTGATAAGGAATCGTTCCATATTCTTCTAAGTCTTTACCACTGCCGATATCTAGACCTTTATATACTTGTCTTGAATCGGCTGAAATCACTTCTCCATTGAGTTGTTTTGCTAAGTCAACTGCCAGTCGTGTCTTACCTGATGCTGTAGCACCTAAAATGGCTAATAGGTTAAATTGAGACATATTCTTTCGCTTTTACTAAGGACAGCTTTAAATTATATCAAAGCAAAGTCATTAAAGCAGTGTAAGCAAGTTGTCAGGATGATTATTTTTCTACTATTGTGATAGCATATGAGTATGTTTTTATAGGCTAAAGCTTAGAACAATGGTGCTGGTTATTTGTTCAATTCAATGGTAAGTTGGTCATAACCATTTTTTATCCAGTATGTATTGCGACCGTTATGTTATGGAAGAAATCTCCTTAAAATTAGATAAAATGGATCATGAGTAAAAGAAAGTTTATTAAACCCAAAGGCTTCACCAAAGGCCATGTGGCAAAAGCTAATAATTCACATTTAGGGTTAAGTCATTGGTTGTTCCATACTGCACTGAAGTTATCCATTATTTTTGTGGTCACTTTTGCTCTTTATAGTATTTATCTAGATGGTAAAGTAAGGCGCACATTTGAAGGTCAACGCTGGGAAATACCGGCGCAAATATACAGTAAGGTTAGAGTGTTAACACCTAACCAAGCGATCAAATACCCCCGCATCGAATATGAGCTAGAACAAGTTGGCTACCAGCGTGTAAAGCGAGTCGAACAACCCGGTGAATTTAGTCGAAATAACAACAGATTAACTGTTTATCGTCGTCCCTTTGATTTTGGTTATGGCCTAGAGCCTGCGACTAAATTGTTGATTGAACAACGTGGTGGTGATGTATACCGCTTATGGCAAGATGATGAAGAAGTCTCAAGTGTTAAACTTGAACCTTTATTAATCGACCGTATTTTGTCGCCACAAGGTGAAGATAGGGTTTATGTTTCCCTTGAAATGCTACCAGATCGGTTAATTGACACTTTGCTACTGGTAGAGGATAAAGATTTTTACAATCATCATGGGGTGTCGCCAACTGGCATATTACGGGCATTCTGGCATAACTTACTTGCCGGTAAAAGAGTGCAAGGTGGCAGTACTTTAACCCAACAACTTGCCAAAAATATGTACCTCAATAGCGAAAAAACGATCTGGCGCAAGGTTAATGAAGCCTTGATGTCCATTATCATGGAAATTCGCTACTCCAAGGATCAACTATTAGAAGCCTATATTAATCAAGTCTATTTAGGCCAACACTTTGCCAATGGTATTTACGGTTTTGGCTTAGGCTCACAATTTTATTTTGGCAAATCCATAAGCCAATTAAATGCAGCAGAAGTGGCCTTGTTGGTGGCACAAGTTAAAGGCCCGTCTTATTACGATCCATGGCGTAATCAAGAACGTGCAGTGCAACGACGTGATTTGGTATTACGGTTGATGTATCAAGATGAAATTATTTCTCAAGCAGAATATGAACTCGCACTAAGCACCCCTTTGTCGATTCGAACATCGCGTCGTATGGACAAACATTCTTTCCCCGCTTATATGCAACTTGTTCGTCGAGAATTGCATAAAATCGGTGCCAGTAAAGTATTACAATCTGGTATTAAGGTCTTTACCGCATTTGATTTACACAAACAGCTTGATGCAGAACAATCGGTAAAAGAGCGTTTATCAACACTTGAAAAGAACCGCACAGACGTTGACGACTTAGAAGTCGCGATGGTGATAAGCGAAGTGAGAACAGGGGCGATTAATGCCGTTATCGGAGGTCGAGAGGTAAAATATTCTGGTTTTAACCGTGCTTTAGATGCCAAAAGGCCGATTGGTTCACTAATTAAACCCGTGGTTTATCTGACGGCGTTAGAGCGGTATGAGCAGTACAATTTGGCGACCCCGTTAGTCGATAAACCTATTACATTACAGAACAATAATGGTAAAACCTGGAAGCCCAAAAATTATGATGGCAAATACCGAGATAGCGTGCCTCTGATTGAGGGCTTAGTCAAATCATTAAATGTGCCAACAGTCAATTTAGGCATGGAGCTAGGTACGCAAAAGGTTGCGCAAACGCTTCAAGCACTCGGTTATTCTGGTGAGGTTGAATTACTGCCGAGTATGTTACTCGGTACCACCAATATGTCGGCTTTTGAAGTCAACCAATGGTTTAATACCATTGCTAATGCCGGCGTATATCATGCCCCATCAGCCATTCAATTGGTGTCTTCGGCCGATGGCGATATTTTATGGCAACGCTATAAAGCGGTTGATGGAAGGTTATCTTCCCAAGGCGCTTTCTTAATTGAGTACGCCTTAAGGCAAGTGACCAAAACTGGCACCGCTCAGTCTTTATCATGGCAGTTTCCTGATTTGATTTTGGCCGGAAAAACAGGCACCAGTAATGATCTTAGGGACTCTTGGTTCGTTGGTTATGATCTCGATACCGTGGTAACTACATGGATCGGTCGTGATGACAATAAGCCTATGGGGTTAACGGGGAGCAGCGGGGCACTGTCACTTTATAGTAACTTTTTACAGAAATATGGTGGTTTCAATCGTTCTGATTATGTTCCAGAAGGGATTGAATACACCACCTTTGAATTAACCACGGGAAATGCGGTTCAGGATAATTGTGCTGATGTAGCTAAGTATCCGGCAATTTCTGACGGTATATCCTATGCCAGTGACTGTTTGTTGATCGAAACCGAAGCACCATCATGGTTAGAACAGCTATTTGGTATGGGGAGTGACTAATACCAAGGCATTACCTTCTCGCGAACTGAGCCAAAGTCCAAGAGCATGGTAATAGATATAACAAAGGGAGCGAAAGCTCCCTTTTTAATGGCAAAAAACGGCGGTTATTGCGAGATATTACATTTTAGCAAAACAACGTTCTGCTGCTAAAATGGTGGCATCAATATCGGCATCAGTATGCGCGGCTGATAAAAACCCTGCTTCAAATGCTGAAGGCGCTAAATATACCCCTTGCTCTAACATTAAGTGGAAGAAGGTATTAAAGCGTTCTGTGTCACACGCCATCACTTGTTCAAATGTTGTAACGTTTTCTTGCTCAGTAAAGAAGAAACCAAACATTCCACCAACATAGTTAATGCTTAGTGGGATATTATATTTATTGGCCGCAGCTTTTAATCCTTTTGCCAGTTTTTCTGTATTGATGGTTAACTGGCTATGGATATCTTTTTCGCTTAACTGGCTTAAAGCTGCAAATCCGGCAGCCATGGCAATCGGGTTACCAGACAGAGTACCGGCTTGATACACAGGTCCAACCGGAGCGATATAATCCATAATTTCTGCTTTACCACCAAAGGCACCAACAGGCATACCGCCACCAATCACTTTACCTAGGGTCGTCAAGTCCGGTTCAATATTGTAATGGGCTTGAGCACCACCTAGCGCGACTCGAAAACCGGTCATAACTTCATCAAAGATTAATACCGACTGATACTGGTCACAAATGCTTCGTAAACCTTCTAAGAACCCTTCAACTGGTGGCACGCAGTTCATGTTGCCGGCAACCGGTTCAACGATGATACATGCAATATCATCACCATATTGGGCAAATATTTGTTTAACAGACTCAATATCATTGTAGGTAACGGTTAAAGTATGTTTGGCAAAGTCGGCAGGAATTCCAGGGGAATTAGGCACGCCTAGGGTGAGAGCACCAGAGCCTGCTTTTACTAACAAAGAGTCGGCGTGACCGTGGTAACAGCCTTCAAATTTTAAGATTTTGTCACGGCCAGTGTAACCTCGCGCTAATCGAATCGCGCTCATTGTCGCTTCGGTGCCTGAACTTACCATGCGCAATTTCTGCATACTAGGCACCAACTCACGTACCTTTTCAGCCATGGTGATTTCTAACTCGGTAGGAGCACCAAAACTTAAACCATTTTGCGCTGTTTTAATCACCGCATCTAAAATGACCGGATCATTATGACCTAGGATCATCGGACCCCAAGAGCCGACATAATCGATGTATTTATTTTGGTCGGCATCAAAAATATACGCCCCCTGCGCTCGCTCAATAAAGCGAGGCGTTCCGCCGACGCCTTTAAATGCGCGGACCGGCGAGTTAACACCGCCAGGAATGGTCTGTTGTGCTTGTTGAAAAAGTTGTTGAGAATGTGACATATATTTACCTAAAAGTGTTCTGGGTTATTTGTTGGTGTACCAAGTGACCGGTTTTTCATATTGTGTGAGTTTTTCATCAACCCCTAAGGTTAAGGCAAATAATGCCATTCTCACCAGTACCCCATTTTGTGCTTGACGGAAAATTGCCAGATTGTGATTATCGTTTAAATCATTATCTAACTCATTCGCTTCAGGGCGTGAATCTCTAGGCAGTGGGTGCATGATCACAGTATGATCCTTACAGTATTGCTCGTAGATTTTCTTATTTAAACTAAAGTGACCACGATACAGATCAGCTTCTTGCTGACTTTCAAAGCGTTCTTGCTGAATACGGGTTTGATAAACCACGTCGCTTTGTAAGCTGTCTGCCATGGACTCGGTAATGGTAACCTTATGACCTGCGTTGGTCAGTAAGTTAACAATGTTTGTTGGCATCTGTAATGCTTTTGGCGCCAGCAGTGTGACATGTAAATTCTTGTATAAACACAGTAAACGAGATAACGAGTGAACAGTGCGACCATGTTTTAAATCACCCATTAGGACAATGTTTAAACCATCGATCCCTTTATTAAATCGACGCATTTCTGCATCAATCGTAAATAAATCCAACAAAGCCTGAGTTGGGTGTTCATTGGCACCGTCACCCCCATTAATCACCGGTACGGTACTGCCTTTGGCAAATTCAGCAACCGAATGCATATCTGGGTGGCGCATAGCAATTACGTCACTGTAACCACTAATTACTTTAGCGGTGTCGAACAACGATTCCCCTTTTGATAGGGAAGAACCCTCTACCCCAACCGTTTCGTGGACAAAACCACCGAGTAGTTGAAACGCCGTACCAAAAGAGATCCGAGTGCGGGTACTGGGTTCAAAAAACAGGTTATTTAAAATGGCACCTTCTAATACATGGCAACGTTTTTGTCTGGCGGCATAAGGGATCATTGCTTTGGCAACATCTAAGATCCGAGAAACAGAATCTCTGTCAAATTGAGATATCGACAGAATATGACTGCCTTGAAAATTCATCATGGTTGATACCCACTTGTTATATCGTTATTAGCGCAGTTGGTGAGCCAATGCTAACGCGGTTATAAAGGTTATTTTAATTGCTGCGAACTTTAGCATATTCTCTGGCGTTATTGAACGTTGTTTTCGCAAGGCGAAGGCGCAAAATTCACCCGAGTTAAATCTTTATAAACCGGGTTTTACGACCGCCAAAATAATGGTGCCAAACAAGATAAATACCGGCATTTCATTGAGCACTCGATAAAATTTACCTGAGCGAGTATTTTGATCATTAGCGAAGGTTTTAAGTAACTTAAAACAGTAACCATGATAAATAAATAATATGGCCACCAATAAAAGTTTTGCATGAAGCCAATGCGATGCAACAAACCAAGCGCCGCCCAGCTGGTAAATAAGTGCTAAACCAAAGGCTAAAGTTAATAAGGCAAATGGGCTGATAAAATAGAGTAATCTGCGTTCCATCACTTTCAGTTGCGCTTGTACATCGACATTGTCGGTTTCAGCATGATAGACAAACAGTCTGGGCAGGTAGAAAATACCGGCAAACCAGGCCACCATAAACGCAATATGAAGGGCTTTTAACCATAAGATTGTGGTCATTATTTATATCCTTTGGTAAGTTGTTGACGAATTTTTTGAAATGGTAAAATACCAATCACTTGTTGTTGATTACTGTCTTCGGTGTCGTAAATGTAAACAGCCCCAAGGCGTTTGTCAGAGAGTATATTAAAGGCTTCGGATAAAGTTTCTTGCGAACTTAATCCTTGCATTTTAAATTGCATCAATCCAGGCTCATTCTCCGCCCTTAGCTGGGCATTAAAGTCGATTTCCCACAACGACAAATCCCCGTTGCTATGGCAGGAAATAATATGATTATCCATGTGGTGTCGGTCGAAAAAGGTGCTAATTTCTTGGTCATCATCACTGTGGATGATTTTAATGTTAGTGTCCATCGACCCGAGTACCCCGTACTTTTGGAGGGAACTTTCTACATGCGACAATTTATAAGGTAACTCTTGATAACGCAGTTGTTGAAGAAAAATCGAACGATTTTTTAAAAATTGGCTAGAGGTTAAAAAAGCCGTGGTAATGACGACCATCGCCGGTAAGGCAAGCTCTAATTGGTTTGACAATTCAATGACCGTTAACAAGGCTGCGAGTGGGGCGTTTAAAGTGGCCGCCAGCATCCCAGACATACCTAAAAGAGCATAGTCCCCCATAAAGTGAATATCTTGATAAATAAATCCAACAAAATACCCCATAATAGCACCGGCTATGGCCCCTATGGTCAACGTTGGACCAATAACACCACCAGGAATTCCCAAACCTAAAACCAAGGCGGTGGCGAAGAATTTGGCGACCAGTAAACTAAAAATAAGGCTAATGTGAGGATTTTGATTTACCAAAAGGCCAACCCCTGTTAAGCCTGCCCCCATACTTTGCGGAACCAAATACCCGATTAAGCCCATCACTAAGGCTGCTAAAATCAGGCGTTTGTACATATGGTGATGACGCGATGCTTTGATTGTGGCCATCAAACATTGATTAAACATGGTCCCCAAAAAACCAAGTGCAATACCGAATAAAATTAACAGAGGGTAATGCCAAAAATCGATCGCAATATAAGGAAAAAAATCGACGTCATGATATGAGCCAAAAACCGCATTGGTCATTATTGAACCAATAATAGAAGCCAGAATAACGGGGACAAAGATATGCATTTTGTATTCGCGCAATATGACTTCCATAACAAACATTACCGCGGCTAATGGGGTGTTGAAACTGGCAGAAATACCGGCGGCCACACCACAGGCACACATGGTTTTAATCGCATTTTTAGGTAACTTTAAACGGGCGCCTAGAAAACTACTGCTGGCAGCCCCTATATGCACGGCCGGTCCTTCTCTACCGACCGAAAAGCCACCGGCTAGGGCAAAGATACTGCCAAAAAATTGGGTGATGGTATTTCGCATCGGAATATGGCCATAAGCAACCTTTAACCTGTGGATTACAAAGGGAATACCCATTCGGTAATACTTAAATTTAATGGCCCAAGCGAGCAGTAATATTAAACTAACTGCAACAATAGGGGTTATTAAACGTTCAATTTCTGATAGAGTAGTGAAATCGTCTATATTATCCAAATAGAGTAATTGGATAGATTCGATGCTTAATCTGAAAATGATGATAAATAATGAGGCTAGCGCACCACCAATGATCCCAAGCAGGCACAACTGCCAAGAGGGCACAGGTTTTGCAAGTTTTTTCCTTAGCGAAGCCAGAGACATTAGCGTTCCTTGTTAGAGTTCATTATCTTTTTGTATCTCGTATGTGAGCGTTACAGATTTTAACATAGATAGTATTAGATAAAACGTTAATAATGAATTGGTTAAAAAAATTATCACTGGCGAAATTGCATCAAAAATTTGGTGCATTCAAAATATTACTAACCAGTTTTACCCTGTTACTTTTGGTAGGCCTAGGCGCTTACAAACTCGGTAATTATTTTCATAAGCATCAGACTGAGTTAATCGAACAACAAACGGCTCGTCTGGATAAGTTATACCAACAAAATGAAAGCGCTCTATCTCGAATCAATACCCTGACGGTCGAATTAGAAATCGAAAAACTGGCAAATCAAAAAGCACAAGAAAGCTTGCGCAAACTTGAAGAACAGCATTTTGAGTTAAAAAAACAGTTAGCTTTCTACGAAAAAATAATGGCACCTGAAAAACAACTTAACGGCATTATTATTGACGAAGTTAATATTATTCCCAGCGTCAGTGAAAATCATTATCGAATACGTGTTGTTTTGGTCCAACAAGAAAAGACCAAAAGCAATGTCAAAGGGCACGTTGAAGTAAGTTTTGTTGGCAGCCTTGATAACCGCCCTGCGACGATCAAATTAGAAAATGTATCACCAGTAACCAAAGACGAACTTTCTTTTAGTTTTCAATATTTTCAAGTCTTTGAAACCGAATTCAGTCTTGCACAAAACTTCATACCAGAGCAAGTCAGCGTTTCTGCAGTTATGCCCAAAGGGCGTTGGCAAAAGTATCAGCGTCTGGATCAGGTGTACCCTTGGTCAGAGGTTGTAGAGTAAACAATTTAATCAAATACTTGATTAAATAGCTCAGGTTTAAGATAATTTGCACAATCTTGCGTAGTAATTAGAGTAGTTATGTCAAACAGCGAAATGCCAATTCAATTCAGTGATGCTGCCGCCGCCAAAGTTAAGGTGTTGATTACTGAAGAAGAGAATCCAGATTTAAAGCTTAGGGTTTATGTTACTGGTGGTGGATGTTCAGGCTTTCAGTACGGTTTCACTTTTGATGAAAAGGTGAATGAAGGCGATATGACCATCGAAAAACAAGGGGTAACCATGGTTGTTGACCCAATGAGTTTACAATATTTGGTTGGTGGTGTGGTAGATTACATCGAAGGGCTTGAAGGAAGTCGCTTTTTAGTAAATAACCCCAACGCTCAAACAACCTGTGGTTGTGGCTCATCGTTCTCGATTTAAGGGTTAAAGCCAAGCAAAACAACAAAGCACCAATATTGTAATTGGTGCTTTTTTTTGCCAAAAAAATCAGTAACTGGCGTATTGCATGCCAAAGTCATAAGCCATTAAGGCAAGTACTCCCCATAACAACAGCGCAAGCCAAGAGGACTTAAACTTAAGCGGCTTGTTGGCATTCACCGCAGTGTCTTTTTTTACCCCACTGATGATCGCCCAAATAACGTTATCACCCTTGATCAGATGAAGGACCCCCGCGCTCATGTGAAGGCCAATTAAAAACAGTAAAACATTAAAGTTTGCATGGTGTAATGAATCCATTTGAGCAACCAACGACTCACTAAAAAATGGATATAAAGGGCCTTCAGAAAAAACGTCATCACTGGCAAATAAACCCGTAACCAACTGCAGCCCCAAACTGAGTAAAAGCGCCAATACCATGTAACCACCGATAGGGTTGTGCCCTAAGTGATTGGGTCTTTGTTCTCGCTTGAGCAAATGTTTGCATACCGATATTGGCGATTTGATAAATTGACTAAAGCGTGAGCTCTCACTGCCCACAAACCCCCACACTAGGCGCGTAAGCCAAAGCCCAAATAAGATAAATGCACAGCTAAAATGAAGATCAAATAGGGCTTCTTCAGCGCTATACCAAAGCACAGCTATTAGCACCAATTGTGCCATATGATAGATTCGGGTGAAGTTATCCCAAACTCGAATTTTCATCTAAAGTATCTCGGTTGTTGCAGGAAATGACACATAGTCGTTAAACAAATAACGACCATGTGGTTTTATCGTGCAGGGGATTAAACGTCGTCACAGTCCATTTTAAATGCTTTGTGACCTTTTTTAGCGCTTTTACCAATAACCGCAAGGGCTATTTTTTGTGCTTCAATAGAATCCGCTTTAGTCAGTTCAACCACCGCTTTTGTGAGCAATTCCATGCCCTTTTTGTAGTCGTTAAATTGCTCTGTTTGTTGCGCATTTAGTTCCTTGCTATCTGAGATTTTTAAAGGGACATAAGCATCGGCTTTCTGAACAGACACTAACAGCTTTTCTGCCAGTGCGGTTACTTTATCTTGTTCTTTGGCTTTGGTCGCGGCTTTTATGGCTTTCATATCATCTTTCATGATGTCCATAATTTCAGCCAATTCGGTTTTACCACATTGCGGATGAGCGGCAAAAGCCGACGAGACGCTCATGAGGGTTAAAAGTGTACCCAGAAGAAGTTTTTTCATTATTATTCTCTCAATTATTATTAGATATCAATCACCTTCATTTTAAATTTATCTAAACCTGTTGCAACATTTATTTAATCTAACACGATACTTTACCCATTCTTTAAGACAGATGGCTCTTATCCTAAATTAACGGCATGAGGGGAAATACTTATGTGGTGTTATAGACTTGATGGTATACTCTAAAAAAACGCAATAAGAAGATATAGTGAAGCATAAAGATCCACATTTGAAACGCGAATCGCAAAAATACGACAAACCTATCGCCAGTCGAGAGTTGTTGTTGTCAATTATTGAGCAAAAAGGCTACCCATTAACTTTCGCGCAATTTTGTAAAGAACTTCAATATAAAGATGAAGAACAAAGAGTGGGCTTAAAGCGTCGACTCAGAGCGATGGAAAATGCTGGCCAGTTGGTCTTCACTAAGTTTAAACAATATGCGATAGCGGCCCAAACGTCGATTATTACCGGCGAAGTCATTGGTCATCGTGACGGGTTTGGTTTTTTAAAGCCAGATCAAGGTGATAAAGATTTATACATTCCTTATCATGAAATGCGTCAATTAATTCATGGCGATGTAGTGGAAGCAAGAATTAGCGCTGAAGCTGACGCCAAAGGCAAGCAAGAAGTACGTATTTTAGATGTAATCGTGCCGCGTAAAGATCGGATCATTGGTCGCCTGTTTGTTGAGCATGAAATCATTACCGTGATCCCAGAAGATGCTCGTATAAACCATGAAATTATTATCCCTAAAGAAAAACGTTTAGGCGCTCGTCATGGTCAGATGGTGGTGATTGAAATTATTCAACGCCCGTCTAAACGATCAACACCGCTTGGCAAAGTCGTTGAAGTACTTGGTGAACATATGGCTCCGGGAATGGAAGTGCAAGTTGCCTTACATCAACACGATATCCCTCATATTTGGCCAGAAGCATTACTCGATGAGATTTCCACTTTGGCGCCAGAAGTTGAAGAACAGGCGAAATCACCTCGAGTTGATCTGCGCTCATTACCCCTAGTAACGATTGATGGTGAAGACGCTCGAGATTTTGATGATGCGGTTTTTTGTCAACCGGAGAAATCCGGCGGTTGGCGTTTATGGGTGGCAATTGCCGATGTGAGTTACTATGTCCGCCCGGGCACAGCTCTTGATGGCGAAGCCATTAAGCGCGGTAATTCGGTTTACTTTCCAAATCAAGTCATCCCGATGTTGCCAGAAGTGCTTTCTAATGGCTTGTGTTCGTTAAACCCTAATGTTGATCGCTTGTGTATGGTCGCCGAAATGACCATTAGCGCGAATGGGGTATTATCGGACTCAAAATTTTACCCGGCAGTGATGAATTCACATGCGCGTTTTACCTACACCAAAGTGGCGGCTATTTTAGATGGTGATAAAGAGCTGCGAGAGCAATATCAAGAACGAGTATCTGACTTAGAAGAATTACATAAACTTTATCATGCGTTAGTCGGTTCAAGGCGAGAGCGCGGCGCGATTGAGTTTGAAACGGAAGAAGTTCGATTTATTTTTAATGCTGATCGAAAAATTGATTCTGTCGAACCGGTGATCCGCAATGATGCTCATAAAATCATTGAAGAATGTATGATTTTAGCCAATGTGGCTACGGCTAAGTTTATTAGCAAGCATCAAAAGCCTGGTTTATATCGGGTTCATGATAAACCTAACGAAGATAAATATAATAACTTAGTCTCATATCTGGCAGAACTTGGTATTGAGCTACCTAAAACCGAACAACCCAGTCCCGCGGATTTTGGCAAAATTACCGACAAAGTTATTGACCGACCTGATAAAGAGCTGATTCAAACGATGATGTTAAGATCAATGAAGCAGGCGGTTTACCAAGCGGAAAATATAGGTCACTTTGGTTTAGCACTTCCAGCTTATAGTCACTTTACCTCTCCAATCAGGCGTTATCCTGATTTGGTTGTTCATCGGGTTATTAAAGCCATATTGAACGCACAACAGCATAATGAAAGTAATGAAGGCTTTTATTTTTATGATGAACAAGAGGTTTCCGAGTTAGGTGAGCATTGCTCGATGACCGAAAGACGGGCTGATGATGCGACTCGTGATGTTGGCGATTGGCTTAAGTGTGAATTCATGCGCGATCATGTAGGTGATACCTTTACCGGTGTTATTGCTACGGTCACCAACTTTGGTTTTTTTGTGCGCTTACAAGACTTTCATATTGAAGGTTTGGTTCATATCAGCTCGCTTGGTAAAGATTTTTATAACCACGATGAAGTGAGAATGTGCTTAGTCGGTGAAAAAACACATAAACGTTATCATGTCGGAGATGTTCTCGAGGTTCAGGTCGCTGCGGTGAATCTGGATGAGAAAAAAATCGACCTAATCTTAGCGGGCGACGATCAAGTTAGTCAGCCAAGTCGACGAATAAAACCAAGTACAGGTAATGATAGCGCCCGAGCTAACAAAACCAATAGACGTGCCAAACCTGATGCTGAACACAAAAAATCGAAAAAGAAGAAAGCAGCAAAAGCAAAAAAACGTCCGGGTAAAAACGCGCGCAAGCGTAATCAAAAATAAAGCGCTTATAGGCTCAGATAATTTTATTTAGCAAGTCGGCCGGTGAGGCCGATGTTATAAAACGATTTAGATACAATTAAAGAAGATTCACATGGCAAAACACGACGAGTTGGTTTTTGGTATTCACGCTGTTACAGCATTAATTAAGCGTGCTCCAGAACGCTTTATTGAGCTTTGGCTGTTAAAAGGGCGAGAAGATGAACGCTTAAAAACGGTGATTAACTTAGCGCAAAAGTATGGTATTTCAATCCAACTTACGCACCGCAAAGCACTGGATGAAAAAAGTAAAGGTGAGCAACATCAAGGTATCATTGCACGAGTAAAACCGGGCAAGGTATACAGTGAAAATGATTTAACCGACATTGTTGGTTCAGCCTTAGGGCAAAAGCAAATACCTTTTATATTGGTGCTTGACGGGGTCACTGATCCACATAACCTAGGCGCTTGTTTACGTAATGCCGATGCCGCCGGGGTGCAGGCCATTGTTGTGCCGAAAGATAATGCCGCAAGAATTACCTCAACGGTTCGTAAAGTCGCGGTTGGAGCGGCAGAAAGCATTCCTTTAGTACAAGTAACGAATTTGACTCGTAGCTTAAAAGCTTTGCAAGAAATGGGGCTATGGGTTGTTGGTACAGCAGGGGAAGCAACCGAGTCTATTTATCAATGCCAATTAACCGGCCCGATAGCGTTAGTGATGGGCGCTGAAGATAAAGGCATGCGTCGGTTAACGCGAGAAACGTGTGACCAATTGATTAAATTACCGATGGCTGGAAGTGTATCGAGTTTGAATGTATCGGTAGCGTCGGGTATTTGCTTATTTGAAATTGTTAGACAAAGGTTGTCTGCACTTTCTTAAGCTGACTAAAATATATAGCGCATTTATAAGCCTACATAAGTACTCAACTTAAGAGCATGGTGCATGGTATCAACAAACCGTGCGCTATGCGGGTTTGTTGATTGATTTTGCCCTCAGCTGCCGTTGCTTGGTTTATCATAAAAATAAAAATTAAGATAAACAGGATCAGCAGTAATCCTTCCTTTTTGGATTTCATTTATTTACGCTTATTCTTAGTTCGTTCGCTGTCATTGTTAAGGTCATTTACAAGGTCATTGTTAAGATATACTCGTTACCCATTCAACCTCGGTTGTTAAATCGATTTACCGCATTATTTATCGCTTTCCAAAGCAATATTTAGACCAACCCTAATTAAGCAGTTTAGATCAAGCCTTAGAGCATGAACTTGCGGATCAATTTGGCTTGAAGTGTAAAAAATACTGACAGCTGTTAACCCAAATAATTGCCTCAAACAAATGCTTGCGTTCATTGTTTATTTTACCTACAATACGCCTCCTTAAATCAGCCATATATTTTGTTCCTTGCCTTTATACTGGTACTAGGCTGAGCCAGCAAGAGGCTACAACCGTAAGGAGCTCGTAATGCGTCATTACGAAATCGTATTTATGGTTCACCCTGATCAGAGTGAACAAGTAACTGGTATGATCCAACGTTACACAGACATGATCACTGCCGCTGAAGGTAAGATCCACCGTCTAGAAGACTGGGGTCGTCGTCAGTTAGCATACCCAATCAACAAACTGCACAAAGCACACTATGTTCTTATGAACATCGAAGCGCCTCAGTCAGTTATTGATGAATTAGAAACTTCTTTCCGTTATAACGACGTTGTTATTCGTAACATGATCATGCGCACGAAAGACGCGGTAACTGAAGCATCTCCAATGGCTGCTGCTAAAGAAGACCGCCGCGAGAAAAAAGAAGTTGCTAAAGAAGCTCCAGCTACTGAAGAAGCTGCAGCAGAATAGTACTTTGTGATTGAAAATTGTCTTGTTTTGACCGGTCAGATCGTTAAAACGGCTGACGTGTCAGTAAGCCCGGCGGGTATTAGCCATTGTCGCTTCACGTTAGAACATCGTTCTACGGTTGTTGAAGATGGATTAACTCGTCAAGCCTATGTCAGAATGCAAGTTGTGGCAACAGGCCAATGGACAAAGCACATTACTCGTGAATTAACTGCGGGCAGTAATGTAAAAGTGAGCGGTTTTATTAATCGTCACGAAACCCGAAGCGGAAACCCTGTTTTGGTATTACACGCCCAACAGATTGAAATGATTAATTAGGTGGTATTTTGATTCAATTTTGAATTAAAAAGAACACCAAATATTAGGAGAAATCCCATGTCACGTTTTTTTAGACGTCGTAAGTTCTGTCGCTTTAGCGCAGAAGGCGTAAGCGAAATCGATTACAAAGACATCGCTACGTTAAAAAATTATATCACTGAAAGTGGTAAAATCGTTCCTAGCCGTATTACAGGTACTTCAGCTAAGTATCAACGTCAACTTGGTCGTGCGATCAAGCGTGCTCGTTACTTATCTTTATTACCATATACTGATTTACACAAGTAACCTAAGGGGCTATTAACATGCAAGTAATTCTTCTTGATAAAATTGCCAAGTTAGGCGGTCTAGGTGATCAAGTTACAGTTAAGTCTGGCTATGCTCGTAACTTCTTATTACCAAAAGGTAAAGCAGTTATCGCATCAAAAGCAAACGTTGAGCACTTTGAAGCTCGTCGTGCTGAGTTAGAAAAGCAATTAGCTGACGTTTTAGCTGCTGCTGAAGCTCGTGCTGCTAAATTAACTGAGTTAGCTGAAGTTACTATCGCTTCTAAAGCCGGTGACGAAGGTAAACTATTCGGTTCTATCGGTACTAAAGACATCGCTGATGCTATCACTGAAGCTGGCGTTGAAGTAGCTAAAGCAGAAGTTCGTCTTCCTTTAGGTACTATCCGTGAAACTGGCGAATACGAAATCGTTATTCACCTTCACGCAGACGTAGATGCAACCATCAAAGTTGTGGTTATCGCTGAAGCGTAATCTCGCCTTTATTGGTCATAAAAAACCTGCTTATTAGCAGGTTTTTTTTTGCTTAAATACTCTGGTTTAGTCGCTAGTAAGCTTAGATAACCAAGTATCAAAGCCAATCAATAAAAAGCGCATTCTTATTTTGGTGCCTTAAAATCATTACAATGCCATAGGGGCGTTAACGGAATAGCCTTAAGCGAGGTTAAAATTAGGCACTGGCCATTGCGCTTTATCAAGTATTCCTCGTTCACAAAGCCCGCCTAAGCCCTGTAAACCACCGGTATGTAACAGCACTACCTTTGAGTTGGGTTTAAAGTAACCTTGTTCCAGTAAAGTCAAAAACGCCAGTACCATTTTTCCTGAGTACACTGGTTCAAACGGGACATTTGTCTGTAAGGAAAATGCCCTTATTTTTTCGGCCTGCTCAGCTGTAAACTTACCATACCCGCCGCAATGAAAATCATCGAGGATCTGCCAGTTGGTAAATAACTCGTTATCTTGTAGCAGGGTGTTTACTTCGTCATTCAAGTAGCCTTGATGTTTTAACACTGCAATACCTAACAAGTGATGTTGATTGGCATCGGCCTTGACTAGGCCTGCCAAAGTGCCACCGCTACCTACGGGGGTGAGTAGATAATCAAAATTGGTTTGTTGATTTAGCTCACTAATAACCTCGCCAACGCCAGGTAACGCGAGTTGATTACTGCCACCCTCAGGTACCAAGTAGCTATTTGGGTATTGTTGTAATAATTGTTGTTGATACGATTCTTGCTGGCGTAATTTATAGGTAGCGCGATCAACAAACTTGAGTGTCATTCCCCATTTTCTTGCTTGCGTTAGGGTAAAGTTAGACTGATATTCTGGCTCTCCGCGAATGATCGCAAGTGTTTTTATCCCGTGTACTTTACCGGCATAGGCTAGGGCGTGAATGTGATTAGAAAAAGCGCCACCGAAACTGATGATAATCGATTTATTTTGTGCTTTAGCCTCGACTAAATTGTATTTAAGCTTACGCCACTTATTACCTGAAATTATCGGGTGTATACAGTCGTCTCTTTTTATAATTAACGTTATTTTATGTTTTTTTAGGCAAGGTAAGTCTATGTTTACTATAGGGCTTAGTATTTTTAGTGGAGACTCAAGTTTGGGCATAGAAGATTGTTTCGTGCAATGGTTATGCTTCAATATTAATTCAGTTGATTAAAATCACCAATAGCGAATGCGACGCAAGTTTTTGCAAACCAACCTTTAAGGCGACGTTAAATGCTTTAGGAGGTCATTTTATCGGTTCTATTTTAGACTAAGGCAACAAAGGCTTTTTATGCTTAAGTTTTTTACCCGTTTCTTTTCAAATAAGATTAGTGAGCAACATTTCTGCATGGCCGTTGGCAAGGAGAAGATGAGCTTTATTTTGCTCGATAGAGATAAAAATGAGCACAGCATAAAGATATGGCGAACCACGGTTATTAAAGACATTTGTAGACGAATTGAAAGCCTGTTTCCAAGAAAAAAAATCCATGGTGATGGGGTCTTGGTACTGCCTTCTTCACTTTATTATGCTTTACAGACAGACAAACCGAATGTCCCAGAAGATGAAGTTGCTGCCGCCTTGAAGTGGCAAATCAAAGATATTGTGCCCATTCCTGTTGAAGATATGGTGGTTGATTATGCTGATTACCCAATCACGGTTGCCGGTAAAGCCAAAGTGAATGTGGTGTGCAGTCAATTATCGGTATTGAAACAAGTCTATCGTAGTGTGAATAAAACCAAAGCACAGTTAAAGTCCATCATCAGCGAAGAAATTGCTTTTGCTAATTTGCTGGAAATATCCCCAACCCCGGTATTGTTGGTGTATCAGCCGCTAGGCGATGAAGTATTTTTATTGATTGTACAGGCCGGACAAATATATTTTCAACGTAAACTACGTGGCTTCAGTGCGATTAGCCAGATGGATGAAACGCAACTTGAAGGCGGTATCTGTGATGCATTAAGCGTCGAATTACAAAAATCGATGGACTACTTTGAACGTCAGCTTAAACAGCAATCAATACAATATATACGTGTTTTACTACCCAGTGAGCATGAACCTCTGATCATAGAAAAACTGATGCAAAATACCCTGTTAGATGTGCAATCACTAGCAATGCCCGATCCTTATAGTAATAGGGCACATGCTGCAGGCATTGGCGGGATCATTGAACTAACCCTAATGGAGTCTCGTCATGACTAAGCTTAGGGTCAATTTATTAGTGGCCGAATTGGTCGAAACCCAAAGTTGGCTGAGCTTAAAAAATGTTGTACTGACTTGGCTCGCAGTGTTTGCAATGTTATTGCTGGGGCATCTTTGGCTAGAACAACAACTTGCTCTTAAACTCGAAGAATATCAGGAGTTAACCGTTAGCAAAGGCGACTTAGAACACCAAATTCAGCAAGCGCAAAATCAGCTTGATCAGGCAGCCGGTTCTGAGGCTGAAATCGAATTACTAAACATTCTTAAAAGTCAGGTGAAAACTAAAACCCGCTTTTATCAACAATTAGAACTTCAACTGCAAAAAACACAACAAGGTTTTTCTAAGGTGATGAATGAACTCGCGAATTTTCATCATCCAGAAATCAGTTTATCGACTATTCGGGTTAATAATTTGAATATTGAACTTATCGGTGAAGCGAAAGAGGCGAATTCGGTACCACTGTGGCTTTCGGGATTCGAGCAGTCTGATTATATGAAAAAGCAGCGTTTTCAACATTTTACGTTAGTTGAAAATGAGCAAGGGCAAACTCAATTTAAAGTCAGTTCTGATCCTGGCCAAGGTGAGGTTGACGATGAATGAGTGGTGGTTATTACAGTCTGAGAGATTCTCCGCTTTGTCTAGAAAAGACAAGTACAGTGTTCTTATCATGGGCATTGCTGTTGTGATTGTATTGTTTTATTTTGTTAGCTACCAAAGCTTTTTGAGCAAAAAAACATCTGTGCAGGAACAAATCGCATTTCAACAAAGCGACAATGAACAATTACAAGGTGATTTGACCAACGCGCTTGAGCGCTTAGAACAAAATCCTAACAATCCAGTTAGTCAGCAAATCGAACAACAGCAACGGCAATTAGACAAACTTGATTACCAATTATTGGCCCTCACCACAGACTTAATGTCCCCAAAGAATATGCGTAAAGCACTTGTTCAAATACTTGCTCTTAAACCAGGGGTAAAGTTGCTGAGCCTTAATGCTTTACCTGTAGAACAATTAACCGTTGAGCAGCTTGCACCTGTCGATGCGACTAGCCCTATTTTGTATCGGCACAGTTTAGATATCACGTTAGAGGGACGTTATTTCCAATTGAGAGACTATCTTGAAATGGTTGAAGGTTTACCATGGCGTTTACAATGGCAAAATTTTGAATATCAGGTAATAGCTTATCCAAAGGCAAAACTGCAATTAAGGTTGTATAGTTTAAGTTCAAATAAGGAGTTTATCGGTGTATAAGTCTTTGATGATGCTATTGTTAACTGTATATGTTGGGGGTGTTGAGGCTCAGTCTGATCCTACTCGCCCTTTAAATAAATCGTTGGCGACTGAGCAGACTCAAGGCTTATCTATTTCATTAACATCGATTATCGGATCAGCGCCGAAGCGCACAGCAATCATTAATGAAAAAATGTTAAAGCAAGGCGATAAGCTTGGGCGTTTTACCGTACAGTCTATTAGTCGTAATAAAGTTGTTCTGGCAGACGGTCAAAAAACCGTTGAATTGTCGTTATTCTCAACCAAGGTGATTAATTAGTGAAAATGTTAAAACGGTTTTTATCTCATAGTTTTGTTTTATGCTTTTCAATCACCCTTGTCGCTTGTCAATCGGCAGGCCCCACATCGTCACAGCCATCGCAACAGCGCGCTAATGCCACCCCGTTGCCAGCGCAACAAAACGACAAAGCAACAACCGATCGTGCATTGGCAAGTGAATATGACCCACAAAGGAGAGCAATTAAAAGAAACTCACTAAAGCAAATTCCTTTGTCGGTGCGCCAAGATACCATCATAAATGGTTTCTCAGATGCCCGAGATATACTTTTGCTGGAAAAACGTATGGACGTTTTGGCCAATAATACGCCTGCGAGCAGTTTTTTTTCCGCCCTTGTACGCGAAAGTGGCTATTCTGTCGCTCTGCATCCGGATGTGAGTGGCAATATTACGTTGGATTTAAACGAAGTCACATTAAATGAAACATTGGAAATCGTTCAAGATTTATATGGTTATGATATTCGACGTGACAGTGGGGTGATTCAAGTATATCCAGCGGGTATGCGAACCCAAACGATTGAGCTCGACTATTTATATTTAAAGCGCTCTGGTTTATCCAGTACTCGAGTTAACTCTAGTGGGGTCGCTGATAATGATGAAAACAACATCAATTCAGGGCGCGCCAATTTAATCGGTTCATACCCTGAGAATACGCGCTATAGTGGTTCTAGTCACGGCGATAACTCTCGCTCTGGAACCAACATTTACACGGAAAATGTTTCCGATTATTGGGTGGAATTGCAGTCTACGTTGCAAACATTAATCGGTACCGAAGATGGTCGAACGGTTATTGTTGCGCCCCAAGCGGGTTTAATTACCGTAAAAGCTTTGCCTAATGAAATCAGAGCGATAGAGGACTTTTTGAAAAAGTCTCAAGAAAAATTGCGCCGCCAAGTGATTATTGAAGCGAAAATTTTAGAGGTCACCTTAAATGACGATTATCAGCAAGGTATTTCTTGGTCGGCGTTAGGGGATGTCGGCAGTGGTAGTATTGGGTTTGATACCGCCGGGGATATTGCTGGAAATGCTATTAGTACGGTAATTGGCGGGGCGACTAGCTTAACCCTTTCCGGCACAGATTTTTCGGGATTAATTAATCTACTGTCGACCCAAGGTAAAGTTCAAGTGTTATCAAGCCCAAGAGTCACCGCAACAAACAATCAAAAAGCCGTTATTAAAGTGGGTGAAGATGAATACTTTGTTACCCAAATTTCCACCACCACGATCACCGGAACCGCAACCACAGTGACCCCGGAAATTGATTTGACGCCTTTCTTTTCAGGTATCTCCTTGGATGTCACCCCGCAAATTAATGGCAATGGAGAGGTGATCTTGCATGTCCATCCCTCGGTAACCGTCACCTCTGAACAACTAAAGAATTTAAGCTTTAGCCAAGAAGACATTGTCTTGCCTTTAGCCCGCTCTAGAGTGCGAGAGTCAGATACCATTGTAAAAGCCAAATCTGGCGAAGTAATTGTCCTTGGTGGGCTTATTGAATCGACCAAATCAGAGCTGGTCTCAAAAGTTCCTTTGCTTGGTGATATTCCATTTGTTGGTGAGTTATTTACCAATCGCGAAGAAATGACGGAGAAAAAAGAGTTGGTGATCCTTCTTAAACCTATCGTTATTGGTAAGGATACATGGAAGGATCAAATTAAAGATGCGCGCGCTTTATTGCAGCAATGGTTTGGTGAGGTCAATTAGGATGGAGACATCTTTGAAACTGAGCCTGATAACTTTGGCGCTGTTGGGGGGGACCGGAGCATTAGCAAGTGCTAGTCAATCAGATACACAGCATATGCCACCAGTTGGCAAGGCTGCGATTATCGAAGTTGAATTGACTGCACAGCAATTAGCCAATAAAAAAGTAGCACAAGCAATAAAGGCCCTTAACAACAACGATGCCCCACTGGCTGAGCACCTATTTGAAGAAGCCCTTATTTTATCGCCAAATCAGGTGAATGCTCGCAAGCAACTCGCCGCTCTATGGTTTGGCAAGGATGCGGTAGAGTCTGCGGTAAATCTATTGAAGCAAGGTTTAATCCTGCGACCACACAATCAAGAATTTCGCTTAATGTTGGCAAGGATTCTAACAAAAGTTCAGCAACCGAATCAGGCCTTTAATCTATTGCTATCTTCGCCCCATAACGACAATAGTGAATATCTTCAAGCTCTTGCCCACTTAGCGGTTGAAACCGAACATTACGTGGATGCGATTTACAGTTATAAAAAATTACTCCAGTTAAAACCAAGACAAAGTCAATGGTGGTTAGGGTTGGCAATCGCTCTAGATAAAAATGGCCAGCTTGATGAGGCTAGAATGGCCTATCAATCGGCCATAGATAATGGCAAGTTGTCGATTGGTTCAAGCCAATTTGTGCAGCAAAGGCTCAGCGATTTAGAGGACTAGAGTGGCGTATAGAAAATTAAAATTACGATTAGGAGAGTTGCTTGTCAGTGAGAATATCATCACTGAAGAGCAGCTTGAACATGCCTTGCAGATGCAAAATAATACCTATCGTAAGCTTGGCGATTGCCTTATTGATTTAGGCTATATTACCGAGCGTAAGTTATTGGAGTTTTTAGCCAAACAACTTGACGTTCCGTTCATTGATATTTCTAAGCGTGTTTTTTCACCGCAATCAACGGCTCTGTTGTCTGAAGTGCATGCCCGTAGACTTCGTGTTTTAATTTTAGAGTTTGATGATGACAACGTGCTCGTAGGCATGAGTGATCCCGCCGATTTATCTGCATTAGATCAACTGAAAGTGTATTTAGCCCCTAGAGATGTCGAAGTGGCAGCGGTAAGCGAATCGCAACTTTTTAGTGCGCTTGATCAACTCTATCGCCGCACCGCAGATATCGCCTCTTTTGCCAGCCAATTAGAGCAAGAACAATTCGAACCCTCAGGGCTAGAGCTTACCGAGCTTGGACTTGATGAAAGTGGCGGAGCTACCGTGGTGAAGTTGTTAAAGTCGGTGTTTGAAGATGCTGTTCAAATGCGCGCCTCCGATGTCCATATTGAACCAGAGAAAAGAGTGTTTCGAATTCGCCAGCGTATCGACGGTTTTTTGCAAGAGAATGTTATTAATCAACCTAAAATCGCCTCGGCCTTGGTACTAAAGCTTAAGTTGATGGCGAATCTCGACATCTCAGAAAAGCGGCTTCCTCAAGATGGGCGCTTTCACCTATCGATTAAAGGGCAAGAAGTGGATGTTCGTTTATCGACAATGCCGGTTCAATACGGTGAGTCAGTGGTAATGCGTTTGCTCAATCAAAGCAAGGGGGTTATTTCATTAGATAAAACGGGTTTACCGCTAGATCTTGTCAACCAATTGCGACTGCAAATATCTCGACCTCACGGCATGGTACTCGTGACGGGGCCTACAGGCAGTGGTAAAACAACCACTTTATATGCCGCTTTAACAGAGCTTAATCACCCCGAGAAAAAAATTATTACCGTAGAAGATCCCATTGAATATCGCCTAGAGCGAATCAATCAAGTACAGGTAAATCGGAAAATCGATTTGGATTTTGCCAGGGTATTACGAAGCGCACTCCGTCAAGACCCCGATATTATTATGATTGGGGAAATGCGTGATTCTGAGACCGTCGATATCGCATTGAGAGCCGCTATAACAGGACATATGGTGTTATCAACTTTGCATACAAATGATGCGATTGCCAGTGTGACTCGTTTAATTGATATGGGTGCTATGGGCTATTTAGTCAGCTCGGCATTAAGGGCGATTGTGGCGCAAAGACTTATCCGGCGAATATGTGTTTATTGTAAAACTGAACAAGAGGTTGAGCCACAAGAAAAGGTTTGGTTAGAAAATTTGGTCAAGTCACCCATAGAGCAAACATTTTATACCGGTTCTGGTTGTCAATCTTGCAATTATACTGGTTATCATGGGCGTATTGGGGTATTTGAGTTGTTGGAACTTGATGAAGATATGATCGCCGCATTAAAAAAAGAAGATGCAGAAGCATTCAGTGCCGCGGTTAAAGCCAGTAAAAATTATCAGCCTTTAGCTTTGACGGCATACGATTTAGCACGTAAGGGGCTGGTAACGGTTGCAGAAGTGTTAAGCTTGGCAGAAGCCATGAGTTTCCAATAGGGGGTTTATGGCCAATTTTTTCTATCAAGCCCGTGATCAAGAAGGCAAGTCGCATTCTGGTTTCTTGCAAGCTAATTCAAGTGCTCATGTTGCTGAAGCTTTAAACAAAAGGGGGTTTACTCCGATCACCATTAGCCAAACCAAACATAAATTGTCGAGTAACTTAAACCTTAATCGACAGCTATTGGTGACAGACAAAGTTAAACCCATCGATGTGATGATGTTTTGTCGGCAGATGCACACGTTAATGCGCTCAGACGTACCTATTTTAAAAGCTATAATGGGGTTATCTGACTCAACCAAATCGAATGTTTTTAAGGCGGTTTTAATCGATGTCCATGACAACCTTGAAAAAGGCAACAGCTTATCTATTGCTATGGCTAAACACCCAAGAGTCTTTAGCAAGTTAATTACCAGCATTATCCTTGTTGGGGAAAATACAGGGCTTCTTGATCAATCATTTGCGCAGTTGGCAAATTACCTTGAGCGGGCAGAAAAAACGCAAAAAAACATAAAAAAAGCCACTCGTTACCCCGTTTATGTGTGTTATACCTTGCTCATTGCCTTGGTGGTGATCAATGTATTTGTATTGCCGGTGTTTGTTGACATGTTTAGCCAATTTAAAACCGATTTACCCTTAGCAACGCGAATTTTAATGGGCAGCTCTGACTTCTTTATTCACTATTTTGGCTATATCTTACTATTTTCTTTAGTTTTAGTGATGATTTTAAAGCGGTACTTGGCAACTCCTAAAGGGCGCTATCGCTGGCATAAAATTAAATTAAGACTGCCATTAATAGGGAAAATTTATGAGCACTCTTACTTAGCGCGGTTTGCTCATAGTTTTGCTATTGTGCAAGGTTCAGGCATCCCCATTACTTCGGGCTTAAGGTTAACGGCCGATACGATAAGCAATATCTACATGGCGGATAAAGTAAGGCAAATTGGCAAAAACGTTGATAGCGGTGAAACCTTGTTTCGAGCTGCTCGAAATAGTCAATTATTCCCACCATTGATTTTGCAAATGATAGCAGTGGGTGAAGAAACCGGTCGCGTTGATGACTTACTTGAACATATTGCAACCTATTATGATGAAGAAGTTGAGTATCAGCTAAAAGTTTTGACCGATAGAATAGAACCTATTTTGATAACCTTTATCGCGGCAATAGTGCTGTTATTGGCGCTTGGGATATTTTTGCCTATGTGGGATATGTTCTCAGTGGTGCAAAGTTAACACAATTAACGCGATGTTATTTTTTTGTAAAGCAACTAAGATTTGAAATGTTCTTTTAAATCATAATTTTGGGTTTGGTTGCAAACGTTTGCTGAGCGTTTATTTGATGTTTTTAAATACCTTTTTTAACAATTTCAATACAAAGTACACCATTGTATTGCAAAAAAAGTCGATATAATGAGCAACAGTTAAAGATAATCCTTTGGTAAGGTATTTAAATGAAGCAAAAAGGTTTTACGTTAATCGAACTGGTATTAGTTATCGTGTTATTAGGCATTTTGGCCGCGACCGCGATGCCAAAGTTTTTTGATTTGGCCGGCGATGCTCGTGCCGCTGTTATCAAAGGCGTCGAAGGCAGTGTAAATTCTGCGATTGATATGGCACACGCTAAAGCGTTAATCGATGGTAAGTCAGCAGGTGGCACAATAGCTTTTTCTGGTGAGACAATTACCTTGGTAAACGGTGGTTGGCCAACAGCAGCAGACATGGTTAAATTATTAAGTTTGGATGCTGACATTGTTAGTGTGGTTGATACCAATACAGTGACTTTCTCACACAGTGGCGCAAGTGGCGGTTCAAATCTTCAAAGTGCCCCTACTGAGCCTGCAACTTGTCAAGTCGTGTACGATTTAACTAGTGCAGCAGTTAATGTTCGTCCATTAGTAACGGTTAGCACAGAAGGTTGTTAATCGACTTATTGATTTAATAAAAAACCGCTTCGGCGGTTTTTTTGTTTATCTTCTTTGCGTGTTTTTCATTTTGGGTTGCTCAAACGAAGCGCTCTGTCGAGTTGTTAAGCTAGGAGCTTAGCATTGATGCTTGTCTTATTCAGACCAATCTCAGTACCTTTTAGCCCTCTGTGCGATAATGCAAAGGTTGTTAGGTACGTCATTGATTGTAAAGAATGCTTATGCCCTTGCCAATTTTATCGTTTAAGAGCCTTTCGCTGTCATAAGCCCTCGTTTTAATACGCTATACTGGTAATCAAGAGAGTATTTGCCAGATCACAAGGCAGCGTTTCGACTTTAAACCTATAAGCATGCATTTAACCACTTAACGCAACTTAAATATCAACCTAAAAGCTAACATAAAAACCTAACATAAAAACCTGACATAAATGCCTATGAATAAGCCAAGTACTCCGTATCAGAATAAACATGGTTTTACCTTGATTGAGTTAGTGTTGGTCATTTTAATCATAAGTATTCTGAGTGTGTACCTCGGACCTAGACTGCTGGGGCAAGGCGGGGTTAACGTTATTGCCTATCGTAATCAAATGATTTCAACTCTGCGCCTACTTCAGCAACAAGCCATGCAAGACACGGCGGAACTGCAGTGCCATCAACTGCTTGTTGACACGTCTCGATACGGTATCCCCGACCAAAGACCTTGTTTTAAACCAAGTTTTAGCTCTCTCTGGGAACCCGACAATCGTGGTTTTGTGTTTCCTGATGCTGCCAATATTTCTCTAAAATCAACCGCGACAGAGTTAACCTTTGATTCATGGGGGAGGGTGAAAGAATGTGATAGAAAGCAAGGGTGCATAATAACCTTCACTGGTGAAGTGAAGGTAAGCATATGCATAGAGTCGCAAGGGTATATTCATGCGTGTTAAGCAAAAAGGGATAACCTTAATAGAATTGATTGTGGCGATGACGATAATGGCTATTTTGGCGGGATTTCTTATCAGTGCTTTGTTGCCTCGCGAAAAGCAAAGTGTTGATCACCTTCAGTTGATTAAGGCTGTGACATTGGCTCAATCCTTAATCAATGAAATTAGGTTAAAAGCGTTTGATGAACATTCAACCTCCTTGTCAGAATTTGAACGATGCAATGACAGTCGGGGTATTATTGCGTGTACAGGCATTGCAAATTTTGGTCCCGATGCAGGAGAAACGTCGCGCTTACTGTTTGATGATGTTGATGATTATCACTTCTACCAAGGCTTGGAAGATTCGAATGGCAGTGATATTTCAGCGATATATCCTGGTTTTAAAGTATTGGTGCAGGTGACATATGATAATGATTATAGTGGGGCAACAGCGTTTTACGATGGCCGTGCTATTACCGACGAATCATTGGTTAAACAGATCAGGGTGATTGTTACCACAGAATTTGGAACAGAGATAGTATTGGCCACTCATAAGGCAAACCTGTAATGATAAAAAAAGCAGGATTTACGCTCATTGAACTGGTCTTAACCCTTGCCATTGTTGGCATCCTTGCCTCTGGTTTTATTGGCTTTTTAGGTATCGGCAGTCAAGTCTTTATCGATGTCAGTAATCGAGATGCCATGGCGGCGGATGCACGTTTTGCGCTAGATAGGTTAAATCGAGAGCTTCAAAATGCGATCCCTAATAGCATTCGTCTAAGCCAAGATGGGGATACTCAATGCATTGAATTTGTGCCGATCAAAAGTGCGCACTTTTACACCGAACTTGCCGCTGAAAGTGACCTGCAAAGCTCAATTATTAAAATAGTACGCCCGCTCTTTCCTTATATTCAAGAGCGTACAGATAGAATTATTGTCGCGCCGTTAGAGCCAAACGATGCCTATGATTTAGGTGCGCTTCGCGCCAGTAATATGGGCTCGGTTAATGAACAACAAGAGGTTTGGGAGATTGATTTAAAAAAAGCAATGACATTTGCAGCTCACTCTCCACATCGAAAGTTATTTATCGGATCGTTACCGGTAAGTTACTGTTTATCTATGGCGACAAAGGAGCTTTATCGGCATTCAGATTATGGATTTAAACCCGAAGCAAGAGTTCAGAAAATGGGGGTCTTGATGGCTGAAAATGTTAGCGCAGTCAATTCGCCGGCTTTTCGCTATCAAGGCGCATTTAGCTCTTTTGGGGTCGTACACGTTAATTTGGCTTTCTCACGCAACGGCGAATCTATCGTCTTTAGATATGGGGTATACATTGAACAAACGCCTTAACAAAATGGTCAACCCTAGCAAAGTATGCGCTGGTTTTAGTCTTATTATGGCCATTGTTATGATTGTGCTATTTAGCTTATTCGCCGCCGTAATAAGTAAAATTATCTCCACATCGTCAGAGGCATTATCGTATGAAATCTTAGGTGCAAGGGCATTTTTAGCCGCACACTCGGGTAGCCAATGGGCACAGCAAAAATTAGCGCCAATACAGGGCAATCCAGCCTGTCTTGGTTTAAAACAAACACCCATTTCAATAGGTCAAATCAGGGGGCTTGAAAATTGCGTTGTGGCAACGGTGCAATGTGATGCTATTAATGTCGATGAGCAAATGTATTACACCGTGCGATCCACCGGTATTTGCCAATTTGGTAGCGTGGCAGCGACAAGAACAGTACAGATAGAGTTTAAGGAGAGGCAAGCACCTGTCGTTGATAATCCCTAGTATTTGCAAGCTCAAATAGTCATTGAAGATTTCACCACTGGACGGTGTTTTACGAAAGTGTACTGATTTAAGCGCACTTTTAAACAGCCTCAACCGCCCTATCTATATACGATATATGGCAAGATATTTCTAATAAACACAACCCGTTAGTTAAATAATCGGTCAACGCTTTTTAACCGTGTAGCAATAAGGTTCGACCCATTGTGAACAGTGCTTTTAAACAAGGGGAAGAAAATTTAAAAAAAAAACACGAGAAATTGTGTTTTTTTATCAAAATCAGGGTTCATTTAATTGCCGAGTGCGTTATTATGGCTTTTATTTTTGAAATTATAACGCCTAGTGGTAAGCGGTCATACACGCCAAGTCTCGTAAAAGATTTAACCCAATAAAATAAGGCAAAC
This sequence comes from Thalassotalea sp. 273M-4, assembly GCF_041410465.1. Lineage (NCBI taxonomy): Bacteria > Pseudomonadati > Pseudomonadota > Gammaproteobacteria > Alteromonadales > Colwelliaceae > Thalassotalea > Thalassotalea aquiviva. The sequence goes on from NZ_CP166961.1 coordinate 517,801, forward strand.
ATCTTTTTCAGTTATCAAGGTGTTAAGCAAGGCAGGGCAACCTTGTCTTGCGGGTTACAGAGACAAGTCTTGGGTCAAACCACAAGCTATTAGGCCAACGAGAAAACCAGTAAAGGTCCAGTTGGCGAGCCTTTATTGGAAACAATATTTTATACAGCTAAACGCTAAAGGGTTCTTCATTCCATGTTTAAACTATTACGTGGCATGTTCTCAAACGATCTATCGATAGATTTGGGAACAGCAAATACATTAATTTATGTAAAAGATCAGGGCATCGTTTTAGACGAGCCTTCTGTTGTGGCTATTCGCCAAGACAAATCGGGTGGTAATAAAAGTGTTGCTGCCGTGGGAACCGCAGCCAAGCAAATGCTGGGGAGAACACCGGGTAATATCGAAGCGATTCGTCCCATGAAAGATGGGGTTATTGCTAACTTCTTTGTGACTGAAAAAATGCTTCAACACTTTATTAAGCAAGTACACTCAAATAACTTCTTACGTCCTAGCCCTCGAGTCTTGGTATGTGTTCCTTGTGGTTCAACTCAAGTAGAACGCCGAGCGATTAAAGAGTCTGCACTAGGTGCAGGTGCTCGCGATGTTTACTTAATCGATGAGCCTATGGCGGCCGCTATTGGTGCTGATTTGCCCGTATCTGCGGCGACTGGTTCAATGGTTGTTGATATCGGTGGTGGTACGACGGAAGTTGGCATTATTTCATTAAACGGTTTGGTTTACTCTTCTTCGGTACGTATTGGTGGTGATAAATTTGATGAAGCCATTATTAACTACGTACGTCGTAATTTTGGTAGCCTAATTGGTGAAGCAACAGCAGAACGTATTAAACAAGAAATCGGCAGTGCCTATCCAGGTGAAGAGCTGGTTGAGATCGAAGTGCGTGGCCGTAATTTAGCAGAAGGGGTTCCGCGTAGCTTTACCCTAAATAGCAATGAAATTTTGGAAGCATTACAAGAACCATTAAGCGGTATTGTCAGTGCGATTATGGTTGCTCTTGAGCAATCGCCTCCGGAGTTGGCATCTGATATTTCTGAACGAGGTATGGTACTTACAGGTGGTGGTGCGCTGTTAAAAGACTTAGATCGCTTATTGGCTGAAGAAACGGGTATTCCTGTTATTGTCGCAGACGATCCACTTACCTGTGTGGCTCGTGGTGGTGGTAAAGCACTTGAAATGATCGACATGCACGGTGGTGATTTATTCGCTTACGAATAAACAACTCGAAGTTAATTTTAGATAGGCAGCATTAGCTGCCTTTGTGGTAGATATGAATCCCATTTTTTTGAATGGTTATTCCAGTCATAAACGCATCATGCTGGCACTTGTACTTTCAAGTGCCTTCATTTATTGCGACCATAAATTAGCCAGCTTTGAAACCGCTCGTGGCTATTTGCAATCCCTAGTAAGTCCTTTGCAATATCTCGCCAATACCCCTAATTTATTTCTTGATTTTGCCTCTGAAAACTTAGTATCACGCAAGCAATTGATGTTAGAAAATCAGCGCTATCAAGTTCAACAAGTGTTACAACAAGAAAAATTACTGCAATTAAATATCCTCAAACAAGAAAATGATCGTCTGCGAAGCCTGCTGACAGCCCCGGTTAAAACCGAACATAAAAAAATGCTAGCTGAAATTTTAGCAGTAGACAGTGATCCTTACAGTCATCAAGTGGTGATAAATCGAGGCACTGAAGAAGGTATTTTTGAAGGACAAGCGGTGATTAATGAACAAGGGGTTGTCGGGCAAGTTCTGCATGTTGGTGCCAATAGTTCAAGGGTGTTACTGTTGACCGATATTACTCATTCAATTCCGCTTCGAGTACAGCGTAATGGGGTGCGTATAATCGCCAATGGTACCGGTAGTGATACTCGTATGGAAGTGAACAATATGCCCCATTCTACCGACATCAAGGTGGGTGATTTGCTTGTTACTTCGGGCTTAGGCGGTAAATTTCCCACGGGCTATCCGGTTGCCAAAGTAACCCTAGTGTCAAATAACCCAAATCGAAAATTTGCCAAGATAGATGTTGAACCTTTGGTACAATTTGATCGAATCAAATATCTGTTATTAATTTGGCCTGCTAATCAGCCTTCGTCGCAAACAAAATCGGTAGCGGGGGCATGATAATACGATGAAACAAAAGCGAAATAATTACATTATTTGGTTAAGCGTGATTTTTGCGCTGATGTTTACCATTATGCCTTTACCCATTCATATTGATGCTTACAGGCCTAATTGGGCTTTATTGGTGCTGGCTTATTGGGCGATAGCATTACCGAATCGGGTGAATGTGTTATCGGCTTGGGGCGTTGGTTTTATTGTTGACGTATTACTTGGCTCCATTTTAGGCGTTAATGCCATAGCAACCGCTATCGTGGTTTATGTACTGGTTAATAATTTTCAAAAAATAAGAAATTATTCTCTTTGGCAACAGTCACTTATAATTGGCTTATTAACGGCGTTTTATCATTTGATCGTGTTCTGGATTCAACGATTTGTGCTCGATATTGGCTTTTCGCTCGCTTATTTAAAGCCTGTAATAGCCACCACCATTATTTGGTGGATAGTGTTTTTACTATTACGAAAATTAAGAAGGCAGTTTCGGGTAACCTAGCATGTTGTATTTGGCTTCACAATCGCCTAGACGGCAAGAGTTACTGGCGCAATTGACGCCAATTTTTCGTATCTTACCATCTCATATCAATGAAGATGTACGCCCTAATGAGCAAGCACGAGACTACGTTAACAGAATGGCCATCGAAAAAGCCGAAGCCTGCTTGCAGCAAGTGAACGAGCAAGGGGCTTGGGTATTAGGCTCTGATACCATCGTAGTAAGTCATGGTAATATTTTGGGCAAGCCTGAAAACCAAGATCATTTTATTGCCATGATGTCGAGCCTGCAAGGCGCAACTCACCAAGTGATGACAGCCATAGCTTTGATCTCAAACGAGCACTGTTTTACCCAAACAGTGGTCACCGATGTTACCTTTCGTCGCCTCAGTAGAGCTGAAATGTTAGCTTATTGGCAAACTGGTGAACCCGAAGATAAAGCGGGCGGTTACGGCATTCAGGGAATTGCGGGGAAGTTTGTTAAAAAAATCAACGGCAGTTATAGTTCAGTTGTTGGTTTACCCTTATATGAAACAGAACAATTATTAATTAAAGCCAACCTAGGCATGGATGGAGTGTAGGATGAGTGGTGAACTATTGATCAATGTAACTCCAAGTGAAACGAGAGTTGCTTTAATTGAAAATGGCACGTTACAAGAAGTACACGTTGAGCGAGAAGCCAAACGTGGCATTGTTAGTAATATTTATCTGGGAAAAGTAATACGCGTATTGCCTGGTATGCAAGCGGTATTTGTTGATATCAACCTAGAAAAAGCCGCTTTTTTACATGCCTCTGATATTCGTACCAAACTTATTACCTCAGGCGATGATAGCGAACATGAAGTGCCGGATATCCGCACTTTAGTCCATGAAGGTCAATACCTTATGGTGCAGGTGGTAAAAGACCCAATTGGGACAAAAGGGGCGCGTTTAACCACCGATCTAACCATAGCTTCTCGATATTTAGTGATGATGCCAGGCGCATCCCATGTGGGGATATCACAGCGCATTGACGATGAAAAAGAGCGCAATCGGTTAAAGAAAATTGTTCAGCCGTTTTGTGATGATAATGCGGGTTTTATTGTGCGAACGGCCGCCGAAGGGGCAGGCTGTGAAGAAGTTGCGCATGATGCTGCATTTTTACGCCGAGTGTGGAGTAAAGTGCAAGAGCGCAAGCAGCGCAAACAAACCAAAATGCCTTTGTACCAGGACTTGAATCTGGGGTCTCGGATCATCCGTGACTTTGTTGGTGAAGGTCTTGAGCGAGTTCGAGTTGATTCAAAAACATCCTACCAACAACTTAAGGACTTTACCGAAGAGTTTGTACCTGAGCTTAATCGAATTGTTGAGTACTACCCAGGCGAGCGCCCGATTTTTGATTTGTTCAGTGTAGAACATGAAATACAGCGAGCTTTGCAGCGTAAAGTTGAATTAAAGTCTGGTGGTTATTTGATCATAGATCAAACCGAAGCGATGACCACCATCGACATTAATACCGGTGCGTTTGTTGGCCATCGAAATCTCGAAGAAACGATTTTCAATACCAATATCGAAGCGACACAAGCTATCGCCCGACAACTTAGGCTAAGAAACCTTGGTGGCATTATCATTATTGATTTTATTGATATGAACAGCTCTGATCATAAAAAGCGAGTATTGCACTCTTTGGACTTGGCGATGTCAAAAGATAAGGTCAAGTACAGTATCAGCAACTTCACCTCACTGGGGTTAGTCGAAATGACCCGCAAACGCACACGCGAATCACTAGAACATATTTTGTGTGCGCAGTGCCCGGTCTGTGAAGGCCGAGGGCAGTTGAAGACTGTAGAAACCGTATGTTTTGAAATATTACGTGAGATTGTTCGCGTTAACCGGGCCTATGATGCAGATAAGTTTATTGTTTATTGTTCAACTTCGGTAAGCGAAGGAATGTTAAATGATCAATACCATCACCTAGCGGAACTGGAAGTGTTTATAGGCAAACAAATAAAAATTCAGACTGACTCGTTATATACCCAAGAGCAATTTGATGTGGTGATGATGTAGTGAAAACCTTTGTTGCATATTTAAATACCTGGTTAAGTCGTTTATACAAAACGCTGGCGGTGTTATTGGTATTGGTTGCTGTGCTCTTAAGTTCGGTAAGAATTTTTCTACCCTATGCCCACACTTACAAACAAGATGTTGAAGACTACCTTAATCAATCATACCAAGGTGACATTGAAATTGGCGAGCTAACCGCTGGTTGGCAAAATTTTGGCCCAACATTGGTGGTTAATGATTTGATTTTAACCAACAGTGACGCGATTTCGGTGACGGTGGATGAAGTCGACTTGGGCATCGACTTTTGGGGTAGTATCCAAGCTAGGCAACTTAAAACCAGTAATGTCACCTTAAATGGTGCACATATCATCCTAGATCAGACTTTACTGTGGCAGCACAATGATGCAAAAGACCCTTCAAGCTCAACCAAGCAAAATCCTGACGCCCACACCGATATAAATTCGGTTGCCAATTTGGTGCTGCAGCAGTTGCAAAGGTTTTCATTAAGAAACAGCACTTTACAGTTTAAAACTGTGTTTAAGCAGCACGATTTTGTGATCAAAAAATTGGCTTGGTTAAACGAAGGCGTTAGGCATCGTGGTATCGGTCTGATTGAGACTTTGGATAATCCTGATAACTCGGCGAAGTTGGTGATTGACCTAACGGGAACCGACTTAACCGATATTAACGGTCAAATTTATCTAGAAGGTAATGGTGTCGACTTAGCCTCATGGATAGATAAGCTACTCGGTGAAAAAGGGGACAGACTCGACTCTGAAGTTAACTTTAAGTCTTGGTTACAGATAACCGATGGTCGTACCGACAAGGTAGAAGTGGTTTTTGAGCAAAGCCAATTAAGCTGGAACAGCTTCACTCGTCAAGATCAATTAGTGTTACCAACAACACAGCTGACAATGTATCGGCAAGAGTCTGGACAAGGGTTTTTTATTCAATCAACCCCCATTACGTTAAACTTTAACGAGCAAGAATGGCCTAAAACCCAGTTGCAAGTAATGTTTGCAGAAGATACGGTTGAAGCACGGATGCAAAACCTGTCATTAACCCATTTATGGCAGCTATTTCCATTAGTCCAGCAAGTGTTTCCACAGATTAAAAGTTATCAGGGCTTAGACCTTAAAGGTAATGTTGCTGATTTACGATTGCGAAAACACGATGGGATTACACAGGCTCTGTTGGCACTTGAACAAGTCGGCATAAACCGAGTGGCATCGCTGCCTGGCATTGATAATGTCAGCGCTCAGTTGCTATGGCAAGATGAACGAGCCCTGCTTGCAATAAATGCCCGCGACTCAGAATTAAACCTTGGTAACCATTTTTCTCGTCCTATTCCAATAAGTTCGCTCAAGACTCAATTGTTGCTCGATAGCCAACAACCGAATTGGCTGTTGCAAGTTAAAGAATTGGACTTTATAAATAATGACCTGCGCTTAAGTGGGCATGGGCAATATCAATATATTGATGGCCAGTCTGACTATTTGTCGATATCGGCTGTGCTTAACGATGCCGACGCCAGTAAAGTTCAATATTATTTACCCTTAACCCTGATGGATCAGGGGTTGGTTAACTACTTAAACAACGCCCTAAAGTCTGGCACTCTAACCCAAGCAGGCATTATTGTTGATGGGCCGGTGCAATCTTTTCCTTACACCGATAATGCTGGTATGTTTGTTGTTGATGCCGACTTAGAACAGGCAACATTTCAGTTTGCCGAAGATTGGCCTGCCATTGAACAAATGCAAGCTAATCTTAATTTTACCAAAAATTCTATGCTCATTAGTGCTACCGGTGGCACGCTTATGGATATACCTCTTAGCGATGTCGCCGTTGGCATTGCCAAGTTAGGTAAAGGCTCGGTATTGACGGTACGAACACCAATACAAACTGAGATAAAAAAAGCCGAAGCCTTAATGTTGGCTAGCCCTTTAGCCTCTAGCGTTGGTGAAACCATGGCTTTCCTAGATTCGACGGGTGCTGTCAACGGAACTTTCTCTTTAGATTTACCTCTTTCCGATACCAGCAATGCATTAGCTAAGGGTGAGTTCTTTTTTGATAACTTAAAACTGAATTTACAAGCGCCGGATATGCACTTTAGCCAAGTTGCTGGCAGTATCCGTTTTGAAAACGCCAAAATTAAGACCAATAAGTTGTCGTTAAATTGGCGTGGTTTGCCTATCGGCATGCAAGTTAGTGGCAACAGAAAAGGGGATAATTACCAAGTTGATGTCGCCATGACAGCAGCTTGGGAAAAGCGTCACTTTATCAAAGAAATCCCGAATAAATTGCAACCTTATGTTGATGGCATTGCGCGTTGGCAAGGCGATTTAGCGTTAAAAATACCGACCCAGGGCGAGCTTAATTATGAGGTTTCAATACAATCGGATTTAACCGATTTGAGTTTAAACTTACCCGCTCCTTATCAGAAAAATGCACAGCAGAGTTGGCAGCTGAGGGCGAAAGCTTGGGGGAATTCAAAACAATCTAGCATTGAAGCGAAAGTGCAAGACAACTTGCACTTTTATGGTGATTTAAATCATCAGAGCCAGTCTTTTAGCCGAGCTAATTTGATCTTGGGCAACGAAGAAATGTTTTTGCCTCGAGAAGGCTTTTATATCAATACGGCGTTAAAAACGGTTGAATTTATGCCTTGGTGGGACTTGGTCAATGACATTGTTGGCAGTATTCCTGAGTCAAAAGACACCAGCAATGACCAGGTTAGTGAGCCACTGTTGTCATCACCAAAACGTATTCGAGGGACTGTTGCTAAAGTCAACTTTGCGGGTGAAACTTTTACCGACCTGCAATTTAGTCTGTTAAACCAGCCTCAATGGTGGGCTTTGCAACTTAATTCGGAGCAAATTCGTACTCGGGCTAAATTTTATCATGAGTTTGCCAGTAAAGGCTTAGAGGTTGATGCCGATTTTATTCATTTAGCGCAAAAAACGGCGCAGCCCAAAGAGCAAAAAAATGAAACCGAGAAGCAAAAGACAACGGTTGTAGAGCAAGAGCAAGTATTTAACGGCGATATTGATCCTGCCGATATACCTTTAATCAAATTTTCCTGTGATAGCTGTACCTATCAACGCTTAGATTTTGGCGCATTAAGTTTTGCACTAAAAAAATCCAACGACAGTCAAACCTTAACGGTTGAAAATATCAAAGCGCAGCGCAAAGATGCAACGATTGAAGCAACAGCAACCTGGACTAAAAATGGTGAACGTCATATCTCAACAATTGAAGCAAACCTAAATAGTAGTGACTTAGAAAGGGAAGTTGAAGCCCTTGGTTTCCAATCTGGGATTAAAGACAGTGGCTTAAAAGCCGACGGAAAGTTGACTTGGCAAGGTGGCTTACATCAATTTAATATCGCCAGTTTAAACGGTGAAGTTTCAGCCAGTTTGAATGACGGCTACTTGGCCGATGTGAGCGATCAAGGCGCGCGGATTTTTTCTTTATTTAGTCTCCAATCTCTAGTGCGAAAGCTGACCTTGGATTTTCGCGACGTCTTTTCTAAGGGAATGTTTTACAGTGACATAAAAGCAAATTTTAATGTTACGGATGGTATTGTCTATACCGATAATATGAAAATGAATGCCATCGCCGGCAATTTAAAGGTCAAAGGCAACACCAATTTGGTCACCTCTGAGCTTGACTATAAAATGTCTTTTGCCCCGAAAGTGACATCGAGTTTACCTGTTATCATCGGTTGGTTGGTAAATCCACTGATGGGAGTGGCTATTCTAGCCGCCGATGAAGCGATCCAAAAAGCGGAGGTGATCTCAGTGATTAACTTTGAATTAACAGGGACTATTGATAAGCCTAACTTTAAAGAAGTCGATCGTAAAAGCCGAGATATTAATGTCGGTAAGTCAAAACCCGATCAAAAGTTAAATACCGATGTTAAGGGTGAGCCGAATAAAAAAACAAATGCGGCTGGCGTTAATCGTCAACAAAAGGCTTGGTCAGGCGCAAGCGTTGATACTGAATTGGTTTCTAATTCGCCGACCGATCTAGAGCCCAAAACTAAAAGTTTGCAAACTACGCAAAATACTCAGCCTAAGCTTCAGGCGGCCAAGCCCAGAGCACAAATTCTAGAACCTATCAGCTCGACGTCGGGGCAATAATAAAGTGATCACAGGCGATTCTTCGAGTCAGGAGCAAAATAGTGATAAACTGCGCTTATCGGCAATTCAGATGTTATCAGAGCCCAATGTTGCGCATAATTTAGCTCAAATTGAGAATCAGCTTAAGCAGTTAACCCAACAATACCCAAATAGTGCTGAGCACTTAGTCGTTTTACCTGAGTGCTGTTTGTATTTTGGTGGCAAAGATAAAGATCAATTAGCCCTCGCAAAGGCCAATATCAGCGGTGACATCAGCAAAAAATTAGCACATTTAGCCAAGCAATATCGGGTTTACTTGCTGGCTGGAACCGTACCGAAAAAGGTCCGGGAAGAAGAAAAGTTTTTTGCTTCATCAATGCTTTTTTCGCCAGCAGGTAGATGTATTGGCGACTATGATAAAATTCACTTATTTGATGTCGATGTACAAGACACACAACAGCGTTATCGCGAATCAACATTTACCAAACCCGGTAACAGAACGACCTGTGTTAATATAGGCGACATTCAGATTGGCTTAACAGTATGTTACGATCTTCGATTCCCTGAATTATATCGAACACTCAGGGGGTTGGGCGCCGATGTTATTTGTGTCCCAGCAGCGTTTACCAAAGTCACTGGTGAAGCTCATTGGCAAGCGTTATTGCAAGCCAGGGCGATTGAAAACCAAGTCTATATTGTGGCTGCGGGCCAACAAGGCGAGCATGCCAATGGGCGAGAAACTTGGGGACACTCGATGATTATTTCGCCATGGGGAGAGGTTTTGAGCCAATTAAAACAAGGTATAGGTTACGTCAGTGCGGTACTGGAAAGTTCTTTGCTTTTCAAAGTTCGGGCTGATATACCTGTAGCCAATCATAATCAATTTTCAGTGATGCTGAATAACCAACGGAATAGCAAATGAATCTTGTTGAACAAGAACTTTTAGACGCTTGCCAACTTGGGCAAGACGATTTACAACAAACTTTAGGCCGTATTTGTCAGCGCAATATTGATTTTGCCGACTTATATTTTCAAGCCTCTAGCCATGAATCATGGATGCTTGAAGATGGTATCGTAAAAGAAGGCTCTTATAATATTGAGCGCGGGGTTGGTGTGCGTGCGATCAGTGGTGAAAAAACAGGTTTTGCCTACTCTGATGACATTCATCTTGAAGCTTTAACCAAAGCCGCCGATGCTGCTCGCGGGATCAGTTTAGACAACAAGAGCCAAACGGTAAAAGCTTTTAGTCGCTCTCAAACACACCCCTTGTATAGTGCTGATGACCCGTTGTTAAGCTTGTCTCAAGATAAAAAAATAGCGCTAATGCATGAGGTGGAAGCACACGCCCGAGCCCAAGACAAACGGGTTAAACAAGTGATTGTTAGTTTAACTGGGGTGTATGAAAAGGTTTTAGTCACGGCGACTGATGGCACTTACGCAACCGATATTCGCCCACTTGTGCGGTTAAATTGTTCGGTACTTGTTGAACAAGGCAGTCGCCGGGAGCGCGGAAACTCTGGCGGTGGTGCCCGAACGGGTTACAGTTATTTCTTTGAAGCGCAAGGCGACAAACCGCGCTATCAGCACTACGCCGAAGAAGCGGTTAGACAAGCTCTTGTTAATATGCAGGCCATTGATGCACCTGCCGGCATGTTACCTGTTGTGCTTGGTGCGGGGTGGCCAGGGGTGTTGCTACATGAAGCGGTAGGACATGGCTTAGAAGGTGACTTTAACCGTAAGGGGTCGTCTGCATTTTCGGGACGAATCGGCCAACAGGTAGCTTCTGAGCTTTGCACCATTGTTGATGATGGCACTTTAGCGAACCGTCGAGGCTCCGTTGCCATTGATGATGAAGGTACCCCTGGACAATACAATGTGTTAATTGAAAACGGTATTTTAAAAGGTTACATGCAAGATAAACACAATGCGCACCTGATGGGAACCAAACCCACTGGTAATGGCCGTCGTGAATCTTATGCTCATTTACCGATGCCAAGAATGACCAATACCTACATGCTAGCCGGTCAACATGATCCTAGCGATATTATAAAGTCGGTAAAAAAAGGCATTTATGCACCAAACTTTGCCGGTGGACAGGTCGATATTACCTCGGGTAAATTTGTTTTTACCACTGCCGAAGCTTATTTAATTGAAAATGGCGAAATAACCGCACCAGTAAAAGGGGCAACCTTGATTGGTAGTGGTCCAGAAGCCATGCAACAAGTGAGCATGGTCGGTAACGATTTAGCGCTAGACTCTGGTGTTGGCGTGTGTGGTAAAGATGGGCAGAGTATTCCTGTTGGCGTAGGCCAACCAACGTTGAAAGTTGACGCTATGACCATAGGTGGAACCCAATAGGGTGTATCGTGAGCACTCAAACTTTTGGGTGCTCGCTTTTTATTTACAACATTTTTTGCTTACGACATTGTGGCGTCAGCATTTTGGCACAAGCCCAACTCATTAATCTTCTATTTCGACGCTTTCTTTTAAATACTTAAACAATTCTTTAACGCTCTTACCTGGCTTTTCTTGCGCCATTTCTTTGGCCGCTTGTCGCGTTAACTGACGTAACCTCTGACGTTCAAGTTTCGGGTTTTCGGCCAGTAATTGTTCCAATTTATCTTGATCTCCGGCGATTAATTTCGCTCTTAACGCTTCCAGTTTTTCACTTTTGATCAGCTCAAATGCGTGCCTATTTTCAATTTTATGGATCGCGAACTTTAATTCTTCAAGGTCGAGTTCAGCCAGTTGTTTACTGATAAAACGAATATTTCTCGCGTAGGCGTCATGTTTACCACGAATTTTATCGGCCAGCTTTAACGCTTGATGGATTTCTTCGTTTAAAGGTAATAAATTACGTTGATTATTGTTATAACGCGCAATGGTTTGAGCCATTTCCTGAATTTCTTTGGCATCACGCTTTTGCTCAGATTTACTGATGATGATGATTTCTTCATCGATAATAGGTTTTTTCTTTTTGGCCATAATTGTCTTCAACTAAGAGAATATCATTTCATTATACAATAAAACCAAGGGCAATTACCCTAATAGAATCAAGCCGTATGTAATAAACTATGGTATGCTGTGAAAATTCTGACCGTGAAAGTGTTTATCTCAATCTACCTAGGCATAGGGGAATGTGAGATATTGCTTATAGGTCGCAATATATGATCAAGACACAATGCAAAAATCAGAATCAATCGAACAAAATATTAACAGTGTTAAAGAGCGCGTCGCGCAAGTACTAGAGCTAGCCAAGCGTTTGGGGGCTGACAGCGCCGAAGTGGCGATGAGTAAACAACAAGGGCTGAGTGTATCGACTCGACTTGGTGAAGTTGACACGGTCGAGTTCACCAATGATGGTGCTCTGGGGTTAACGGTTTACAAAGACGGACGTAAGGGCAGTGCCTCGACCGCAGATTTGTCTGAGCAAGCGTTAAAACAATCGGTTCAAGCAGCGATTAATATTGCCAAATATACCTCGGTTGACCCTTGCTCCGGCTTAGCCGAAAAAGAGCTGTTAGCCTTTGCACCTAAATCCCTTGATTTATACCATCCAGAAGCTATCAGCACAGAGCAAGCGATTGCGATAGCCACGGAAACGGAACAAACGGCACTTGCCGCTGATCCTAAAATTTGCAATTCCGATGGGGCAAACTTTGCCAGTTATGAAGGCTTTAAAGTTTATGGTAACAGCCATGGCATGATTGCTGGCTACCCCTCTACTCGCCACAGTTTAAATTGCATGATGATCGCAGCCGAAGGGGACGATATGCAACGAGATTACAGCTATACAGTGTCTCGCGAATTTAATCAGTTGGCCTCGGCGCAGAGCGTAGGATTGCAAGCGGCTCACGCTGCCGTGGCACGTTTAAATAGCCAAAAGCTTACCACCCAGAAAGTGCCAGTGATGTTTCGAGCAGACGTCGCTAACAGTATCTTTGGCCATTTTATTGCGGCGATCAGTGGCGGTAACTTGTATCGTAATTCATCTTTTCTAGTCGATGCGCTTGGTCAACCGGTATTTGCTAAGCATATTAATATTAGTGAGCGTCCACACATCTTAAAAGGACTTGCCAGCAGTAGCTTTGATGCTGAAGGGGTTGAAACCCATGATCGCGAAATCATCAGCGATGGGATTTTACAAGGTTACCTATTGACCAGCTATTCGGCGCGTAAACTCAAAATGCAAACCACAGGTAACGCTGGTGGCATCCATAATTGGCAAATATCGGCTAATGGCGGTGACTTTGAGTCAATGTTGAAAAAGCTTGGTACCGGTCTTCTTGTGACCGAATTAATGGGGCAGGGGGTCAATGTGGTCAATGGTGATTACTCACGCGGAGCGGCTGGATTTTGGGTCGAAAATGGGGAAATTAAATACCCTGTTGCTGAAATCACCATCGCTGGTAATTTAAAAGATATTTTTACCAATATTGTGGCCACAGGGTCGGATTACGACTTACGCGGTAGTATTCAAACCGGTTCTGTATTGATAGAGCAAATGCAGGTGTCAGGACAATAACGCCAGCACATTTGGCCACTGTGATTAACACCAATAGCGACAAATACTGTTTCGATTTGTCGCTGTTGCTAAGCACTCGCAGCGCCAAAATAATGTGATAACAAAGGGCGAGGTTGTGTTACAAAGTCGAATTTTAAAGGTGTTTTTACCCGCTTAATTTGCTTAAAAACCTAATTACCTAATTACCTAGCAACAGGGTAGCGGTACCTAAAAAGGCGAAAATACCGACCACATCGGTAACGGTTGTTAAAATCACGCTACCAGCAAGGGCTGGGTCAATGTCCATTTTCTTTAACATCAGTGGAATTGAAACCCCGGCAATACCGGCGGCAGTCAGGTTCATTAACATAGCAAAGGCAATGATCCCTCCAAGTAACAAGTCCTGCTTCCATATCGACACGATTGAAGCGATCAATAGGGCCCAAATCACCCCGTTTAAAAATCCGATAGCCAATTCTTTATTTAATATGTTACGGGCATTATTCTCACCGATATGACCAAGCGCCATGCCCCTAATAACGAGGGTTAAAGTTTGCCCACCAGCAACCCCGCCCATGCTTGGCACCAAAGAGTTGAGCACGGCTAAAATCGCCATTTGCGATAGAATACCTTCAAATAAACTGGAAACAGCAACGGCCATCAATGCGGTGATCAGGTTTACGCCAAGCCAAACAGAGCGTTGTTGGGTACTTTTTAATACCGGAGCGAAGGTATCGGCTTCATCATCAAGACCGGCCATACTCATCATTGAGTGCTCAGCACCCTCACGAATGATATCAACCACATCATCAATAGTTATTCGGCCTAACAGGTGACCTTGATCATCAATAACCGGCGCCGAAACCCAGTCATAGCGTTCAAACAAGGTAGCCACTTCATTCTCATCCATTGCCGCAGGAATGGTGACGGTATCATAATTGGTGATATCAGAAATCGGTTGCTCAGGTCTTGCCGTAATAAGGTTTGCCAACGACACCGAGCCGATAAACTTGTCATCGCGATTGACCACATAAAATGAGTCGGTGGCATCTGGTAACTCACCGCGAAGACGTAAGTAGCGCATAATCACATCTATGGTCACATCGGGACGAAGTGTGATGGTATCGGTATTCATGATACCACCAGCGGTATCTTCTTCGTATGAAAGCGCTTGCTCTACTCGCATTTGATCTTGGCTATCAAGCGAATTGAGTACTTCTTGATAAACCGAGTCTGGTAACGTTCGAAGAACTTCGGCTAGATCATCAATGTCCATGCCTTCGGCTGCCGCCGCCAGTTTTTCTGGCTGCATGTTCTTTAAGATGCCTTTACGCACCTCTTCGGATAATTCTTCGAGAATTTCACCCTGAAAATCAGGGTCGGTAAGTTGCCATAAGACTTGTCGGCTTTTCGCTGGCGAAGACTCAAGTAACAGAGCAATATCGTAAGCCGGCATGTGTTGAAACATTTTACGGACGTAGACAAACATACCGCTTTCAAGAGCAGTGTTAATCTCGAGTAATCGTTTTTGGCTTATTTCTTGCTCTGATATTTCCGGCATTAATCACCCTGTGCCGATAAAAACCGATTCTACTTAGTAAATGAACAGGTTTGGTTTCTTGATTTTATTGACGTAAGTTTATCGTATATATGAACTTTTATCAGCTTTTTCTTTTAAAAGCCTGAACCATAAGAAGGTGAGATAGCTACTTCAGGACCAGAAACGGTAAGGCTTTTAGCCGAGGGAGTGTGATGAAAACGACAAATATTAAGCCTAACAGTGGACCTATAAATAAGGTCGTGCTTATTCGCCTTCATCAAATTTATTTGAAAACAATTCACAAATGGCATCTAGCGCTTGCTTGGCATCAACCCCTTCGCTGTGAATGGTGACATGCTTACCTTTGCTGCCCGTAAGTAGCATTAATGCCATGATGGATTCAGCCTCAGCTGATTTACCTTCAAGATCAAGGGTGACTTTCGCATCAAATGACATGCTTAATTTGGCCAGCTTAGTGGCAGCTCGAGCATGCAATCCAAGTTTATTTTCAATGAGAACGGTGCGGGAAAACGAAGTCATTATAGTCCTTTTATTACCCCTATGAATAAAGTAAAACATAGGGGAGCGCTGGTTGAGATTAACTGGGGTGATTGGCACTTAATTCACGGTGGCGTATTTGTACGTCTTTATTTTCTTTACGAAATTGTTTGGCTAATTGTTCTACTAAATACACACTGCGGTGCTTGCCACCAGTACAGCCAATCGCAACGGTTAAATAAGTTCGGTTATTACGTTCTAAATGAGGCAACCAAGTCATCATAAAACTGTTTATTTGCCACATAAATTTCGTCACCACCGGTTGGCTCGCTAAAAATTCTTGCACCGGTTGCTCTAATCCGGTGTGGTTTTTTAAGCCCTGCTCCCAAAATGGGTTTGGTAAGAAGCGGGCATCAAAAACATAGTCGGCATCCGTCGGTACCCCATATTTAAAACCAAATGATTCCAATACGATGACCATAGACCCCGTTTTACTGCCTAAAATACGCTCTCTGACGAGATCGGCGAGTTGATGGGGCGTTAGCTTACTGGTATTGATATATAAGCTGGCTCGGCTTGAGACGGGCTCTAATAGCTTCTTTTCGGTTTCAATGGCTTGATCAAGCGCCATATTCTTGCGAATAAGCGGGTGCAAACGACGGGTTTCACTAAAGCGTCTGATCAGCTCTTGATCATCGGCATCAAGATATAAAATGCTTAACTCAACCGTCTTAGGTAAGTAGTCTATGATTTCTTTGGCGTCTTCAGGATTACTTGGTAAGTTACGAACATCCAAAGATACGGCAACGTTTTCATAATCGTTGATGACGGTGTGGGTTAAAGCGGGTAATAAATTAACTGGAATGTTGTCAACACAGTAATAGCCTAAATCTTCTAATACGCGTAATGCAACGGATTTACCTGACCCTGAACGGCCACTGACAATGATAAGTTTCATAATGCTCTGCTAACAAGCGATAAGGGTTTGATAGAGTTGATCCGACGTTTGGCAACGACGTATCTTGCGACAAAATTCTTTTTCACTAAAACGTTTGGCAATGCTGGCAAGCGTTTCAAGGTGACGCTCACATTGCTGGCTTGGAACAAATAGCGCAACAAAAATGTCGACCGGTTTATCATCAATAGCATCAAACTCTACCGGTTTTGCCGTTGTTAATAAAATGGCCACGACTTTGTCGGCGTTATCTAAACGCCCGTGAGGAATGGCAATGCCGTTACCAATGCCTGTACTACTAAGCTTTTCACGATTTAATAACGTATTGAGTAACTCTTTTTCACTGCTTGTTCTTATTTTTTGGCTGGCCAGTTTGCTGATGTGTTCTAGGACGGTCTTTTTGCTGGTGCCAGGGACTGCACACACGGTGCAGTCTGGAGTGAGTAATTCTGTTAAATTCATAATTAATGTTTGGTAAGTTTGGCTTTGTATTTTAAAACCTGTCTGTCCAATTTATCAATAAGTGCATCAATAGCAGCATACATATCTTGATCGGATGATGAGCCAAATATTTCGCCACCGTTAACATGTAAAGTTGCTTCGGCAATTTGCTCTAACTTCTCAACCTTTAAAAACACTTGAACATTATTAATATGATCAAAATGCCGCTCTAATTTTTCAAACTTAGACTCAACATAGTTGCGCATAGAGTCGGTGACGTCTACATGATGCCCAGATAGATTAATTTGCATAAGCGTTTTCCTTTTATTCAAAGCTACAATAAGCTTTTACGTTGGTTAGAAGGTGGAATAGCCAAAGATTCTCGATATTTAGCTATCGTTCTGCGTGCAACATTAATGCCTTGATCGGCAAGTAACTGCGCCATTTTACTGTCGCTTAATGGCTTGCTTGGGATCTCAGCGTCGACGAGCTTTTTAATCAAGGCTCGTATCGCGGTTGAAGAGCATTCACCACCGTTTTCTGTACTGACATGACTTGAAAAGAAATATTTTAATTCAAAAATACCTCTTGGGGTGTGCATGTACTTATGAGTGGTGACTCGAGATATTGTTGATTCGTGCATTTCTACTGCTTCAGCAATATCATTTAAAACCATCGGACGCATTGCTTCAGGGCCATGTTCAAAGAACGCTTGTTGGCGTTGAACAATGCAATTTGACACTTTTAATAAGGTATCATTTCGACTTTCAAGGGATTTAATAAACCACTTAGCTTCTTGCAAATGGGAACGCACAAATTGGCTTTCATCGGTGTTTCTCGATTTAGTCAAAGAAGCATATTGCTGATTTATCCCAAGCCTTGGTGCGGTATCTGGGTTAAGTTCAACAACCCAGCGGCCATTTTTCTTAAACACACTTACATCGGGTACAATGTATTGCTCATCATTGGCGACAATAACATCACCTGGTCGAGGGTTAAGGCTATGAATTAACAGCATAACCTCTTTCAGTTGTGGTTCTTTAAGGCGAGTCTTGCGCATTAATTGGCGATAATCACGATTACCCAAAAGCTCAATATGATCTTTAATGATTTGTTTGGCTTCTTTTAAATATGGGGTATTGGAGTCAAACTGATTTAACTGAATAATTAAGCAATCACTGATTGATTGAGCGCCCACGCCAATCGGGTCGAACATGTTAATGCGTTTTAATACCGCTTCAACTTCGTCAAGTTCAACCTCGTCATCGCCAAGGCTTGCCAACACATCTTCGGTTGTGATGGTCAAATAACCACTGTCATCAATGGCATCAATAATCGCCACCGCGATGGTGCGGTCAGTGTCTGAAAATGGTGTTAACTCCATCTGCCAAAGTAAGTGATCTCTAATTGACTCGGTTGTTTCGCCTTGATAGGTGTATTCATCATCTGAAGACGACTTTAGTCCGGTGTTTGATACCCCAGCGCTGAAACTTTCTTCCCACGTTGTATCGACGTTAAGATCTTGGGGGATTTCATCTGAACTGAGTTGTTCTGATGTACTGACTTCGTCGGAGTTGATATTGGCATCATCGTGACTGTCGCTGTTAGCGTGCGCTGTTTCTTCGCTGACTTTTTTGTCAAACTCATCACCACCGTTGCTGTCCATTGGTTGTGTTTCATCGACTTCAAGTAAAGGATTGCTATCAAGGGCTTCTTGGATTTCTTGTTGTAAATCCAACGTGGAGAGCTGCAACAACTTTATCGCTTGTTGCAGTTGAGGTGTCATCGTTAAATGCTGCCCCATTCGGAGCTGAAGACTAGGTCTCATTATGTTTGAAATACTTCCATTTTACTCAGGCTAAACCTGACGTTTCTGATACATTTTTTATCGGTTTGTTATATAACTATAGCGTGAATTTCTCACCAAGGTATACATCACGTACTTGCTGGTTATTTAACACTTGCTGTGCATCCCCTTCAGCGATAAGTTCGCCATGGCTAACGATGTAAGCATGCTCACATACGTCAAGAGTTTCACGCACATTATGATCGGTAATTAATACCCCGATACCACGATTTTTAAGATGTAAAATTATTTTTTTAATATCGCCAACCGAAATCGGATCAACACCTGCAAAAGGTTCATCAAGTAAGATAAATTGTGGATCGGCCGCCAATGCTCTAGCGATTTCGACCCGGCGCCGTTCACCACCAGATAAACTTTGACCGGTATTATCTATGATGTGGGCAATATTAAATTCTTCGACCAAAGCTTCCAGCTTTTCTTGTCGTTGATCTGCGTTTAAATCTTTGCGTGTTTGCAAAATAGCCATAATGTTATCGGCAACGGTGAGTTTACGAAATATCGATGCTTCTTGCGGCAAATAACCTAAGCCCTTGCGAGCTCGCTCATGCATGGGTAATAAGGTTAAATCATCACCATTTAGGCTAACTCTACCTTGGTCGCTAGGAACCAAACCCACAATCATATAAAAAGAGGTGGTTTTACCCGCCCCATTAGGGCCGAGTAAGCCAACAACCTGACCCGCGTTTACGGTCAGACTGACATCTTTAACAACTTTTCTACCTTTGTATGATTTAGCTAAATTTTCTGCTTTTAATACCGAAGTCATTATGTGTTATTGCTCTGTTGGTTTTTCATCTTTTGCAGGAACTTTGCTGTCAGGCTTTAAAATGGTGGTGACACTTTCACTGCTTTCTGCGGTTAACTGCTCGGTTTCGGTGTTATAGGTAATAATATCTCCGCGCACCATACTGCCTTCTTGACTTACCGATGCATTACCCTTAATGGTTATCGTGTTGGTGCTAGGGGAATAAGAAATCTCATTCGCTTTAAGCTCGATTAGCTGACCATCTTCTAATAACTGACTAAACCTTGCCGGCTTGCCTTTGGCTAAGTAAGATTTGTTGTCACCATCACCATTTTGCGCAACTTGTACTAAGTCTGCTTCAATGGTCAAACTTCCTTGGGTGATTTTCACATCTTCAATGTAATTGGCCACTTTATTTTTTAAATCACTGGATTGGCGTTTAGCGACAATCACAATTTCTTGGTCCAGGTCTTTATCCCAAGCGACTGTAATTGGGCTTGCTAATATAACGGTTAAGCCGATGAGCGCCTTAATAGGCATGTTTTTTGTAAATAGTTTTAACATGTTCACTTATGGTCATTTGAGTAGAATTAATATCAACGAAAAGTCCGGCCCCATAGAGGGTAAAGTCTCGCCCTTTCATGATTATCTCTTGGTCTGAGGTGATCTCTTTTACCACCAAATCCATCGACAGTTCTTCACCCTGTATTTCTTTTATAAAGCCATTTTCATCACTGGAAATCAATCTCACCTGGTTTGACAAGGTTAATTGATTGGTTGCCGTTAATGAGCCTGATAATGCTGAAATAGTCCAATTAGGCTTGCCTTCACCAAGGTAAATGGTAAAACGAGGCTTCTTAAAGAGCGTCTGCTGTTCATCGGCAAAGTGGGTCATTTCATCTGCGTAAATAGTATGACTTAATTTACCATCAATATCATATTGATTGGAACTCAAACTCTGGGCAATAAAGTCAGGAATATTTTTATCAGCGACAGGCTCGGTTTCATCCATCATCGACTTTTGCCATTGAATGTAGCCATAAATCATGATGGCAATGGCAAAAATGATGGTTGAAATGGTATGCAACCGACTCATACACTGCTGCCTTTTGCCAAGGCTAATTTACCTTGGCTTTGGAGAATTAAGTCACAAAGCTCTCTAACCGCGCCAAAACCACCGTTTAATAGGGTCACGTAATCAGCCGCTTGGACTACCAGCGGGTGGGCATCATTTACCGCAACCCCTAAACCAACGTATTCGATACAGGCTAAATCTGGCACATCGTCACCTATATAGGCAATTTGATCAGGGCTTAGTTCCAAGTTTTGGCGAATGAACTCAAGCGCGGGAAGTTTATCTTCTTGCCCTTGAATAATGTGCTTAACGTTTAATGCTTGCATTCGATTGGTGACAATATTTGAGTTGCGGCCCGTTATAACCGCCACTTCAATACCAAATTGAGCCAAGGCTTTTATGCCAAAACCGTCTTTGGTATTGAACGCCTTTAATTCTTCACCGTCGTTACCCAGATAAATTCGACCATCGGAAAAGACACCGTCGATGTCACACACTAAAAGCTTAATTTGATTAGCTTTGGCAATAATTTTATCGGCTACTTGACCGTATAATGTGTCTGTCATGTTCATTGAATCTGCGGTCACTTAGAGAACTCCAGCTTTTAATATATCATGCATATTCATGGCGCCAATTGGAACCTGATGTTGGTTGACGATGATCAAACCATTGATACTTTTGTCTTCCATTAATTTTAATGCTTGTGCGGCGAGCATATCGGCATGAGCAACAATGGGGTTCCGAGTCATTACAGCACGTATTTGTGCAGTATGAATATTGATTTCTTCATCAAGGATACGTCTTAAATCGCCATCGGTAAATAAACCCACTAATTTATCTTGCGCGTTAACCACGGCCGTCATTCCCAAACCTTGGGTAGACATTTCCACTAAAGCGTCTTTGATTAATGCTGTTTCGTTGATTTTTGGAATTCGCTCATCGGTGTGCATAATATCGCTAAGGCGAAGTAATAAACGTTTGCCTAGACTACCGCCAGGATGTGATAACGCAAAATCATCAGCGGTAAAACCTTTCACATTTAACAGCGCCACAGCCAAGGCATCGCCCATCGCCAGGGTGGCTGTTGTACTTGACGTTGGTGCTAAGCCTAAAGGGCAAGCCTCTTTTGGCACTTTAATGCAAATATGGCAATCGGCAAGGTTGGCCAAGGTTGACTGAGGGTTGCCAGACATTGCGATAAGAGTGCAGCCAATGCGTTTAATGACGGGCAATATGGCCAATATTTCATTGGTCTCGCCAGAGTTTGAAATGGCTAATACCACATCATCGGTGGTGATCATGCCTAGATCGCCATGGCTTGCTTCACCAGGGTGGACAAAAAAAGCAGGGGTACCGGTACTGGCCAGAGTCGCCGCAATTTTACCACCGATGTGTCCCGACTTTCCCATGCCAATAACGACAACACGGCCGGTACACTCGTACATTTTTTTGCAGGCAAGGGCAAACTGATCATCAATAAAATTTTGTAAGTTTGCTATCGCTTGTTGTTCTATTTCTATTACTTGCGAGCCAAGTCGTTTAAATTCTTCTGCGTGTGGCATAGTTTTCCCTCACTACCTTAGGCTTAGCTGAAAATAAGGTATTGATAAATAATAAAACAGATAAATAATACAGCGCCTTTGACGCGAGTTACTCTAAAACCACGTCGGCGACTGAAACATAAGAAAAACAGCAGTAGGGTGATGGCAATCATAAACGGAATATCACGACTTGCCGCTTCTGGGTCGACGGCCCCAGGGGCGATTAAACCGGGGAGTGCTAATACCGCCAAAATGTTGAATAAATTTGAACCAATGATATTACCCAAAGCTAAATCGTCTTCTTTTTTAAGTAAACTGACGATACTCGCGGCTAATTCAGGCAAGCTCGTGCCAATGGCGATAATCGTCAAGCCGATAACCAAATCACTCATGCCCAATACCTTAGCAATGGCACTGGCTGAATTAACAAGGTAGTCAGCACTGAGCGGAAGTAGCACCATCCCAATGATTAACCAGAAAAATGCGGTCGCATTGCTGACAGAGTCAGGTAACTCTAATTCCGCCTCTATCAACATTTTATCGGTATTTTTTTGCTCTTTACTTTGTTTTATCGAATAGACAAGTAGGGTGCTGATAAACATGATAAACCCTAGCATTAATAACAAGCCTTCAATAAACGTAAAATTTAAGTCATACAGCATATAACCTGAAATACAGGTAACCAACAACAGTAAAGGTAATTCGCGCTTAAGTGTGCTAGAGCTCACCATCAGGGGTTTAACAAGGGCAGTCGCACCTAGTACTAAAGCAATGTTGGTTATATTAGAACCTAGGACGTTACCAATTGCGGTATCGGAACTGCCTTCAAGGGCCGCTGTTGCAGCGACCATCATCTCGGGAGCTGATGAACCCATAGCGACAATGGTCAAGCCAATAATTAATGGTGAAATACCAAAGTTTTTAGCAACTGCAGCAGCGCCAAAAACAAATTTATCTGCACTCCAAACCAGCGCAATTAATGATAAAACTAAAATGATTACTTCGATGAACATTCGTTGCTCCATTGTTATAGCCATAAATTGTCGCTTTAAACGAGACAAATGGAAAGACCTAATGCTCTATTTGTAGATAAAAATTTAAATTACTTCGCTTTATAAATAAACCTTACACAGAAATCACCCGTAAAGGTCAATATTATGTTGTTTTATCGGGATTAAAAATCCTCTTGGGCGTTGTTTACTGATGACAGTGTTGTCATTAAATGGTTTTGTTAACGGCATTCATTTTACGACAAACAGGATTTGAATTTACTAACGTCGCCTCGTTGGAGCGGGTTATTATTTCACAAAATATCTCGTTAGGGCGTTGAAATTTATTAAACTGCCCAAACCTTTAAGCAAAACCATTTCGTGCTCCTAACAAGGATAAAGAATTGAATACAAAAAAATACCGACCCTCGTTATTCATAAATATTTACGTTTTTGTGATGCAAGTGGCTCTGTCCTCAGGTAGAATTTGGTGTTACTAAATGAAAAACAATGAGTATAGCTCGCATCATCATATGTCAAATACCCTAGTCGAAATTAAAAATCTGAGCTTTTTTCGGGAACAGCGCTGTATCTATGACAATATCAGCTTAAAGATTCCCAAAGGCAAAGTGACTGCCATTATGGGACCAAGTGGTATTGGTAAAACAACGTTGTTGCGGTTAATTGGTGGTCAACTTAAACCACACTCTGGTGAGATTTTATTTGCTGGGCAAAACATTCCTAGTTTAAGCCGTAACCAGTTGTATCAAACGCGCAAAAAAATGAGCATGTTGTTTCAATCAGGGGCACTATTTACTGACATGAGTGTCTATGAAAATGTCGCTTTTCCTATCCGAGAACATACAAAACTACCAGAAGATATCATTGATAAAATGGTATTAATGAAATTGGAAGTGGTTGGTTTGCGCGGCGCTAAAGATTTGAAACCGAGTGAACTTTCAGGCGGTATGGCGCGTCGTGCTGCGTTAGCTCGCGCCATAGCCTTAGATCCAGATTTGATTCTTTACGATGAGCCTTTTGCTGGCCAAGACCCAATATCTATGGGGGTTATTGTTCGCTTGATCAAAGATCTTAACGATGCACTCGGGCTCACCTCGGTGGTGGTATCGCACGATGTTAAAGAAGTGATGAGCATTGCGGATTACATCTATATTGTTGCTGAACAAAAGGTTATTGGTGAAGGTACCGCTGATGAAATATTGGCCCAACAATCTGAATTGGTACAACAATTTATAAATGGCGAAGATGATGGTCCGGTACCATTTCATTTTCCAGCCAAAGATTACAAACAGAATTTGTTCAAAGAGAAAGGTAAATGATAGCAAGTATTCAATTGTTGGGGCGTCGAACGTTAGAGCTCCTAGCGGGATTAGGCCGGGCTGTCATTACGCTGCTATCTGCGATTGCGCATTTGCCAAACCCTAAGAAAGGTTGGCCGTTATTCTTACAACAGGTGTATTCGGTAGGGGTCTTATCCTTAATCATCATCGTGGTCTCTGGCTTGTTCATCGGCATGGTTTTGGCTTTGCAAGGGCATGGAGTACTTATTGACTATGGTGCAGAAGCAAGCTTAGGGCCGATGGTCGCTTTGTCATTACTCAGAGAGTTAGGTCCGGTGGTGACGGCGTTACTTTTTGCTGGAAGGGCAGGATCTGCTTTAACTGCAGAAATTGGCTTGATGAAAGCAACAGAGCAATTATCCAGTTTAGAAATGATGGCTGTTGATCCTCTGCATCGGGTTATCGCGCCAAGATTTTGGGCGGGGTTCTTTTGTATGCCGTTATTAGCGGCGATTTTTTCCATGGTGGGGATATTGGGGTCACACCTTGTTGGCGTGGTTTGGCTTGGGGTTGACCAAGGAACGTTTTGGTCGGTTATGCAAGATCAAGTGGATATGGCTGACATCTACAATGGCACCATAAAAGCGATGGTATTTGCATTTGCAGTAACCTGGATTGCGGTGCACAAAGGTTACGACTGTGTACCAACATCGGAAGGTATCAGTCGCGCAACCACTTCGTGTGTGGTGCAATCCTCGCTGGTGGTATTAGGGCTTGATTTTGTTTTAACCGCGTTAATGTTTACCTAACTGAGCGCAAAACAAATTTATCACGTATGAGTTGAGGCTTAGCAGGGAGTAGAAAGCACCCTTCAAGCCTTTTGGATTATAACGCAATTCAATATTATGCTTAATTAAACCCAGAGCATAATGGTTATTTAAATTGGTGGTTTGACATTATGTCGAAAAAAATAGAAATTTTTGTTGGTTTGTTTGTTGCACTTGGTCTTGCAGCCTTTATTTCTTTGGCGCTTAATGTGGCGAATTCTGGTATAAAAGGGAATGGCGAAACCTACAAGTTGTATGCAAAATTCGACAATATCGGTGGCTTAAAAGTACGTTCACCGGTCAAGGTTGGGGGCGTTGTTGTTGGTCGAATTTCAAATATAACCTTGGACGCAGAAGATTATATTCCTATTGTTACGCTAAACATTTACTCGCAATATAATCAATTTTCAGAAGCTGCATCGTTATCAATTTTAACGGCAGGTCTGCTAGGAGAGCAGTACATTGGATTGGATCCAGGCTTTATTGATGAAGACTTAGGGATTGGTATTTTAGAACCTGAGTCCTACATCGAAGACACAAAATCAGCCATTGTGTTGGAAGAGCTTATCGGACAGTTTTTATTTAGTCAGGCTGAAGATTAATTTAACAGGAAAGCTATATGAGACGTATTACTAAGCCATTATGGCAATTTTGGGTGTTTACCTGTTTAATTCTTGGTTTTAGTCACCATGCGACTGCTGAGCAAATTAATGCCAAAAACCCCTATCAATTAATTCAGCAAGTGGGTGATATCACCTTTAAGCGCTTTGCTAATGAAGAGGCTGAAATTAAGAAAAACCCAGAATTACTTAAAGACATCGTTCGTGAAGAGTTGATGCCTTATGTTTTTTATCAATATGCGGGCTTAAAAGTACTTGGTAACTACCGTAAGTCGGCATCAAAAGAAGAACTTAAGGACTTTCTTGTCGCTTTTAGAGAGTATTTAATTACTTCCTACGCTCAGGTTTTTACCTTATACGACAACCAAGAAGTGGTGTTTAATCCAATTAAGGAAATCGACAAAGAAAGCATCGTGATGGTTCCTGTCGATATTCTTATGGGCGAAGGTAATATTATAAATCTCGTTTTTAAAGTGCGACTCAATAACAAGACTAATGAGTGGCAGGCGTATGACCTAGTGGCTGAAGGCATCAGCATGTTGGACAGCAAAACAAAAGAGTTACGCAGTATTCTTGCTCAAAATGGTGTTCCTAGAGTGACCGAAATGCTACTTGAAAAGAGCAAACGTAAGATTGAATTCAAAGACGGTGAAAATCTTAATACTAAAATACAGGAACAAGCCGGGAGTTAGTTTTGGCAAATCAATTTAGTGTATCTGTTATCGACGATGGTCAGCTGGCCATTGTCGGTGAATTAAGCCAACACAGTATTATCGGCAAGCAAAATAAGTATTTTCAAGAAGTCATCGATAATCCAAATCCAGTTATTGATTTATCATCAATTAATAAAATAGATACGGCCGGGTTAGCGTGGTTGATCTGCTTAAATGAATACGCTTTAAACAACCAAATTTCGCTAACCTATTCCCAACCACCACAAGAATTGGTTAAACTTGCAAAATTAAGCCAGGTATACGACTTTCTACCTTGGCAATAACATAACTGGGTAAGCTTACCTGGTTCTATTAATTGGAGATAATTGAAGTGGACGTCAACGAAATAAAGTCGATGCTTAACGAAGCATTAGACCTATCTGATTTACACGTAACCTTTGATGGGTCGCAATGTACAATTATGGCTGTATCAGACATGTTTGCTGATATGAGCCGAGTGAAAAAGCAACAAACAGTGTATGCGCCATTATCAGAGGCGATAAACCAAGGTGTGATCCACGCTGTAACCATTAAAACATTTACAAACGAGCAATGGCGCCGTGAAAAAATGTTTAATCTCCCATCGTAAACTTTACATATAGAAGAATTTTCATTGGACTCATTTAGCATAAACAGCGGTAACGAATTACACGGTGATGTAATTATTAGTGGTGCCAAAAATGCCGCCCTTCCTATCTTAATGGCAACTATCTTGGCAGAATCACCGACTCACATCGGTAATGTGCCAAAATTAAATGATATCAACACGACTTTAAAATTATTATCCGAACTTGGAGCAAAGGTTGCTTGGAGTGCGCAAAATAGTGTCGAAATTGACGCCAGCAATATCAATAATTGCTTAGCTCCATACGATTTGGTTAAAACCATGCGAGCTTCTATTCTCGTTCTAGGACCATTGCTTGCCCGTTTTGGCCACGCAGAGGTGTCATTACCCGGCGGTTGTGCAATAGGCGCAAGACCGGTTGATTTACATATTCAAGGCCTAAAACAAATGGGCGCTGATATTACGGTTGAAAATGGCTACATTATTGCTAAAAAGGAAGGCCGTCTTCAAGGTGCAACCATCTTTATGGATGCCGTGAGTGTTACCGGAACTGAAAACTTGATGATGGCTGCAGCTCTAGCCGAAGGCACAACCGTTATTGAAAACGCAGCGCGCGAACCCGAAATTGTTGATTTAGCTAACTTCCTAAATGCGATGGGGGCTAAAATCAGTGGTGAAGGCACCGACATGTTAACCATTGAAGGGGTAGAGCGCCTAACGGGTTGTGATTACGATGTCATGCCTGATCGCATTGAAACCGGTACCTTTTTGGTCGCAGCCGCGGTTACCGGAGGTAAGATCCGTTGTTTAAATACAGATCCTAGCGCGTTAGATGCTGTCTTAAGTAAGCTAAAAGAAGCCGGGGCAAAAATTGAGGTTGGCACAAACTGGATTGAGTTAACCATGACTTCGCGTCCGAAAGCTGTGGATATTCGTACCGCGCCACATCCGGCCTTTCCAACCGATATGCAAGCGCAATTTGTCACCCTAAATGCGATTGCACAAGGGACAGCTACCACCACAGAAACGATTTTTGAAAATCGCTTTATGCACGTACCAGAATTGCAACGTATGGGCGCTGACATCAAGCTTGAGGGCAATACAGCAATCTCGGTAGGGGTTGAGCAGTTAAACGCTGCCCAAGTGATGGCAACCGATTTAAGAGCATCTGCAAGCCTAGTGATTGCTGGGCTTGTCGCTCGTGGTGAAACCATTGTCGATAGAATCTATCATATTGATCGTGGTTATCAACATATTGAAGATAAGCTACAAAAGCTTGGCGCCAATATTGTTCGAGTTAAGAACAGCTAATATCATTGCCAAGTGTGTACAATACGACCACACTAAACAAAAAAAAGCCGGTATCACCGGCTTTTTTTGTACATTTTATTTAGTTATTAGACAATGTTTGAATTTAGTTTGGCAATTCTTCAATTTTTACCGGGATCATAATGCGTTGATTTTGTCTTATAACGCCAAAATCCAAAGTGCTACCAGGGGCAGTTTCGGCAATAATATCGAGGGCATGGTTAATGCTTTCAATATTGATGTTATCGATTTGATAAATCACGTCACCAGCCAATAAACCGGCTTTTTCTGCCGGACTTTGCTCTGTTAATGAATCGATAACCAAACCTTTGAGTTGAACGTTATAACGCTGTGATACGATCCCTAACCAACCGCGAATAACCCGACCGTTGCGAATTAATTGCTCCATAACGCTGGCCGCTAACTTATAAGGAATGGCAAAGAAAATTCCTTGAATGTTTAACTGTGGATTTGAACGTTTAAATTGCGCTGTGGTTATACCCACCAAATCACCGTTGGAATTGACTAACGCACCTCCAGAATTGCCATCATTGATTGCCGCATCCATTTGTAAAAACTCACGATAGCTCGACGAGCTTAAACTGTTTCGACCGGTCGCAGATATTATTCCTTGTGTAACCGTTTGCCCCAGGTTTAATGGATTACCTATAGCTAGGACGACGTCGCCAACGAGAGGAGTCAACCCCTCTTCAACAGGAATGGTTGGCAGGTTTTGTGCTTGAACTTTTAATACTGCCAAATCGGTCAGTAAGTCCTTACCTATGAGCTCGGCGCTTAGCAGTGTGCTGTCTTGCAGTACCACCGTGATTTGCTCGGCGTTTAGGACCACATGGTAGTTGGTTAAGATATAGCCCCTAGAGTCCATAATAACGCCTGAGCCAAGTTTTACGCGTTGAATTTGGGTATTGCGATAGCGCGGGCTAGATTCAATCGTTTCAGAATAGATATTTACAACCGCTGGTGCTGCTTTGGCGATGGCACTGGCGTAAGATATTGGTGGTGTTTTTTTCGTTGAAGGTGAAAAAATATCAAAAGAGACATCGTTGCCATTACGTAAATCAGGGATAAGAATAAGCAACACCACAGCGGTTAACACACCGTAGCTACAGGCTCTGAGGATATAAGATAAAAGAGAAATTATTTTCAAAGGATCAAGGGTTTATTATTCACATTTTGTTAAATGGTAGCACTTATTAATTAATATTTATACGTCATTGTGCGAGCAACATAAAGGCCATATTAGATAGAGCGAAATGAAAAATTCCAGACTAGCTTATTAAAATGTAAGTAAGGCGCGAGAAATTGAAGCTTACTCGCACCTTTTTACCGTTATGCAAACTTAATTAATCATTAAGTAAAGTTCGGTTTTACCACGAATTATATTGAGTGCTACCACCCCATTGATGCCATCAAGCGCGCTTCGTAATTCGCCAAGGTTTTCAACTCTTGAACGGTTAACACCTGCAATAATGTCGCCTTTTTTTAAGCCAACGGCGGCGGCTCGTGATTGCGGTTCGACGTCGTTGACTATCACTCCAAGCCCGTTGGTGTTACTGCTCAATTCGGCGCCGTCTAACATCGGGTGAAGACTAGACGCTGCGATGTTCGCGTCAGGTATTGATTTTAAGGTGACTTTAACTTCCCTCTCATCGCCATCGCGTAAAAAGGTGATGTCAACGGTATTACCAGCCCCAATAGAGCCGATTTTTCCACGTAGTTCATTGAAGTTTTTGATTTTTTTACCATTAACTTTGGTAATAATGTCCCCGGCTTTCAACCCTGCTTCTTCGGCCGCAGAGTTTGGTGTTACTTGGCTTACAAACCCACCTTGATTTGTTTCAAGATCCATCGCCTTGGCTAACTCGGAGTTTATGGAACTGCCGGTAATGCCAAGGACACCGCGTCTTACTTCACCGTACTCAATGATTTGATTAATTAGGTTTTTCATCATGTTACTGGGGATGGCAAAACCAATCCCGACATTACCGCCATTAGGGCCTAAAATAGCGGTGTTGATGCCAATCAACTCGCCCCGTAAATTGACTAATGCGCCACCAGAGTTACCACTGTTAATCGCTGCATCTGTTTGAATAAAGTCTTCAAAATTTTCAATGTTAAGACCACTTCGCCCTAGCGCACTAACAATCCCTGAAGTCACGGTTTGACCTAAACCAAAAGGGCTACCAATAGCAACGGCAAAATCACCAACTCGAAGCTCATCAGAATCGGCTATGCCAATTTCTGTTAAATCATCCGATTCTATTTGTAATAGAGCAATATCAGATTGAGAGTCTGAACCGATTTTTTTCGCTTCAACTTGACGACCATCTTTTAATGTTATGATGATTTCATCGGCTTGATCGATAACATGGTGATTGGTGACAATATAGCCTTTATCAGCATCGATAATCACCCCAGAGCCTAAGCTTCGAAATGGGCGCTCTTGAGGTTGTTGTTGTCCCCGTCGTTGACCAAAGAAAAATCGAAAGGCATCTGGGATTTGCTGATTAACTTCTTGCGTACCCGCCACAGATATACTGACAACAGCCGGTGTGGCTTGTTCAAGCATGGGCGCCAAACTTGGTAGTTTTTGACCACCAATAGAAAAAGGTAAGGCTGCTGTTGCTGTTACGGGTAATAAGCTTAACGTACCGGCAATCAATGCAATGCGAGTGATGGTTGATATTTTTGTCATAGCGTTAGAGCTCCAAATGATCATTCTAATTTTTATACGAACTACTTTGCGAACACGCTCAATTGGCTGAGGTCTGACAAGGGTAAATCAGCCAGACTAAATCGTGTTATTCAATAGTGTTGTGCAATCAAACCTGCTGTTGAGGTTTACGGTAAAAATTAAAACTCACCCAAGTTGAATAAAGTGTAGCAAATTGAGTGGGTAAATATTATACCAATCCCACTAAGTTTTTGCTCACTCAAGAAAATATCAAGGTTTTGCGACCAGTTATTGATTGCAGGCAATGGTCATTCCCTTGTCAAAATCAATAAGGCAGAATAAAAACCTTTAAAATTCGCTCTTTGGGAGTGGATCAGATAGTTATTAATGGCTTTAAATTTTTATACCATAGAATGACTATGCTAAAAAATTTAACGTGTTAATGAACTTCTGATGTCACTCTGTGTTGTGCAAAAACTTAATGGTATTGGTATTAGATAGTGTTGAACCTGAAGAATTTCAACAGGTTCTCTAATGATTTAATTGACTTTGGTGGTTAAGAAAAGTTCCACCAGGGCAGGGAGACTATTTTAGTTGTTTGTAACAATTTGTTTTTGATCAGAAAAGATCCCACTCGGATCGGAAGAGTAGTCTCTTGGTTGTTCTGTCGGGGCTGGCGCTTCTATGCTTTTATGGCGTTTGGTTCGGGCACTGTTAGAACGAATGTGTTGTTCGGCTTCTTCTGAGAAAAATGGCATCACCGGCTGTTCAGTATTGGCTTTTTTCAATAATTGGGTACTTTTTTCCATCTGTTCCATAGCAGAGTGACAAGCGCTGTTCATTTGAGCCAACATGTGCGCCGATTGCTCCAAATGCTCGGCAACTTCTTGCTGATATTGTTCGAAAGTCATTTTGGTTTTTTGCGACTCTTGCTCGAGTAATTTAAAGTCCTGCTCCGAAGCTGATAATTTTTTACTGACAAAAAAGCCACTTAAGGCGCCTACTGCGATACCAATAAAAAAATAAAGAAATTCCATAGATGTATCCTTTTAAAACCAAAATTGTGGGAAATCGTCATCAAATGACATGTTTTCATCAAGCGTCACTGTTATCAGCCACGACTTTTCTTTTATAATAGCGTTTAATAACACATTACACATCAATTTCTTGCGGTGCAATGGTCCGACTAGTCAGTAACAGCAGTACAACAATGATAAAACTTACGCCTCTTCAAAAATATCAGCAAGATTTACAACAACCTAACTTTGAATATGACAGTGCTCAGGAAAATGCGGTTAAACATTTACAACGTTTATTTGATGACTTACAAGCTCTTCCAGTAGCAACATCTCGCTCTGAGAGTTGGTTGAAAAAGTGGTTTAAAAAGTTAGGTCAAACCGAGCAAAAGAGGATTAAAGGACTGTACTTTTGGGGTGGTGTTGGTCGCGG
This sequence comes from Thalassotalea sp. 273M-4, assembly GCF_041410465.1. Lineage (NCBI taxonomy): Bacteria > Pseudomonadati > Pseudomonadota > Gammaproteobacteria > Alteromonadales > Colwelliaceae > Thalassotalea > Thalassotalea aquiviva. The sequence continues at coordinate 550,221 of NZ_CP166961.1, forward strand.
CAAAACCTATTTAGTCGATACGTTTTTTGACAGTTTACCGTTTGAACAAAAAATGAGGGTGCATTTTCATCGCTTTATGCACCGTGTACATGAAGAGTTAAAGCAGCTTCATGGTCAATCCGATCCGCTAAAAATAATAGCCAAAAAACTGGCCGAAGAAACCCAAATCATTTGTTTTGATGAATTTTTTGTGTCCGATATTACCGATGCTATGTTACTGGGCACTTTATTTGAGGAGTTGTTTGCGCATCACGTTATTCTGGTCGCAACATCAAATATTATACCCGATGAGCTTTATCGCAATGGCTTACAACGAGCAAGGTTTTTACCCGCAATCGAGTTAATTAATCAACACTGCGACGTGGTGAATGTCGATAGTGGTATTGACTATCGATTACGGACATTAGAACAAGCCGAGATCTACCATTTTCCGTTAGATCAAGCGGCCGATGACAATTTAGAGCGCTACTTTAAACAATTGGCGTCTGAGCATGGCGAAAAAGCTAAAGCCATAGAAATCAATCATCGCTTGCTACAAACTGTTGAAGAGGCCGATGGGGTGGTTCATTTTGAATTTTCGCAACTGTGTGAAAGCGCCCGCAGTCAGCTAGACTATATGGAGTTGAGTCGACTTTATCATACCGTGTTGTTGGCTAATGTGACTCAAATGAACGGTGATAGCGATGACAGCGCTCGTCGTTTTATTGCGATGGTGGATGAATTTTATGAACGTAAAGTTAAATTGATCATTTCGGCAGAAGTTCCTATGGAAGATCTGTATCAAAACGGTAGCTTAGAATTTGAATTCAAACGGTGCCTATCAAGACTGCAAGAAATGCAATCGCATGATTATTTATGTTGTCAGCATATCCCCTAGGAGCCATGGGATTATGATCAGAGGTGAGCTAGGAAAAAGCCGGAAAACCATATGTTTAGACTGATAGCGGCCGATTAGTGAAGTAATTTTTCTTATTTTATTGAAAAAAATTAAATAGTTTAAAAAATATGCGTGATTTTTTTCAAAAATATCTATATAATTCGCGGCTCCCAACGTTACAACGCTTGAAAAAGCATCGGACTCGATACTCGAAGGGGTAAATGCGTAGTCTATTTAAACCAATAACCATACTTGGTTATTTTTTTATGTAACTTAATTTAAAATGGGTTTTTTAATGAAAACTTTTACAGCTAAACCAGAAAGCGTACAACGCGAATGGTTTTTAGTGGACGCCGAAGATAAAACTCTTGGTCGTATCGCTACTGAGATTGCTCTACGTTTACGTGGCAAGCACAAGCCAGAATACACACCTCACGTTGACACCGGTGATTACATCGTTGTTATCAACGCTGAGAAAGTTAAAGTAACTGGTAACAAAGCGAAAGGTAAAATTTACTACTCGCATACTGAATTCCCTGGTGGTCTTAAGCAAATTAGCTTTGAAAAGCTAATCGAAAAAGCGCCAGAGCGTGCAATTGAGTTTGCAGTTAAAGGCATGTTACCTAAAGGCCCTCTAGGTCGTGACATGTACCGTAAATTAAAAGTGTATGCTGGTGCTGAGCACAAGCATGCGGCACAACAACCTAAAGTTTTGGAGCTATAGACAATGGCTGATAATCAATATTACGGTACTGGTCGTCGCAAGAGCTCTACAGCTCGTGTGTTTATGAAAGCTGGTAACGGTGCAATCACTATCAACAAACGTGACATCTCTGTTTACTTCGGTCGTGAAACAGCTCGTATGGTTGTTCGTCAACCGCTTGAGTTAGTTGAAATGTTAGAAAAGTTTGACCTAAACATCACTGTAACTGGTGGTGGTATTTCTGGTCAAGCGGGTGCAATCCGTCACGGTATCACTCGTGCTCTAATGCAATTTGACGAAACTCTACGTTCTGATTTACGTAAAGCTGGCTTCGTTACTCGTGATGCACGTCGTGTTGAACGTAAGAAAGTTGGTTTACATAAAGCACGTAAACGTCCACAATTCTCAAAACGTTAATATTTATATTTACGTATTGTTTATTGCAAAACCGGCCTTTGGGTCGGTTTTTTTTTGCATTTTTTTAGCCAAAAAATTGAAATAGTAACGACATAACTTTGCAGTTGCTTAAAAAACATCAGATCTTAAAAATAAGCACACATGTATAATGGTTTTACCTTGTAATAAGGTGTGACCTTATTTATCATAGACAAAATTTTTAACATGAAATTAGCCTTTACTTTGATTTTTGTCAGTGAAAGGCGCTATTTTCGGTTAAACCACCTTTTTAAACAGAAAACTTGTTTTTATAAGTATTGGAGAAATGAAATGAGCAATGCGCCGGTGAATAACGGCCGTCGACGCTTTTTGACTGTAGCTACTTCGGTAGTTGGCGGTGCAGGCGTTGTAGGTGCTGCTGTGCCATTCATTGCTTCCTGGAATCCTAGTGCCAAAGCGAAAGCCGCTGGTGCTCCAGTTGAAGTAAATGTTAGTAAAATCGCTGAAGGCCAATTAATTCGTGCTGAATATCGCGGTAAACCAATTTATATTGTTCGTCGTAGTAAAGACATAATTGATAACCTAGGTGGCCACGAAGCTTTGCTTCTTGATCCGAAATCGGAAGAAGCACAGCAACCTCAATATGCTCAGAACCAATATCGCTCAATTAACCCTGAGATATTAGTTGCTGAAGGGGTCTGTACCCACTTAGGTTGTGCACCAACTTACAAGAAAGGTGACTTTGCAGAGCAGGTTGAAGGCGTAGACTACGGATTTTTCTGTCCATGTCACGGTTCTAAATTTGATATGGCAGGTCGAGTTTTTGCGGGCGTTCCAGCACCACTTAACTTGGTTGTTCCTGAGCACTCTTTCCCATCTGAAGGCACCCTTCTTATTGGTGTCGGCAAAGGAGAAGCGTAATGTTTGCAGATTTTATGGCTTGGATAGACAAGCGTTTACCGGTAACTGAAGCTTGGAATAAGCACCTAGCTCAATACCCGGCACCAAAAAACTTTAACTTTTGGTATTTCTTCGGCTCTTTAGCCATGCTGGTACTGGTAAACCAAATCGTTACCGGTATTTGGCTGACCATGAACTACGAACCATCTGGTGATGGTGCGTTTGCTTCGGTTGAATACATCATGCGTGATGTCGATTACGGTTGGTTACTACGTTACATGCACTCAACGGGGGCTTCTGCCTTCTTTATCGTCGTTTACCTACACATGTTCCGTGGCCTTATCTACGGTTCATACCAAAAGCCACGCGAACTACTGTGGATCTTTGGTATGTTAATCTTCTTAGTACTTATGGCTGAAGCTTTCATGGGGTACTTACTACCATGGGGTAACATGAGTTACTGGGGGGCACAGGTAATCATTTCCTTATTTGGTGCTATTCCTGTTATTGGTGATGACCTAACAACATGGATCCGTGGTGACTATGTTATTTCAGGTGCTACCTTAAATCGTTTCTTTGCACTGCACGTTATTGCCTTGCCATTGGTTTTAGTTGTATTAGTTTTCTTACATATCTTAGCTTTACACGAAGTGGGTTCAAATAACCCTGAAGGAACAGATATTAAAAAGAAAAAAGGTACAGTTGCTGACGCAGACAAGAGTAAATTTGAGTTCCACAAGCACTACAGCGGCAAGTACGACATCGTAGATGCGGTTCCATTTCACCCATACTACTCAGTTAAAGATATTATGGGCGTTGCTGGTTTCTTAATTATTTTCTGTTGGGTTATGTTCTTTGCTCCAGAGGGTGGTGGTTACTTCCTTGAGGCGCCAAACTTTGAACCAGCCAATGGTCTTAAAACGCCTGAGCACATCGTGCCAGTATGGTACTTTGGTCCGTTTTACACCATCTTGCGTGTTATCCCACACAAGCTTGCTGGTATGGTTGTGATGTTTGCCGCGATTGCGATGTTGTTTGCACTACCTTGGTTTGACCGTGGTACCGTGAAGTCATTCCGTTTCCGTAGCAAATGGCACTTGTTGAATATTGTTCAGTTCTCAATCAGCTTTATTATTCTAGGTATTTTAGGTACCTTACCAGCATCTGATTTAGCTAACTTAGTTGGCCGTATTGCATCATTTGGCTACTTTGGTTTCTTCATTGCCTTGTGGTTCTACTCGAAAAACGAGCAGACAAAACCAGTACCAGAGAGAGTGACTAAATAATGAAAAGAACAATAATTGCATTATTAACCCTGCTCCCTACGCTTGCATTTGCTGCGGGTAGCTCTATCGTACTTGATAGTGCGAATAACGATTTAAGCGATAAACAGTCATTACGTAATGGTGCTCAAACCTTTATGAATTACTGTTTAGGTTGTCACCAGCTTCAATATCAGCGTTACAATCGCACATTTGAAGACTTAGGTATTGACGAGAAAGAAGGCATTGAAACCCTAATGTATACGGGTGAAAAAGTTGGTGATCATATTACCAACACCATGCCTGCCAAAGAAGCGGCTGCTTGGTTTGGTGCTGCGCCACCAGATTTAACATTGGTGACTCGTTATAAGAGCGGTGGCAGTGATTGGTTATACACCTATTTACGTTCGTTTTATGCCGATTCTGAACGCCCATTTGGGGTTAATAACGTGGCGTTTAAAGATGTTGGTATGCCTCACGTATTCCAACAACTACAAGGTGTACAAGAATTAACAGCAGAAGCAAAAGCTATGCTACAATTGCCATCAGACCAACAACGCCCTTTAACTCGCGATGATTTGGTATTAACACAACCTGGAACTTTAAGCCCGGCTGATTACGACAACATGGTTCGTGATTTGGTTAACTTTTTAGAATACACAGGTGAGCCAAGCAAACTTGAACGCCAACGTATCGGTTACTGGGTATTAGGATTTTTAGTAATCTTCTTCATTTTAAGTTACTTATTGAAGAAAGAATATTGGCGCGACGTGCACTAATTTTCTACACTAATTAATCTATTTTGGGGCAATACCAAATTACAAAATTGTAATTTGGTATCTGTCCCTTTGTCGTACTTGTTATCATGGTAAAGTACTGTAATAAAAAACAAATCTATGGAGAATATCTATGGCTCTAGCCGCCAACAAACGTTCTGTAATGACCTTATTTTCTCACGCCGACGATATGTACTCGCATCAAACGCGTATAGTACTTGCAGAAAAAGGTGTCGGTGTTGACATTCATTTGGTAGAAATGGATAACTTGCCTGAAGATTTAATAGACTTAAATCCTTACGGTACAGTACCTACGTTGATCGACCGTGAATTAGCTTTGTACGAAGCAAAAATCATCATGGAATACCTTGATGAGCGCTTTCCGCATCCACCGTTGATGCCGGTTTATCCGGTTGCTCGTGGTCGCAGTCGCTTGATGATGCATCGCATTGAAAGTGATTGGTACACATTGGCCCAAAAAATCATTTCAGGTAGCGCTGCTGAAGCCGATAAAGCACGTAATGAATTACGTGAAAGCTTATTAAGCATTGCGCCAATTTTAAATGAAGCGCCATACTTTATGAGCGAAGAGTTTAGCTTAGTTGACTGTTACTTAGCACCGCTGTTATGGCGTTTACCGGCGTTTGGTATTGAACTATCAGGTCAAGGTAGCCAAGAATTAAAAGCGTACATGATTCGTTTGTTTGACCGTGAATCTTTCCAAGCATCATTGACTGATGCTGAGCGCGAATTGCGTTTTGGTCGTCCGGCGTAAGTTATGTCGATGGAAATGACCTCTAATAAGCCCTACTTGGTTAGGGCTTTTTATGATTGGATTTTGGATAATGAATTGACCCCATATATCGCGGTCGACGCCAATTATCCAAATGTTATGGTTCCTGAGCAGTATATAAACGACGGACAAATTGTATTAAATATTTCCCCCGCATCGGTCGGTGGAATTTCAATGGCCGGTGAAGTTATTGAATTTAATGCCCGTTTTGGCGGTAAATTAGAGCACCTATACATACCGTATGAGGCTCTTATTGCTATTTATGCCAGAGAAAATGGCGTTGGCTCATCATTTACTGTTGAGTACCCTGAAGAGCCAACTGTGGCTCCTGAACAAAAGCCTGCATCAGCACCTAAAAAGAAGGGCAAACCGACCCTATCCGTGGTTAAGTAAACTATTTAACCAAAGTATGATTGTTTGTTCACTTCGGTGCCTTAGAGCAAATGTAAGCATAAAAAAAAAGAGGAGTATCTCCTCTTTTTTTTATGTCTGATTTTTAGTACTTGCTTTCGTTTTATTTTAATTCAAAAGCTTTATAAACACGCGATACACCGCCAACATGGCGCGTAATGTCTACCGCGACATCCGCTTCTTTTGGACCGACTAAGCCCATTAAAAACACTTCAGAGTCTTCACTTACCACTTTTATCGCCGTACCGTCGACACGATCATCGGCAAGGAGTTCTGATTTTACTTTGGTGGTTAACCAAGTATCGTGGGTTTTGGTGCCAAGGGAAGTAAGTCTGGCTACTCTTATTTGATTGTGAATCTTCTTAACACCTTGAATTTGATTCACCATAGAGTAGATCTTTTGTTTGTCTTTACTTGATAACGCTTGACCAACAATAAGCACAGTGCCATTTAAACTCACAACTTGTACTTGGGTGCTTTTATCAAGCTCTTGATCTTCGGCCATCATCGCATAGGCTTTCACCTCAATGCTCTGATCGTCTATTTGGGCGCCAATAGTTCGTCTATCATTAGCTGTCGCAGCCCCAACCGCTACACCACCGACAAGGGCTACAGCACAACCTTGTAAAGCAGTCAGGGCCAGTAAAGTTATTGCTATTTTTTTCATGACTAAAGCCTCTTTGACCTTGCTTAGTGTATTAATTGGTAGACTGAGGGAATAAGGTTGTATCAATGATTTCACATAAGCAATGAATAGCTAATAAGTGGACTTCTTGAATGCGGGCAGTGCGGCTAGAAGGTACGCGGATTTCAACGTCGTTTTCGCCCAATAAACCGGCGATTTCGCCACCGTCATTACCCGTTAATGCAACGATTTTCATATCGCGAGCTACGGCTGCTTCAATCGCTTTGATTACGTTTTTTGAATTACCACTCGTTGAGATTGCCAGTAATACATCACCTGAGTTACCCAAAGCTCGTACTTGCTTAGAGAATACTTCTTCGTAGCTGTAGTCGTTTGCAATAGAGGTTAAGGTTGAGCTATCGGTGGTAAGTGCTATGGCAGGTAAACTCGGACGTTCGGTTTCAAAGCGGTTAAGTAACTCTGAAGAGAAATGTTGGGCATCACCAGCAGAACCACCATTACCACAGCTTAGGATTTTGTGACCACCCAATAAGCATTCAACCATCACCATGCCACCTTTTTCGATAGCAACCGGAAGCTCTTCACTTGCTGCAATTTTGGTTTCAATACTCTCACGAAAATTGTGTTTAACACGCTCTAACATTTTCAAACTCCATAAAAGGCATCTTTCAGCCAAGTAATTGTGGGTGCAGTTGATGGGCCGAGAATACTGACCACATCAAATCGACATTCCGTATTATATTCATTCAATCCCTGCTTTTGCAGGTAAAATTTGGCTGTTTTGATGATTTTTTGCTGTTTTTTCGGTGAAACCATAGCCTCTGGCGCACCATAAGCAGTATTCTTTCGATACTTTACTTCTATAAATACTAAAACATCACCATCAAGGGCAATAATATCTATTTCACCTTGGCGACAACTAAAGTTCATTTGTTTTAACTTTAATTGTTGGCGGTATAAATAATCTAAGGCCAATTTTTCTGCTAATTGTCCCTGTTCGTGCGGCTGTTGTAAAGGTTTGGTGTCAGTCCATTTCAATGGTTTGAACTCTGGCTGAATGGTATCTACCCCAAGCAAAGCTACGGCTAATGATGTTTTTATCGTTCATTTGCCAAATTCCCGTTTCTCCTCGGTGCTTTAATGCTGAGAACTTTTGCATGTATTGAATGCTGTCAATAAGTTGTAAACTGTCAATGCCCATCGCATAAAGGCGCTCTAAAGGTGCACTTCGACTTGGCCAAAGTTCTGCAGCTTGGCGGGATAATGCTCGGTTAACTTGTTTGCCATCAAGTAACCAAGGAATTTCAGTAAAGGTCAGGCCGGTTAAATCTCGACGGGTGTTTTCGCTCTGATTGTCGGAATTGCTGCGAGAGCTGGCAAACATTGGAATTGCTTCGGCAAAAGGGCTGATATTGACATCCACGTAGGGCTTTAATAATTTTGCTTGATCCGACGTGGCAAACATATAGATCACGTCAATGTCTTGGCGGTTTCGAGTTTCCGTTTGTATGTCGTCTTTAAACCGACTTTTAATGCCGGTAATTCGCTCTTCTGATAAATGAACATTTAACCCTTCTTTCACCGCGTTTTGCATCGCTTTGCCATTAGGGTAGTGAATTATTGCAGGTTCAAGATTGGTTTGACGTAACCACTCTGCGGCAAAGGCGTTGGCCATGCGTTTGCCGATCGCACTATCTTGGGACAATATTAGCGCCTTTTTAAAGCCTCTTTGACTCAGCGTGAATGCCGCTTGAGTCGCTTCGTCTTCAGGCAACATAGATAAGGCAAATTGGTTTTCTGGCAATTGTGATTGCTCAGGCAAGTTTAGCAGCAAGGTCTTCCAGTTTACGAAGGATGCGTTATCGCCATTGATGACGTCGCTATAGCTTTTAACATGTTGTTTTAATAGCGGCCCAATAACAAAATCAGGACGAGTTTGCGTTAACTCTGCAATAATATCGGGCATTTTTATACCGTTAGTGTCGATAAAATTTATCGTTCCTATGGCATTTAATTGGTAGGCACTTAAAATGCCGGCCTGAATACTTTTACCAAGCGCGGCCTCTCGCCCTGATAAAGGTAAAAGTACCGATATTTTTGACATGGTTTGGCGCATTTGGGCGGTATTTTTTTGAGTAAACTCGTTAATCAATACATTCGCTGGATGCACAGGGTATTTTGTTCGCCAAATTAAAAGCTGTTGTTTTAGTTGATTTCTTTGTAAATACTGCAGATTGAAAGCTTGATTAAACGCGAGCCAACCTTCTAAGTTAGGAGCTTGTTTTTTGCGTAAAGAAGCAAGCTGCCATGGTTTTAAATGGCTAAACTTTTCTTGCAACAGGCTAATTTCAGCAACATCTTTAAAGGGCACATATTGGTGATAGTTTAAATAACTGATGATGGCTTCTATTTCCAATCCACGAGCATCGGCAATTTGGGCTTTGAGTAACCAACCTTTGGCATTGGTCGGTGGGGTTGGAATTTTATTAAACGTTGTTGCGGCCAGCTCGACTTCGCCTTGCCCAAACAGCGCTGCCGCTTGGTTTTTTAGGTTTAGATACTTCAGCTGTGCTGGCAGGGCGACACGAGTTAATTGATTTGTAATGAATAAAGCTTGAGAAAAGTCACCTTGCTCGATGTAGACTTGAGCCGCTTGTAAAAGGTATAGGTAAGATTGATTTAAATCCTCAGTATTTTTTGCTTTTTGCAAAAAATATTCAGCATTAACGCCTGGCTCTAATGGTACATCAACCGGCTCAACTAGAACCGAATCGTTAGGCACACCAGCTTTGTCAGGCTGAGAACTACACCCGGTCAGTAAAACAATAAGAAAAAAAACAAAAAGCGTAAAATATTTAGACATTGTTGTAGTGATAACCGATACCGGCAATTGGTTCGTAAAGATAATTGATAGTATAATAAACCGCTTTCGCGTAAACCTGCAAACTTGAGACCAATTTAATGGTACTTTTGCTCGGTAATTTTCTTAATATGGAAACCTCATGACTCAGACAAGCATTGCACAAGGCACCTTATATGTGGTCGCCACCCCAATTGGTAACCTTGGTGATATGACCCAACGCGCTCAAGATATTTTATCACAAGCAGACATTATCGCGTGTGAGGATACCCGTCATACCAATCGCTTATTGAGTGCCTTTAATATCAAAAATAAAACCCTGTCATTGCACGATCATAATGAACGCGCAAGGCAGGAGCAAGTGGCGGAATTGCTGCAACAAGGCAAAACCGTTGCCTTGGTTTCGGATGCGGGAACGCCCCTGATATCGGATCCTGGCTTTCATGTTGTGCGCTATTTACGTGCTCAAGGCTTGCCGGTTGTACCGGTACCCGGAGCTTGTGCTGCCATTGCCGCCTTATCTGTTGCAGGTGTTCCGACAGATAGATTTACATTTGAAGGCTTTTTGCCGTCAAAATCCGGTGCCCGTCAAGCAAAGTTAGCACAACTTGCCAATGAAGAACGCACCATGGTCTTTTACGATGCGCCAAGACGTGCTATCGATACGGTTGCAGACATTAAAGATGTGCTCGGAGAACAGCGCGAAATAGTTATTGCTCGTGAGTTAACCAAAACCTTTGAAACCATTCATGCCGATACTGCCGGTAATATTTATCAATGGTTAAATCAAGACCCTAATCAGTTAAAAGGCGAAATGGTACTGATTATTGAAGGGGCAAAACCGGACCCTAATGCGATCCCTGAAGATGCTATAGCTACCCTAAAATTGTTATTAACGGAAATGAAACCGAAAAAAGCCTGTGCCATCGCGGCACAAATTCATGGGGTAAAGAAAAACGCACTTTATCAAGTGGCATTAGATTTAAAGTAATTGAAATAAAAATTAAAACAGATATCGTTTTACCCCAACAGCCTAAATAAGGTAGAATCGCATCCGAGTTGGCCAGACAACCGCTGCTTAATCGTTGTATCGTAAGATAGACAGATTGAGGGGAGGAAAGTCCGGGCTCCATAGAGCAGGGTGCCAGGTAACGCCTGGGGGGCGAAAGCCTACGACAAGTGCAGCAGAGAGAAGACCGCCTAAGTACGCAAGTACCGGTAAGGGTGAAAGGGTGCGGTAAGAGCGCACCGGGCCGCTGGTAACAGTTGGCAGCAGGGTAAACTCCACCCGGAGCAAGACCAAATAGGGTTCCTTACGGCGTGGCTCGCGTTGGAACCGGGTAGGTTGCTTGAGCTATAGAGCGATTTATAGCCTAGACGAATGGTTGTCCACGACAGAACCCGGCTTATCGGCCAACTCAACAAATTTTAAAACCTGATTATATTTTTTATAATCAGGTTTTTCTTTATCTGTCTGTCAACCATCAACCATTCAGACTCATGGTTGTACCATTCCGACGGGCAGAACGTGGCTTATCGGCCAACTTAACAAATTTTAAAACCTGATTATATTTTTTATAATCAGGTTTTTCTTTATCTGTCTGTCAACCATCAACCATTTAGACTCATGGTTGTGCCATTCCGACGGGCAGAACGTGGCTTATCGGCCAACTCAACAAATTTATAAAGCCCAGTTTGAGCAATCAAGCTGGGTTTTTCTTTATCTGTCTGCCAACCATTCAGACTCATAGTTGTGCCATTCCGGCGGGCAGAACGTGGCTTATCGGCCAACTCAACAAATTTATAAAGCCCAGTTTGAGCAATCAAGCTGGGTTTTTCTTTATCTGTCAGCCAACCATTCAGACTTATGGTTGTGCCATTCCGACGGGCAGAACGTGGCTTATCGGCCAACTCAACAAATTTATAAAGCCCAGTTTGAGCAATCAAGCTGGGTTTTTCTTTATCTGTCTGCCAACCATCAACCATTCAGACTCATGGTTGTGCCAAGTCTTAAAACAAGTGAAAGAGTTTTTAGTTCGACATAACGGACAAAGCATCTCAGTGAATTGTTGGTTTCTGCTGTGATAATCATTTTTATCTTCTTTTTTGTCTTTTTTGTTACGTTTCGTTACAAATTAATGTTAATTTATTCATCAACTTATTGCGTTTATATGGTTTGTTCGTTAAAACAATGCCATTGGCCGAAAAATATTTTGGTTGTTACAGATTAATTAAGGGAAACATTACAATGAAAAAATCACTGATTGCAGTCGCGTTAAGTGCTGCCTTACTAAGTGGTTGCGGTGAACAACAATCGACCGCCACCAAAGTCGCAGAAGTTAAACAAGCTGCGGTAGAAGAAGCAAAAGAAATGAACAAAGCTAAAGCTGAGTTAGGCAGTTTTGGTGTCGACTTAAGTGCTCGCAACTTAGACGTAAAACCAGGTGATGACTTTTTCATGTACGCCAGTGGCACTTGGTATGACAACTTTGAAATGCCGGCAGATAAAACCCGTTATGGTGCCTTCACCGCGTTGGCTGAGCGCAGCGAAACGCAAGTAAAAGAAATTATTGATGACATTGTTAGTCGTGAACAACTTAATGCTGAAGAGCAAATGATTGCAGACTTCTACAATGCATATATGGATGTTGAAACCATTAACAAAAAAGGCATTAGTCCTATTAAGCCGCTTTTAGAACAGATCAAAGCCGCTAAATCGACGGATGATTTAACCGCAATTTTTGGTCAATCATGGTTAACAGGTGTGTCTTCACCACTTGGTGGTGGCATGTGGTTTAACCGCTTAGATCCAAATAAATATGAATTGTCGTTAGGCGCTGGTGGTCTAGGTTTACCCGATCGCTCATACTATTTGGTTGAAAGCGAGCGTTTTGCTAAGACACGTGAGGCGTATGTGGCTCATATTGCCAAAATGTTAACTTTTGCCGGTGTTGAAAACGCAGAGCAAAGTGCAAAAGCGATTTTAGCGCTTGAAACTAAAATTGCTGAAGGCCACTGGCCACGTGAAAAACGTCGTGACCGTGATTTAACCTTAAATCAAATTAAACGTGATGAACTTGCTAAACAGTACCCAGGTTTTAATTGGGATCTTTTCTTTGAACAAACGGGTTACCAAGTACCTCAGTTAAACATTTCTCAACCAGAGCCGGTAAAAGCGATGATTGAACTTGTTAACAACGAAGATATTGCAATATGGAAAGATTACCTAACTTTCCATGCCATTAGCGGTAATGCCGACTTATTGTCTGAAGATATTTTTAATGCTGACTTTGAGTTTTATGGCAAGGAATTAAGCGGACAACAAGAGCCACGTCCACGCTGGAAACGCGCTATTTCGCAAATGTCTGGTACTCAGTCTCTTGGTTTTGCCATTGGTAAAGTATATGTACAGCGCTACTTCCCTGAAACGTCGAAAGAGCAAATGGCCAATCTTGTCGAAAATTTACGTAAAGCACTTGGCGAGCGTATCGATAATTTAGACTGGATGGGTGAAGAAACCAAAGTCAATGCGAAAGCTAAATTGGCTGCATTCAACCCTAAAATTGGTTACCCAGATGTATGGCAAGAATTAGATGGTTTAACCATTACTAGCAATGATGTAATGACAAACGTTCATAACTTGCGCACATTCTTTCGCGAAGACAGTGTTGCGAAAGAACTTGAAAAAACAGATCGCAATCGTTGGGGAATGACTCCACAGCGTGTAAACGCTTACTACAATAGTTCGTTCAATGAAATTGTATTTCCTGCGGCGATATTACAACCACCATTTTTCGATCCTAACGCTGATGATGCCGTCAACTACGGTGCGATAGGCGCGGTTATTGGTCATGAAATGGGCCATGGCTTTGACGATCAAGGCTCGAAATCTGATGCTAATGGTATCCAACGTAACTGGTGGACGGATCAAGACCGAGCAGCATTTGAAGCCAAAGCAGACAAGTTAGCGGAACAATACAGTCAATACGAACCGATCCCTGACAACTTTGTAAATGGTCGTAATAGTTTAGGTGAAAATATCGGTGATGTCGGTGGTTTAGCAATGGCTTATCATGCTTATCAGTTAAGCTTAAACGGCAAAGAAGCCCCTGTCATTGATGGGTTAACCGGTGATCAGCGTTTCTTCTTGGCTTGGGCTCAGGTCTGGAAAGAAAAACGTACAGAGCAAAGCATGCTTAACCAATTGCGCGCGGGCACGCATGCTCCTGGTCAATTCCGTGCTTTAGCGCCACGAAATCACGATGCTTGGTATAAAGCGTTTGATGTGAAAGAAGGTGACAAGCTTTACTTACCAGAAGAAGAGCGAGTTCGCATTTGGTAATGTTTGTGTAAGGTGGCATGACTCTTGGCTTCGCTTATAGTGATTATCCGAAGATGTCGCCAACACTAACACACCGGAGAAAACGATCCATCATGGATCGTTTTCTGTTTTCATTGTCCTAGGTTTAACTTTAACCGTGCTCGGTCGAAAAATAGAGCAAAAAGTGTGTCGTTAACATCAACATTCATGATGATGTGATTTTTTTAGCCAAGACGATAACACGCTTTTATGATCTTTTTAGCCATAGACCGAGTAGTAACAATGCCAAAGTGTATTGTTTACTAATGCCTAAGATTAAAATAAAACAGAAAGGCCGTTAAGCATGAATGCATGTGATCGCTATATATTTTGGCTTTACTCTAGCCTTATGACTTAACAGCTTGGTTTTTCTAAAAAGCCAATAGTAAGATAATTCAATGTTTTCATTGACCATTTAATTGTGCGGTTTATTAGGTAATGGCTTGATGAATATTATAAAAAAAGCCTGTAGTAATTGCAGTCGAACCATAATGGATTTATCACCGAGGAATTTATGAACGCATTTTTGCCAAGTCTCCTGCTTATGTTGTTGTTACCTGTTGTCAGCGTGGCGCAAGAACGAAGTCGTCCTCCAGCAAATGTCATTTTAGAACAAGTCGATTTTGCTCCAATCAATATCTCTATTGAAGCTGTTGGTACGGCAGAAGCGTTTCGGTCTGTCAGCTTATACCCGGCAGCCTCAGATAAGGTAACGAAAGTGAATTTTCGTCCTGGCGATTTTGTCATCAAAGGCGAAACCTTGATTGAGCTTGACGCCAGAAGACAGGTTGCCGCTGTGCAACGGGCCAAAATTGAGTTAGCCGATCGTAAAAGGGACCTAGCTCGCCTAATTAAAAGTGGTAAAAAAGGCGCATTTAGCCAGTCAGAGCTTGATGATGCTAACTCATTAGTGGAACTTGCTAGTGTCACTCTATCTGAAGCTCAAGCCGATTTAGATGATCGGAAAGTGGTGGCACCATTTAGTGGTTACGTTGGTCTAACGGCAATAGAAGCTGGCGATAGAATCAACACCAATACCTTAATAACAACGATTGATGATCGTAAAAAACTGTATATAAACTTTGCCTTACCTGAGTCGGCATTGGGTTTAGTCGATGACAAAACCCAAGTCAGTGTGCAACCATGGAACGACAGGGACAAGGTATTCCAAGCAAAACTCTCGCAATTAGACTCGCGCATTGATTCCGACGATAGAACATTAAAAGTGAGGGCGGTGCTAGACAATCGAGCAGACAGTTTTCGACCAGGGTTAAGTTTTAAAGTCAAAATGAGCGCTCAAGGGCCAGAGTTTCCTATCGTGCCAGAAGCATCGTTAGCATGGGGCGCAACTGGGGCCTATGTTTGGATGGCCAATGAGGGCAAAGCACAAAAAATAGCGGTTGAAATAAAACAAAGGTTACGAGGCTTTATCTTAGTTGAAGGCGAGTTAGAGCGTGGAGATAACCTTATTGTTGAGGGCATTCAAGGTTTAAGAGAAGGGGCGCCAATAGAACCTTCTAGCATGGTCGCAGAAGGGCGTTAAGATGTTAAATTTATTTCAACATAAAACCGATTTACCTTCGATTTCTGTGCGCCGTCCGTTATTGGTTATTGTCATCAACTTACTCATTATTTTAGCTGGCCTGGCCGCCATGTTTGGCCTTGAAGTTCGGGAACTTCCCGATGTTGACCGGCCTGTGGTTTCGATTCGTGCTAACTTCCCCGGTGCTGCCCCTGAAACCGTCGATAATGAAGTCACCCGACGCATTGAGGGCGCAGCAGCAAGAGTCAGTGGAGTAAAGTCGATTCGAGCGCAAAGTGAAGAAGGCTTCTCTCGCATTGTTGTCGAATTTCGTCCCAACATTAATCTTGAAGATGCGGCGAATGAAATGCGTGAGTCGGTCAGTCGAATTCAACGAGAGCTACCTGAAGACGTAGAAAAGCTTTCCATAGTAAAAGCCGATAACGATGCGCAATCGGTCATCAGTTTGGCCATCGCCAGCGACTATTACGACATGGAAACCGTTGCTGAAATTATCGAAAGGGACATTGCACCACTCTTTTTGGCGATTGAAGGGGTTGCCGATGTCAGATTAGATGGTGACCGTCAACGAGTGTTACGAGTGATTGTCGACCCAACTCGACTTGCCAGTTACAGCTTATCTTTTACCGATGTTGCCGCCGCTTTGCGTTCTGCTCCTTTCGATGTACCCGCTGGCAGCTTACGCTCAACAGACCATCAAGTGATTGTCAGAGCCGATGCAACATCGATGACCACCAGTGAAGTCGAAAACATCATCATTGACGGTAAAACCCGCATTGGTGATGTTGCCACTGTCTTTTTTGGTCCTGCCGATGCAAACTCTTTTGTTCGTCTAAATGGTAAACCCGTTATTGGCTTGGGGGTTATCAGGCAAGCTAGCGCCAATACCATTGAAATTTCTGACAACGCTTTGGCACTGGTGGAGCAACTGACTAGTCGATTTCCACAGCTAAATATTTATGTCACCTCAGATGATGCACAATTTATTCGCAGCTCTGTTGAGGAGGTTATTAAATCACTGGCTTACACCATTTTATTGGTGGTTTTCACCCTGTGGTTGTTTTTAGGTAAGTTTAAAGCCACCTTAATTCCTGCATTGTCTATTCCGGTGTCGCTTATTGGGGTGCTGGCATTAATGTGGCTATTTGGCTTTTCTATTAACATCTTAACTTTATTGGCTTTGGTCTTAGCCACTGGCTTAATTGTTGATGACGCCATTGTGGTTTCTGAAAACATTGAGCGGCGCAAAAGTTTGGGGCTAAAAGCTTCGGCGGCTGCTGTTGTGGGATCTCGAGAAGTCTTTTTTGCGGTGGTCGCGACAACCGCCGTGCTTGTTGCGGTATTTGTGCCTATCGCCTTTTTGCCTTCGACAGCGGGCAAATTGTTCAAAGAGTTTGGCGGGGTCTTAGCTGGCGCTGTGATCATCTCATCGTTTGTTGCACTAACCTTAGTACCGGCTTTAAAAGCTCGCCTTAGTGAACCAGAAAAAGACGAAACCAAAGGGCAATCTAAAGTCAAAGCTTTAGGCCGTAACATGGTTGCTTACTATGGCGTTGCTATCGCCTTTTGCTTGAAAAAAGGTTGGTTGATTTTGCTAATCAGTTTGATATTAGGAGCAGGGGCAAGCTATTTGTACCAGCAAGTCGATAAAGAGTTACTGCCCAGTGAAGACAGAGGCAATATTCGTATATTTGCACGCGGACCAGACGGTGTTGGCATTGCTTTTATGGATCGTCAAGCCATGATGATGGAAGATATTTTACTGCCATATTCTGAACTTGGTGATATTGACACCATTCGAACAGTAGTAGGGCAGTGGGATCCGAACATTGTTTTTATGACCGTAAATTTAAAAGACTGGGCTGAACGCGATAACACTCAACAAAAAATTATCAATGACATTAGGCCTCAGCTGGCGAGTATCCCAGGCGCTCCAGCAAGAGCCTTTGGCGCTAATAGCCTTAATCTTCGAGGCCAAAGTGGGGGCATTGAAATTGCCATCACGGGTAATGACTATGGGCAAATATATCAAGTAAGCAAAAACTTCGCTGAGATAATTGAAAGCCAACACCCCGATTTTGGTAGCCCGAGAATATCCTATCAGCCAACCCAACCTCAGATGCGAGTGCAAATTGATCGAAATCGAGCTGAAGAACTTGGGGTACCCTTTAGTGATATTAACCAAACGTTACGCGCGGTTATTGGCGGTGATGATGTGACCGATTTGAACATTGGCGATCAGGCCATTCCAATTATTTTGCAATCTTCATATACCAACAAAGCCAATCCATCTGATTTGACTAACTTATATGTGTCTTCAAATTCTGGCGAGTTAGTGTCTTTATCTTCCATCGCTTATATCACCGAAGAAGGGGTTGCGGCAGAGCTTGAGCGACATGCTCAAAGACGGGCTATTGAAATCGATTTAGCTCAGCCTAAAAATATATCAATGGCAGAGTCGGTAAATATTTTACGCACACTTGCCAATGAGCATTTACCTGACGGTTATGGTTTAGTCTTTTTAGGTGAAGCTAAAACATTCCAAGAAACCGACCAACAGGTTAACCTCACATACTTGGCTGCGTTTTTAATTGTGCTGTTGGTTTTAGCTGCGCAATTTGAAAGTGTCAGTAGCGCGTTTGTGGTGATATTAACCGTGCCTTTTGGTATCGCTGCGGCTATTTATGCGGTGTCGATGACTGGTACCACCATTAATATTTATTCACAAATTGGTTTGGTCATGCTCATTGGTTTACTCGCTAAAAATTCCATTTTGTTGGTTGAATTTGCTGATCAGCTTAGAGATCGAGGCGCCACCATCACCGAGGCTATTATTCAGGCGGGACAAGCTCGATTGCGCCCAATTATGATGACCTTACTGTCAACTGTTTTAGGTGGTTTACCTCTTATTTTGTCAACCGGCGCAGGGGCTGAGGCCAGAAATGCGATCGGTTGGGTTGTCTTTGGTGGTTTAGGCATTGCGGTGGTATTTACCCTATTTTTAACGCCTGTACTTTATTACTGGTTGGCGCGTTTTGCTAAGCCAAGGGCTGATCAAGAAAGAAAATTAGCCGCAGAATTAAAAGAAGCTCAATCGTTACATTAGACGTTACATTAGAGTGACCTTCACGATTCTAAACGATATAAAAACGAGAGAGCCTTATTATCGACAGCCTGTGCAAGTTTTTACCGTAACTCGTTACTAAGTGACTTATATACGGTAAAAAAATTGCACAGGTCAGATACTTTTAAGGGGTATTTAGAACGAAACCTCTTACCATTTTTATAATCAGCAACAAGTATTTGGCTTTGTTAACCAAAGCGAAAATTGCATTTGAATCCAAGTAATAAAACAACCAAATCTATCATTAAACTGAAATATAGGGCTTATTTTCATTTAATAGTTGATCTTCTCGCCATAAAACCTGAAAATAATTAGTGTACTAATTATTTGAGGCGTAATAAAATAAAACCGTTCAAATAAACATTTTTTCATCATAGTACTCAACGTGAGCGTGATTAGCTCAAATAAAAGGCGCAGGTGTGCGCTACAGGTTGATTTTAACTACTGATGTTTATTCCACTTTATAAAACTTATATATTGAGTACAAAGGAAATGGTTGGTAAATAATGACCTATACGTATTTAGCTCTATCGATTTATTTTATTTTGATGTTGGCGATTGGCGTTTACGCTGCCAAGAAGTCAACAAGTAACCTGTCCGATTACATGCTGGGAGGTCGACAAGTCAGCCCGCAGGTCACAGCGCTTTCAGCTGGGGCATCTGATATGAGTGGTTGGATGTTAATGGGATTACCAGGGGCCATGTTTGTTACTGGTTTTAATACCATGTGGATAGCTCTTGGATTGCTCATCGGAGCATGGGCAAACTATAAACTGGTTGCACCCAAGTTAAGAATTTATACTGAAAAAGCCAATGACGCATTAACTCTTCCTGACTTTTTCAGTAAACGTTTTGACAAACCTAATGGCGCAATAAAACTCGTTTCGGCCGTGGTCATCGTGGTTTTCTTCACTTTATATACTTCTGCGGGCTTAGTTGCTGGTGGTAAGTTATTCGTTTCGGCCTTTGACTTACCTTATGAACTTGGTATTGCAGTTACTGTTTGTGTTGTTGTTGCTTATACACTACTTGGTGGGTTTCTGGCTGTGAGTTTAACCGACTTTGTGCAGGGCAGTATTATGTTTGTCGCCTTAGTACTCGTACCCTATGTCGCTTTTAGCTATTTTGATAGCGCCTCGAGCATGATGGACTATTCAGGTAGTGTGATTCCTTCTTTTAGTCAAAGTTTTGAATCCTTAACGTTATTAACCTTAGTTTCGAGTATGGCCTGGGGTTTAGGTTATTTTGGTCAACCACATATTGTCGTACGATTTATGGCGATTAGATCGGTTGCTGATATTTCTACCGCACGTCGAATTGGCATAAGTTGGATGACGGTTACCATTATTGGTGCCTTAGCAACAGGGTTAACTGGGGTAGCGTATGTGAAAAAGTTTAATGTCACGTTAAGCGACCCAGAAGTTATTTTTGTGTTCTTTTCACAAGTCTTATTTCACCCTCTGGTTAGTGGATTCTTATTAGCCGCAATATTGGCTGCGGTAATGAGTACCATTTCAAGTCAGTTATTGGTGTCTTCAAGCTCGTTAACCGATGATATTTTAAAGGGGTATTCGAAAAAGACCTTGTCCCAGTCTAGCCTCGTCAAAATAGGTCGAGTTTGTGTTGTAGTGGTTGCTTTTGTTGCCTCGCTTATCGCGCTAAATCCCAATAGCAGTATTTTGTCGATAGTGAGTAATGCTTGGGCTGGTTTTGGTGCCGCGTTTGGTCCACTCATTTTATTTAGCCTATTTTGGGCTCGTATTACTTATCAAGGAGCGTTAGCTGGGATCATTGGTGGTGCTGTTACGGTGCTATTTTGGGTCTACGTGCCGGTTCTTGCTGATGGCAGCAGTTTATCAACCGTCATTTATGAAATTGTTCCTGGTTTTATGATCAGTTCATTGTTGATATGGATTGTGAGTCACTTAACTGAACGACCAGATGAGAACGTTATGAACTTATACCATCGAGTACAGAATAAGTACCAAGAAGCAGCGTGCGTAAGCTAATTTAAATATTTCATGACCGATAAATTATATATTTATCGGTCATGGTTTTATTTATTGTTGCAGGTAGTATATTTGTTTTTTTAAAGACGCTTAGGCGTCTTTTTTCTTATATTTTAATTGCTTAGGTTAAGCCTAAAAGATAAGCACAAAATTAATCACATACTAAAAGCTCAAAAATACCTATTAAGACCAAATAAAATAAGGCCTTGAGGCTAAAAATAGATGCTGATTTTTTGTGCAATTGGCGCTTCACTGCTATATTTTCGCTGTGTGAACAAGAAAAACATAGGTAAATAAATTGAACAAAGTAAGGTAGGATATGATGAATATATTAAAGAAAGCTAGTGTGTCAATTTTTTCCATTGTCTTAGTCAGCGGTCCAGTGCATGCGCATTACTTTGACAATATTTATCTTGGTTTAGGTTGGGGCGAAGTTGATATCAATGAAAGAAGTTATGATGACCCAGAAGGCTTTGAGTTTATTGTAGGTATGAATACAAGCGAGTACTTTGCTTTTGAAGTGTCATATATAGATTTTGATAAATCAAAAAGTGATTGGTACACCCCAACTAGGGCTATTGAAGCGGAAACCTATACGGTTGGTGTATTAGGAAAACTTCCTCTTACTCAAAATTGGGATTTATTTGCTAAACTAGGCTATCACTTCGGTGAACTAGATATGTATGATGGTGGGGTCAAAGTAGGTGATGATGACGGAGATGACATCTTTTGGGGCTTAGGTAGCACCTATAACTTTGATAACGGATTTGGTGTTGGCATAAGATATAACGAATATTCGTATGATCGTAATGATGTGGATTTCTGGTCAATAAATCTTCAATACGCTTTTTAATCTGCTAATTGGGCGTGATAGAGAGTTAATAAATTATTTTCTGCTCTTTAATTAGCTTATTTAACACATGTAGAAGACGCCTTTGGGCGTCTTTTTATTTATTCATTCTTTTCTATCACGTGTCTTTTATACTAATCCCATTAAGTTTTTACACAACACACGGTGACATCAGAGGTTCATCAAAAATTTAAAGCTATTAATGAATATCTGATGCTCTCCCAAAAAGCTTACCTAGTTATTGATAAAGGCAAGTGTGAGTGAAAATCTTTTTAGATGCAGTGTAAAAGATGAAATTTGTAAGGTATAAGCAATGAAAGCTATGAATATTAAGACATTGTTGATATTTGTTTTGTTACTATTTGGGGTTTATCAATGGCAACAAATAGAGCCCGATTCGAGTTTAACTCCAACATTAGATCCTAGCGCACAAGAGTTAATTGACCATACAAGCACTGGTGATCAACTACTTAGAAAAGCATTTGAAAATCGCCAAAGCGACATACAAGTGCGAGGTAGGGGGCGAGTCGTCAAACTACTGCCTGATGACAACCAAGGCTCAAGACATCAACGATTTATTATCAAACTTGACTCTGGGCAAACGGTACTGGTTGCGCACAATATTGACTTAGCGCCAAAGGTTGATTCTTTAGCTCGCGGTGATTATGTCGAATTTTACGGTGAATATGAATGGAATGAAAAAGGTGGGGTTATTCATTGGACTCATCACGACCCCAAAAGCTATCACATTGATGGCTGGTTAAAGCACAATGATCGGTTGTATCAATAGTTTTAACCGTAAAAAGCAAACACCATTTAGCACACGTCATTGCTCCTGATTAATGTATTTTTAATGTTAGTAACTTTTCATCAACAGCTAAAAATACACTTTGAAGCAGAATTTTTGGTCAATATCAGCCAATTCTTGTCTCATTAATGAGCTTTCTCTTATGTTAACATATTGATTTATCGTTAGTCGTTTTGCTTAGGAATTACATAAATGCAGACTATATTAGGTGCTACAGGGCAAATCGGTACAGAGCTTGCCATTGAGTTAAATAAAAATTATACGAGTCAAATACGTCTTGTAAGCCGTAAGCCTAAAAAGGTTAACGACACAGACGAATTGGTTCGCGCTAACCTTCTAGATGCAGCCGAAACGCAAAACGCAGTTGCAGGCTCAAACATTGTTTACTTTTGTGCAGGATTGCCTCTTAACACTGAAAAGTGGGTAAATCAGTGGCCTGTTATGATGCAAAACGTTATCAATGCCTGTGCCCACCATAATGCCAAGTTAGTGTACTTTGACAACACCTATATGTACCCGCAAACCAGTGAGTTAATGACGGAAGAATGTCGATTTGAGCCTTATGGTCAAAAAGGTAAAGCGAAAGCACAAACAGCAACCTTATTGCTTGATGCAATAAAAGCTAAAAAAGTGCAAGCGATGATTTGTCGAGCCCCTGAATTTTATGGTCCAAACAAAACCCAAAGTATTACCAATGCCACCATTTTGTATAAATTACTCAAAGACAAACCGGCCAAAGTCTTTGTAAGTGATTCAACTTTGCGGACCCTTATTTATACCCCTGATGCTAGCAAAGCCATGGCATTATTAGGTAATACTACTGATGCTTATAATCAAACATGGCACTTACCCTGTGACGATAACCGCCTTACTTATAAACAATTAATCGATCTTGCCAGTGAAATTTTACAAAGGCCTTGTGAGTACAAAGTAGTAAAAGCATGGCAATTAAAACTATTAAGTATTTTTCGTAAACCGCTGCGAGAAATTTTGGAGTTGTTACCTCGTTATGAGGTGGATAACCGTTTTGTATCCGACAAATTCAAACAGCGTTTTCCTGATTTTAAAGTCACAACTTATCGCCAAGGATTGGAAAGTATATTGCGGGCTAAAAAATCAAGCTAGAACCAAAGGTATCTAAAGGATTATGAGTTCAAAAAGCAGGCAAAAACCGATACTCGTTAGCCCATGAAAACAGGAGTTTTTCAGCCTTAAGTGCCGCCGCTAAAAAGCCAGAGTTATTTGCACTTTTTGACTTGAACAGTGATGCAAAGATATTGGCGTTGAATGTTTCTCTGTTTTCGACACAGCTCAAGATGTCATCCAGTGATATCCATTCCACCGAAAAGAAACCACCGCCAGTGTTGGTAATGACCCGAATGTGAAATGACTTATCGTTCGGCGCATAGCCAATGTTGTAGGTGAGGGTGGGGGTGTCAGGTTGAGATACTTTGCCGCACACGGCTTGTTTGATGATGTTGATTTTCATGGTTGTTCCTCTCTAGGTTATGAGGGGTATTCCTCATATAAGATACCCAGAGAGGCGTTTACTTAATGGTAAAATGAAAAATTACCAAAGAAAACTAAATGGACCGTCTAATTGTGCCGACTTCTCAGAAAATTCATCATCGGTAAGAGTCAAATACCTAATAAATTCAATAAACGATACAATTGCAGGTATCCAAGTCCAAAAGAAAAACAAATGTATTAGCCCCCACCCCCAGGAACCTAAATAGAATTTATGAATACCAATCCCACCTAGACAGAACGCCAAAATAGCAGCTGTAAATTTGGATTTTGGTGCATTTGTACATGAAGTTAGATTAGCTAGCTGTCCTAAAGGGAATATTCCAATTGCTCTACCATCGTTGACTTCAAAGTCAACTCTCATATTTTGTCTAATTTCAAACTGCCCTTTCCATTCTTCAATGTTAAAATAATAACGATTTCCGTCAGTTCCTTTTATTGCTCCCTGAGAATTATTTGAATCTAAGCCTAATATTATACCTTCCATAGAAATCTCCTTTTTATTTATTCTGAACTATAAATATTAAACTCAATTCATAACACACTTACAGAGTTTTATAAATAGATGTGTGAACACTACTCAATCTATACTTAAATAGGGGGGGGATTACATGCCGACGTAAACTTTGTTGTTTTCTGAGTGCGCTTAGTGACTTGATTTTTTGTTTTAAGTGTCTGTTTTATAGTGTTTAAGTTTTTGTTTGTATTGATGCGTAGAGTGTTAAAATGGGTGTGTCTTACTGGAGTAATAGTTATCAGTGGTTGCTCTCAGTAAATTGGAAAGAAAATGTGTATGGTCGCCAGGTTACTTTGTAAGTAGCATAGGAGCCTATGGAAGAATATCCCCCGAGTTTTCCCAGGGGAATCAACAATCAATTTTTTGACTTTTCTATTAAAGTTAACTTTCCGCTTCTAAATGTGAAAAAAGTATAAGGTGCAGATTTTGATTTTTTGAATTTATAAATTAATCTTTCTTCTTTAGTTTGATTATCTCCAGAAATAACTTCTTTATCTTTTGGAGTACCACATAGATCCATGACTTTATATTTATCCATTTTAAGTTTTACGAAACCTCCAGGACATCTTATAGAACGCATTTCAGCAGCATGTGCAAAGTTAAATAGTGTTGCTAGAGCAATGATTAAAACATACTTCATTTATTTATCCCTTTTAAACGATTAAGTTTTTATTTTTGTTTCCCCAAACCTAACCTTACCTCATTGTTTGATTTTTAACTAGAGGGGATGACGTTTCTCCTGTAGTGATATAAAAGATTTGGCCACCTAATTAGATGTGTTACAACTTTTCTTTATGACGAAATAGCTAAACTTTCTTAGAGCAACTTAATATTGTTGCTAGTAATGCATATAAGCCATCAGATATATAGCTAATTGCTAGGTATACAATAATAATGGGAGGTATCTACCTCAGCTCATTTAGATTACTTGAGCTTTGTTTTTGTAGGGTTACTACTAATTTGATTAGTGGACAAATTTTTGATAGGTCTTTTTTAATGTCTTTATTATATTATGGGATTATTAAAAGAATGACTAATTGAGATCAGTATGCTTGTTAGTTAGTCAATATTCTAATTGAGTGTATAAACGCAGTGAAAGCTAACAAATCTGTGCCTTATCTGCTTTCCACTCCCATTGTATAAGGTTTTTTTTGATGCATAAAGGTCAACACCTCAAATTACTTTTTTCTAAGGATATGACTACTTTTAAATTCATTGAAGAAGCAATTTCTGATTGGCAATATGGTTTTGCAAGTAGGGCTTCACCTGAACAATTAAAGTCGCAAAGTGGTTGGTTTATCGAAATACCTGAGCAAAAAACAGAGTCGAGTACGAAAGCAGTTATTGATGCTTATTTGCATATTCGTTGTGGTTTATCTTACTTCGATCTCGATGAAGCTGATATGCAGCACTGGCTTGATTCTGGCAGTCAGTTTGAAGTACTAACTGTATTTGCTGAGCATCGCGAGCTAGCTTACCAACTATGGAAGACACTTTCTGAGGCAGTAACCCAGAAACAGGTTGCTAACTTAAGAGTATCTTCGGTCATTATGACGATTACAGGTAAAACGATGCCATTAGATGAAGTTAGCTTTTATAGTAGTATCGTCAAAGAGTTTGGTTTTGATTTGATAGTTAACACTAATTTCTATGACGATGAAGCTTTGGCAAACCATATTTCGCTCCATCTGGCATTAAATGATATCGTTCAGAACAAACCTGAGGGATTGGATGTGCCAGCATTTTTGAGAATTAATTAAGTTTTCTATTATAGCTACTTTTCTTTCAAAGCATTTCAAAACACAGGCACAAAAAAAGACGCTTTAGGGCGTCTTTCTTGTTTTCTAAGTGGTGGCCCCACCCTGACTTGAACAGGGATTGGCTCGGGATGATATGAGCTGAGTTGGGTCTTTTTCTTTATGGTCGCTTATTGGAGTAGTACTAAATTTCAGGCACAAAAAAAGCCTACCGAAGTAGACTTTCTTGTTTTCTAAGTGGTGGCCCCACCCTGACTTGAACAGGGGACCTGCCGATTATGAGATCAAAAGACAGGCCAAATCTCTGCTTCATAGCCCATGAAAACTAAGGGGTTTTCGAGTAAGCACCTCAATAAAACTCCGAAACTGACCCTATACCGAACCTTCCTGAACTTGTTGGTTGCAGTGATAGACTAACATCAAGAAAAATATGTGGTTTCTCGTTCCGAACTCCGATATCTCACCGAAATGGTTGGTTGAAAATTAACCGATTGGGTGGCATTGTAAGTAAAATAAAAAAGTCAAAGGAATATGTATGAAAGTGAAAATAATACTAACAGGAATAGTAGCTATTACCTGGCTAATGGCTTGTAAACCTGATTCGTTTAAGGAAAAACAAATAGAGGCATTTATTGTTGTAG
Source organism: Thalassotalea sp. 273M-4 (assembly GCF_041410465.1). Lineage (NCBI taxonomy): Bacteria > Pseudomonadati > Pseudomonadota > Gammaproteobacteria > Alteromonadales > Colwelliaceae > Thalassotalea > Thalassotalea aquiviva. Next base: position 576,981 of record NZ_CP166961.1, read on the forward strand.
GAGCAGGAAATGGTATTCCATTAGCTGGTCGGGAGATTGTGGGACTTGACGATTCCTTTCAAGCAAAGATAGCTAGCCTAAAGATTGACTATGACAAAGAAGTAAAACTTTTAATTGAAGAAACTTTTGAAAATGATCCCTCTTTACGAAAGTCTTTTGATAAGCATCAGGCTTATGTTAATGAAAACTTGGAACAAATAAGATCCTTTAATTTAAAGAAGAAAGAGGTTGCAGCAAGTACGGCTGACGATTTCAAAAATGTAGTAAAAGAGCGTAAAGCCCCTCTACTAGAAAAGAAAAACTTTCTGAAAGCAGATCTGATTCATATTGAAGTAATACAAAAAGAATTAAACTTTAAAAAGGATAAACTGTTCAATCAAATAATCTTAAAAAAAGAACAGATAAGAGAAAATAAAGCTTTTATAAACGAGAAAGGCAAAAGACTTTCGCTAATTATAAAAGCATATATTTTAGATAATGGCCTAACGGATAGGGAACCTTCTGAAATCATAAACGTTACTCCGGCTTCGAAGTACTTTACAGGAATGTATAAGGTCAAAAACCCAAACACAACTAATATAAGCCAAGAGTATTACCATTTAGACAATGTATCGTTAAGGGTAGGAAAAAAATTATCCAATAAAATTGATCCCATTGTTTTTGATATTATCAAGAAGCATGAAATGAATACTTTTCTTGATGATGAAATTCATGATTTGGAGCTAAAGATGTATGAGTCTGAAGTCGCGATAGAAAGTAAATATTCTGGCGATGAAAAACTTTTACAGTATTCTAAGTATGAAGGCAGCCGAAATATAGAGTCCTTTGATGAAAGGTTAAAGGTTTGTTTAAAAGTAATCAATCAGCTACTTAATTTAGTGCAAAATGAATTAAAAGAACTCACTGACCTCGGTTATATAGATAAACTTAAAGCGGAAAAAATGGAGGAAATTGATTGGGAAATCAAACTTAGAAATGAATTAACGGAACTTTATGAAGAGACTTTTAGAGCTAACTTAGAGCTGCATATGGTCGACAAAATGACAATTCTGGAAGCAAAATACCTAGAACTTATCTATATGGTATTTAGTAGTAGTGAAATATTTTCTGTGTACACTGGAGCAGATGGTACCGCTATTATTCCTTCAAATAGTTCATTCTTGTACTTTAGAGCTAGTCGATTAAAGGATGAAAAGTATAGTTGGTTGATCAAGACTCAGCCGGGCACTGACAAACAAATTATATCAAATCATAATATAACCTATGACTCGACTGTTTTAGGATTGTGGGTTTTTGATGTATTCAATAATACTATTTAAAATGTTTAAAACTTTCATTTATCTGCACTAGCTAAGACTTGGTCTGACAGTTGCCCGTTTTGAATCTGTGGCTGTCAGTTCTGGTTTGAGCTAACTCTTCAATTTTACTAGTTTATACTTGAATCGATAGTTACCCTCTTTTCAGTGGAACTGTCCGCTTAGATTTCAACTCTTTTGTCAAATAACAAAACTTCGCTAATTTATAAAACTAGTTATTGAGACTTAGTAAGTATTTTTTCTTTAACCAACTAAAAAAACATTACACGGATGTTTATTGAGTCACATCCAGACCGCTCCAGCTAACTAATTTAAAAGGAACTTATTATGCTTATCTTAACTCGCAAAGTCTGCGAAACCATCAAAATTGGTCAAGATATCACATGTACTGTTTTGGGGTTGAAAGGCAACCAGATCAGAATAGGTGTTGACGCACCTAAAGAAGTCGAAATCCATCGTGAAGAAATCTTTGATGCAATTTATAAAGAGCCTCAAGAATAGAAGCACAAAAAATAAGTTCGTCACCCCCAGCAGAAACTGGGGGATGAGGTTTTCTGCTTTAGGCGTGTAGCCTAAGACTCTATTTCTTATCATCATCTCCTTTCATTCTGTTGTATAGGTAGTAACCAGCAAATGCTGTTACAGCAAACGTAGCTACGCCGATTGCAATGTTCCTTGTTCTTACCGCATGTTTCATCGCTTCAGTAGCTGCTTTTACAGCAGGCCCATTAGCAGCTATTCCAGCATGATAAGAATTTCCGGTTAATTTTAATAACCCCTGTTTCATGCTCCCATTTCCAGTAGTTGTTAATAAATTAATTACTCCTGATCCCGATAAAGGTTTTATTACGTTTGCTAAACCCATATTAGGTCTCCTTTATTAATAATTGAAAAATTATACATATCATCTATAATATGCGTAATGTAAAATATATTCTAAAAGCGAATATATTCGTAATCAGCATAATATGCGTTTTTGGGTTTGTCAACTTTTATGAAACAATTAACCACGTATAATGCCCTGTTGGGTTTTGAGCTCGAAAAACAACGTAAAGAAAAAGGTCTTGAGCAGTCGCAAATTGCAGATTTAGCAGGTATTTCTCAGCCAGTCTTGTCTAGGCTAGAAAAAGGGAAAGCTTTGATAACGATCGATCAGTTGTTTGTTATTTGCAAAGCGTTAGAGGTGAACCCTGAACACATTATTAGGAAAGTTAACTCAGGCGTGAAAGCGATCGAAAAAGAGAATAAAGTTGATATAACAACAACTAAATCCGCAAGTGATTTTGGTCCTATTTTAACAGGTGCGGCTATAGGTTCTTTGTTGACATTATTTTTAAAAAAATAAACCCGTCCACCCCAGCCGAAGCTGAGGCGGGGGGTTTTCCAGAGTGTGACAGAGTGGCACCGTTGCAGTGCCGCAGTAGGGGAGCCAAGCACGAGGCCCAAACTACTCAGAGTGGACCAGTTTGAGAGCCGGTCGGGGCGAGGGCGTTGCACTGGCGGCAGTGAGTCGGGCTGACGCCGCATCGACTGCATCATGCAAGGTCTCTGTTGATAGATGAGCATAACGTTGAGTCACTTTCGGTTCTGAGTGACCCAATATATGCTGTACCTCATACAAAGAACGCCCACTGTTCACTAACAAAGAAGCATACTGATGACGCAGGTCATGCAGGCGCAGATTGGGTAAACCAGCCTTAGCTCGTATACGTGTCCAACCCTTCTTGATGCACTTATACGGCAACCCTGTCACAGCATTGATAAAGACAAATTCATGCGTGTCTTTGGTGTCAACAGATTTGAGTATTCCCAGTGCCACATCATTTAGGGGAATGGCTCGCATCTTCTTGGCTTTTGCCACCGTTGCAGGAACACGCCATACACGGTTATCCAAATCGATATGCTCCCATTTAGCCAACAATGCTTCACTTTTACGGGCGCCAGTTGATAACAGGAACATGGCAATGTTTGAAACAGCCCGATTGGCGTCTGTTTTCAAAACATGAACCAAACGCGCCAACTCAGCATCATTCATATAACGTTCTATGTCGTTACTCTCACGGAACAGCTTCACCCTACTTATAGGATTGCTTTCTATGAGTTCCCAATCAACGGCTAGGTTTAGTGTTCTCCTTAGTAGCTTAATATAATGGTCACAGGTAGCCGCACTTCTGCTTTGACGCATGAACAGGTGAAACTTCTCAACCGCAGAGCGAGTGACTTGGTTTAACCGACAATCGCCAAAAAGCGCCTTCAGGTGTGTATTGAACATCTGCTCATCGTTCTTCCATGTGCGTTTGTGTTGCTTGGCATAAGGCAAATATCTTTCAAGCATGAACTCACTGTAGGTCATAACATTGCGACGTTTATCTCGCTCTTCTTTAGGGCTTTTGCCTGAGTTGATTTCAGCCTTTAGTTCAAGAACTTTAGCCTTTGCCACTGAAAGTTTTGTACCAGCAGTCGTACCTATTTTGACCGTACATGTCTTACCAGAGTTGTCTTTATACCTTAGATAATAAGTGCCTTTGCCTTGTGATTTATTTCTAACTTCCACAAAGAAGCCAGGAGTTTTACCACAGACAAACTCTATCCTTGTCTTATCTTTCGGGCAGACTAAGCCTGTCCTGATGAACTCAGGAGTAATTGCATTTATTCGCATAGAATTCCCCTAGGTGGAGGTGTTAAGTGAAGGCGCACGGTAGACACCATGCGCAAAGTTTTCTAAAGTTCATCAGCCTCAAAATAAGTGGTCGTGTATTTCTTTGGCTCTTTTACAAAGATTGAGCTGAATGCATCTACGTCCTGATAAAGTTGATAGCCATATTTATGACATGTATTAATGAATCTAAAATAAACATGTTTAGCCATAATTGGGGTTAAACGACTCCAGAAATCATCACCAAAGAACTCTTCTAAAGTGCCGCAAGTCATATCTGGATATTCTCTCTCTGAAATAGATAACGCCATATATATAATAACGTCGATATGTTCATCGAAAGTTCGTTTTTCAAATGGTAAATTCATAAGAATTCCTCTTGGTTAAGTTAATAAATAAGGTGACAAAAAGGGGGGGGGGAAGGGATCACTTCCTCCATTTATTTTCTGCGATATTGGTTGTGTCTTTGCGAGGACAGGGCGTCTGTTCCTAGTCCTCTTTTAAGACCGAGAATGCTTTGTTTACGAGTAACAGCCTTTCCAAATTCATTAGTAAGCTGGGCCAGTGTTAAAATATTCCAGACTTCTTCTGGTACGCATTCTTTAGCGGTAATTAAAATACCTTTGGGTAATGTGGGAATATGTTGTAGAGCTTCCGCAAATGCAAAATTGAGCAGTTCTTGCTGTGTCATGATTTGATCTCCAGATAGAATTTAAAATTAAAGGTTGTGGAAGTGGGGGGAGGTGGTAGCAAAAAATGAAATTTTGTTGCTTCATTCACTGCCTTCTCCCAAATTTTTGAGTTACTGCTGCCCCACCCCCCCCAAGTTGAAGCTATGGGGGGAGGCGAAAGCAAAACTTATTTATTAGCGGCTAGCGGGTTGGCGGAACGAGCCACTTCATGGAACCACTGGACTTTTTAGGTTCGCCAAAATGCTCTCGCAAGTAAGCACCACACTCTCTTGCTTGCGAGTTAGTTGCTCTTTCAATGCCGACCATTTTTAAAACTTCAGTGGCAGTCTTTTTCTGCCATTGAAATTTATCTACTTCTATGTCAAGTTCTGTCGATAGCAGGTCAGCAATGGCAGTTGTGGTTCTGTAATTTTTGTTTTGGGACTCCAAAATATCTTGCACACCGTCATCTAGCCAGTATTGCTTATGTTTCTCCTCTGTTGTGTACATATGATACATTTGTGCCCAGAACTGCTGCATATCGATATTGTGTGAATGATCAATAGATACGCACGGTATGACCCACCATCGGGTATTGCCTGTTTCATCGACAAGAAAGTTGGGTGTGTTCACCGTTGCGGCAAAAACAGTTCGTCTAGGGTATTCAGAATCTCTTCTATCATAAGGAAGTCGAACTTTGTCCTTATCGCTTGTGATAAAGCCCTTGAGTCTGGCGACATCCTTCTTCAAAGAGCTATCCAATTCACCAATTTCAACAATCCAGTGGCGAGTGGCTGAAATGATGGAATCTTTATTCGATGCATCTAAATGGTGGTCTATTTTGATAACGTCATCAGCAAGAGCTGGCTCTGAAATAAGCTTTCTAATCCATCTTGTCTTGCCAATGCTTTGAGCGCCTTGAAGTGTAAGAACACCTCTGCAACTGAATCCTCTTTCTAGCGTTATTGCAGCGATAGCGCTTAAGAACCATTTTTGCATTAGATGTTGTTTGCAGTGTTCATTAAAATCCTCCTGTGTAGATATGGTGTTGCACATAGCTTTTAACCTGTCTTGACCGTCCCATGGTTTATCTTTGATCCACTCTAAAACGGAATTGAACGGGTTTTTGGCTGCAATGGCGTATATGTATTTATCAAATAGACCAGAGTAAATACCATTCAAGTTTGCCAAGCTTGCGAGGTAGATTAATGCACTGTTATCTGCGACATCTGAGCAACTTTTAAATCCGACAATTGATATTTTGATGTCTTTACGAATGACGTCGTATTGCACCTTAATATCGTAAGCCTGAAACATGTACTCCGCGTTTCTTTGAGTTTTCGCAGGTTTTATGCTGTTCGAGACTTTGTCTGGAAATTGGTGTGCTGGTATTGGGGCTGGGTTGTTGATATCGAAAGGTTCAACTTTTGATAAGTAATGGACATTGTCATTTTCAGAATCACCCGTGTACGACTGATTATCTATGACTTTTGGGGCCATATATCTTTCTCCTAATTGTTAATGAGCAAGGTATAGCGTAGTGCTATAAAACAGTTCTCATTTTGAAGAAATTTATGTGGCCCTGCATGTAAGATAAGTTAAAAGTTTTACTGCTAAAAGGCTCCTTAATTTAAAAAATTATGCAATTAAATTACTTGACTGTTTCATCTTCAAAGAATTTCTTAGCTTCAGCTAATAATTTTTCGAATGTTTGTGAATCTTTATTTAAGAGGGCCCCTTCTGAGTTTTCTATTATCAGGTTAGCCAGATTGGCGTTGTTTTCATTTTTCAAGAGTCTTTGTAGAATGGCGATAAAGAATAAGGTGTTCTTTTTCTTGTCTTTTCGCCAATTTTTACTGTGTTGTGGACTTGGAATCTTTTTATCAATCGAGCTTAACCAATTAGTTGCTGATGTATAATTTAACCTGATTTCGTTACAATCTTTCGTATCCAATTCATCAACTTTTATTTGGTTCTCATTTATTGCTTTTTTAATTTCATCTCGTCTCTGACTTAGTATTGTAATTGCATCCTTGTCTTCATCAATCGGTAGTATTACATTGCCTGTAACTGAATTGGGTGTTGTTTCTGCTATCTCATAGCCCTTAAAGGATCTTTTTTTGGTAGTAAAACGAGAAATTACACTTGCAAGTGAAAATCCTGGTTTGTGATGATCAAATTGATCAAAGCCAAAGCTTAGTAAAGTTAGTGCATTAATTGAAATAGAGTCTTGGAATTCGAAGCGTAAATTCGACATGGTTGCTCCCATTGTAAGCATAATAATTAAAGGACATCCTTGTCCTTTTTATAACTTAAATCAATAGAGTTCTTTGTTTTCTATCTAAAAAGTTTGAGAGATACTCTTCCAGTTGACCTTCACCAAAATTATCGAACTCGCTGTCCAGTATTTGAATGGCAATCAGTTCATACAGTTCATACTTATCTGTAGGTGTCATATCTGGCGTAACATGCTCTTGAAAGGCTTTTTCAAGACGAACGCCAACCTCCGATAGTGCTCGGTGTTTCATATATTTCTCCTGCGATTATCTTTTGAAGTAATAGAAAGGGGCTAGTAGGGCTAAAGCCACAAAGGCATGGATTGGAAAGCAGTACGCTAACAAACCTAATATGACTATCTGTTGTGCTCTTTTGGGGCCAATCAAAAGCAATATGCCACCAACAATCAACACACTGGTCATTGCATCACCTCCTTGATGCTCAGTTTGAGTTTGCTGATTGCGGCAACTGTGAACTGCTTGCCTCTTATGGTTTTTAGGCCACGCTTGTTTAGCTCGTTAGCCAAGTCTTGATAGGTGGTCAACTTTTCAGTTTGCTCTAGAAATAAGATGACCTTGAGGACTTTGTCTTTCCATTGTGCTTGTTGCTGTGTTCTACGTTGGTTTGCGTTTATAACATTTTGGTTTCTGTGCACATCAAGCAATGGATTACCCAAAGTTACCCCTCGGCGCTTCGCTTCATGCATCGCTTGCTTAGTGCGCACTGAAATCATCCGTGCTTCATGTTCAGCCATTGCAGCCAATATATGGACAGTAAGTTGGTCTATTTCTGGTAAGTCACATAGTTTGAATTTAATACCTTGTTTTTGCAGACTGGTGACAAAGTGAAGGTCACGAGACAATCTATCTAACTTGGCAACCAACAAAGTGGCGTTCGCAAGCTCTGCGTATTCAGTGGCCCTTGTAAACTCTGGCCTATCGCAGCGTTTACCGCTTTCCACCTCCAAAAACTCAGCAACTAGGACGCCACCGAACTGCTCCAGATATGATGCTACGGCTTGTCTTTGGGCATCTAACCCTAACCCAGAGGACCCCTGTTTTTGAGTGCTGACCCTAAAATAGGCAACATAGCGTTTATTTGAATTTTCCATAATAAAATCTCCAGAAGTCCCAAATAGCAGACGTGACGATGCCTACGACTTAACGCATTCAAATGTTCCATATCGCTAAAGGGACCTTTTGTGTAATGTAAACTGAGTGGGGACTACTTAGTGTTCTTTGATGCTTGGCGTTTTAGAAGCTCTTCGGCAAGGGCTTTTTGTTTGGCCTCTTTAGCCGCTTCGCGTTCGGCAACCACATCTGGTAGGTCTTTCTTGAGATGTTTTTGCATGCTCTGCTTAAAAGCTGCAACATCGCCAAAGGTATGCAAGCGTTTGGTTTCTTTATACGGCAACAGCAGCTTTTCAGCTTTGAGTGCTGCCGCTAGAAATCCAGAGTTGTTTGCGCTTTTTGATTTAAACAGTGATGCAAAGATATTGGCGTTGAATGTTTCTCTATTTTCGACACAGCTTAATATGTCATCCAGTGATATCCATTCCACCGAAAAGAAACCACCGCCAGTGTTGGTGATGACTCGAATGTGAAATGACTCATCGTCCGGCACATAGCCAATGTTGTAGGTGAGGGTAGGGGTGTCTGGTTGGGATACTTTGCCGCAGTCGGCTTGTTTGATGATGTTGATTTTCATGGTTGTTCCTCTCTAGGTGATGAGGGGTATTCCTCATATAAGATACCTAGAGAGGCGCAGTTTAAGTCTATGCGTAAATTGACCATATTAAATTTCACAAAATTAACTTCTAATTTATTGAATTGATTATTTTTAAATCTTTACTATTGTTTATTTTAACTTCTACCATGATTATTATTTAATAGGGATATTTATGATTAATAAGAAAATTATTATAACTCTATCAGCCTTAACTTTATTCGGTTGTTCAAATCAAAATACCGAAAATAAAGAGTCACTTCAGGCATCTAAAAATCCCTCTGAAACGCAACTACCAAAAAATTCAGATTACGAAGCTCAGTTAAGGATAGAAAAGAAAAAACAAAGGCTTGAGGCCCAAAAAAAGCAACTCATCAATGAATTGATGAATGCAGATCCTATAGCTTTAAATGATTTTAAACTCGATGAGTACTTCAAAATGGAAACTCAAAGAGAATTTGAAACAAAAAATGAATTCCACAACCGTCTATTAAATCATGGAGAAGTTGATAAAAGTAAAACGTTCTTTTTTGAAATAGACGCTGGACTAAGGCCTTATGATATGGAAAGCCAAAGTCATCAATTACTCAGCAACCAACCTCAATTCAGTAATAAAAACTATGTTCTTAAAACCTTTTCATTTTTAACCGAAATAAAAAAAATTAATCAAAGCTTTGATTTAATTGATCCCCCTTATTCATTTAGTAAAAGTAGGGATAGTGATATTTCTCCTGAATTGCTTATTTATGATTACAGCAATCGCAGAAATAACTTCATGTGGATTACCGTCAATAACAGTATCGAAGAAAGTGAATTTATAGGAACTTCTGCTCTAGGGGTGGATTCAAAAGTTACTGATTTTCGAATTAAAGAGTGGGGGTTAGTTGTAGATGTCGATAGTTTCAATGAGTTAGAACCAATTGGTGAAAAATTGATTGTAGATAGGAGCGGACCATCATATAGAGATGCACTCCGTCTATACCTCCCATTGGAGAAGGCAAAACAATTAAATTTGAGTACTGAAAAATTGGTGGTTCGGTTAGGATTTAAGTACACCTATGGAACAAAAAACCTCTCTGTAGGTAAAAGTTATTTTTCTCATACTCCAACCTTAAGCATACCACTAAAGGTTAAACGTCAAACTCGAGTTTTAGTGGTGGAGTTGTACAGTTTTTGCTTATTAAACAAGGAAAATAAAAAAATTATATCTTGTAGAGTCAATGTCTGATAAATATTAAGTCTTAGTTGCTTATTCAGTAATGCTAAAAGTGAGAGGCAGTAGGTAAATAGAATGTGATTGTATTTTTAGCTAGCAAAAAAGATTTTTATGCGAACAGAGTATTGACACGTAAAAGGCCGCTCTAGGCTAGCTTTAATTTTTGGTTTAAGTGCTTGCGGCTGCTCTTTTTTTATGCTCGTTTATTGGAGTCACTACAAAATTTCAGGCACAAAAAAAGACGCTTTAGGGCGTCTTTCTTGTTTTCTAAGTGGTGGCCCCACCCTGACTTGAACAGGGGACCTGCCGATTATGAGTCGGATGCTCTAACCAACTGAGCTATGGGGCCGCTTAGAAAAGCTTATGGTTATAATAACCAAAAGCGGTGGCAAGTATAAGCAGTTTTTTTTTTAATGTCACCACTTTGGTTTTAAATTTCATTGTTTTTTTAGCTTCTTATGTTCGTTTGCTTGTTTTATAAACAAAACTTTGTTGGTAAACGTAAATATTAAAATAAGTAGAGCCAATAAATAAGCCACACTACCGCCACGGGCGTCGCTCTTAGCTGTCATAATGGGAACCGCCTTAGGAGAGGGAATGGTTACATCAACAACTATGCTGTCTTTATTGCTCAAGCCTGTATTATCTGTGGTGGTAAATTCAAATATTAACTTTTGCGCATTTGCCGGTGCCGTGAACGTTGCAATGAGTTGATTGGCGTTGGTCAAAGTTACTTGCTCGCCCGATATTTGTCGCCAAGAATAGGTTAAGGGGGCGTTAGTTACCCCAACGACATTGGCGCTTAAGGTCGCTGTTTGGTTGGCTTCTATAGTAAAGTTTTGACCAAGGTTTATCTCCGGAGGGGTGTTACCGGTTGAAGCATTAATGGCAATAGTTGCAAGGTTGGGGGCACTTAAGGTTGCCCCATTTTTAGGGTCAAATAAGCGAACAAAAAAGACTTCCTGGTTTTCGGCCAGCAGATCGTCAAGCACCTTAATGTTTATGGCTTTGCTCCCATGCTCGTTATCTTGCCAATGTAAAGTGCCTGAGCTTAAGTTGAAATCGTCACTGTTTGCTGAACCTGTCACCAGTTCCCAATGTACTGAAACGCTGTCAGACGCTTGGTGTATACGCTCTACATAAATCGTTAAGTTTTCGCCTTCATCTGTGCTGTATTTCGCTTTATTGAAGCGAAAACTACCTTGTTCAACAAGCAAGGTATTGTCTTTTAGAATGTATAAACCGCTATTAACGTCACTTGCCAAAATATACCCACTGGGCAAAAAGGGGTATACCCCCCAAGCACCATTAAATGAAGGGTTATTTGAAATAGGGTAGGTGTCAAAAAAGCCAACCTCCCTCGGGGCCGTCGGTACACTAAGGTCGATGACAGTAATACCTCGCTCATAGTTTGACATGTAGTATCTGTTTCCTCGCACGTAGCCGTTATGATCAATGGCGCGGGTATCACCGGTCCAAGTTGATAACAGCATTGGTGAGGTTAAATCCGTTATATCGAATAATCGTAAGGTCGTGTTTAATCCGTATTCTTGTTCGTCTAGTTCGTCGTGCACTAACATCAGCATTTTGTCTTCAGTGTACCAACCTGAATGTACATAAGACGAATTAGGGTAAGTGGTGGTACTGAGTTTTTCTGGTTGCTCGTTTAAGGTTTTATCCCATAGGTGAAAATCGCTTTCATTAAAGTCAAACATCACTTCGCAATGATCGGTTCCGTTAACGCATTGACTGTCTTTGCGCTCATCTGTTATCACCATAGAGCTGGCATCATGAGTATAATTTTTTTGGTTAATAGGGGGTTGGTAAACGCTGACTGGGTTTGTCGGTTGATCTAAGCGATAACTATTAAAACCACCGCCATTAGTGCTTGAACCAGCAATATGTAAATACGGCTTTTTATTGGTAAGAGCAACGCCTGTGGAATAGTCAACATTGCTTAAATACACATTGTGTGCGCTTAAGTCGGTTTTATCTTGGGCTGCTACGACAACACGGTTTGGTAAGTTGGTTAAATCTAATATTAATAAACCCACATCCGAATCATCGGCGGTAATGTAGGCGTAACTCTGCCATTGATGTAAGGTAAAGTTATAGCGTTGATATACCTTTATATCACGCCAAATTGTATCGTTACTGGCTATGGTATCAATCACCACTGGCGCGCTAGGGCTGGTGACGTCGACTATGCCAATGCCATTATTTAAGCCAATAATCGCGTATTCTCTAAAACTATTTAGGTCAATGTAACCCCAAATATCATTAGCCTCTCTTGGGTTAGTGCTAAAGGCATTCAATGGTAGGTGCCCCACTAAGTCAAGTTGGCTACACTCATGGTCACCAGCCATTTTGCCAATACAATCGATGTTGCTCTTGGCTTGTTGCAAGCGTTGATAACTCGACATTTGTGCTTCTATATCGGCATTTGTGCGTCTTGTTTTACCGTCGACAATAACATGAAACCCTCTGTCCGTTAGGGTTTGTCGATAGTCTTTAGGGACACCTATTAAGGTGGTTTTATATTTTGCATTTTGGGTATCAAAATGATCACGCTGACTGTAGTTGGCTTTAATTGGTACCATGTCAGACATTAAATAGAACAAGGTTTCAGCGTCTTCAACAAGGTAACTGCCTTGAGCAAGTCGAATTTGATCACCTTTATTCGCATTTTGCGCGGCATAGCGTATGTTTTTGCAGGGCTTTTTAGGATTATCACAACGCCCTTGATCAATACCGTCAAACGCTACATAGCGTGCTTTATCATGTTCGGCATGAGCAAAAGCTAATTGATGATTTACCACTACAAGGAGAGCGAGCAAGCTCTTGTAGTTAATAAATTTCATATTGTCTTCTTAATCTATTTTAGGTCATAGCAGGTTAAGTGAAAGTTGGTTAAATTGGATAAATGGTTAAAAACGTAACGTTATTCCGGCGCTGAACTCACCTTGATACCAAACACGACTAGACGTTTGAATAAGGCATTGGTTGGCGGAGCAAAAGATAGCGCCATCAGTATTAAAAAGCGTAGCATAAATTCTGGCATCGACTCGAAAAGATAAACGGTTAGTCAACAATAGCTCAGTTCCTATACCTAAATGGGCCGAGGGTTTTGTTTCTGAATCTAGGCGGGTTTCATTTGGACTAAAATGCGTAACGCCTAACCCGCCAGTTACCTTGATGGGGAGCAGACCATGATATAAGCTAACTTGACCGCCCAAATGTAAATAGTGAATGCCAATGTGATTATTAATGCCATCAAACGCTGGTTTAAACTTAGTGTTAGACACACTGTAGAGTAAACTTGAGTCGCGATAATGGTCATATGGCCAGCTAAAGATAAGGCCAAAATTGGTGTCGTTATAAAAGTCGACATTGGCAAAGTCGCTATGGTCATCGCGAAAGACATCACTGCTACGCTCGCCGACAAAAAAACTTAGAGAACGCACTTGAGGCGATTGCTGTTGAGGTTGTTGAGCGAGACTTTGATGAGAGAAAAGCAATAGCGCTACCAGTATGGTTACAGAGCCGAGAAAACGTTGAGTGCGAGAAATATGCATAAATGCAGTATAGACAATTTATGGCATAGGGGGAGTACGGTGGGAACTGAGAAAATAAAAAAGCCTGCATAATGCAGGCTTTTTACTAAGTATTTGTCGTGACTTACTCGCCGTCTAAGAAGCTCTTAAGCTGCTCTGAACGAGAAGGGTGACGCAATTTACGTAATGCTTTCGCTTCGATTTGACGAATACGCTCACGAGTAACGTCAAATTGCTTACCAACTTCTTCTAAGGTGTGGTCAGTATTCATATCAATACCAAAACGCATTCTTAGAACTTTTGCTTCACGAGCGGTTAGACCGGCTAACACTTCATGAGTAGCGTGCTTAAGGTTCTCTGTGGTCGCAGCATCAACAGGTAATTCACCACTACCATCTTCAATAAAGTCACCTAAGTGCGAATCTTCATCGTCACCAATTGGCGTTTCCATTGAAATTGGCTCTTTCGCAATTTTTAATACCTTACGGATTTTATCTTCCGGCATCATCATGCGTTCTGCTAATTCTTCTGGCGAAGGTTCGCGACCCATTTCTTGTAACATTTGACGAGAAATACGGTTTAGCTTGTTGATGGTTTCAATCATGTGCACAGGAATACGGATTGTTCGTGCTTGGTCAGCAATTGAACGCGTAATAGCCTGTCTGATCCACCATGTTGCGTAAGTCGAAAACTTGTAACCACGACGGTATTCAAATTTGTCTACCGCTTTCATTAGACCAATATTACCTTCTTGAATAAGGTCTAAGAATTGCAAACCACGGTTGGTGTATTTTTTCGCAATTGAAATAACCAAACGTAAGTTCGCTTCAACCATTTCTTTTTTCGCTCGACGAGCTTTAGCTTCGCCAATCGACATACGACGGTTGATGTCTTTAATGCTTTGTACGCTTAAGTAAGTCTCTTCTTCTAGATTGGTTAGTTTGTGAATACAACGCTCAATATCGAACGATACTAACTTCAGCTTTTCAGAGTATGGGTGACCATCTGCAATTTGCTGTTCTAACCATTCGGTTTCGGTTTCGTGTCCTGGGAAAATCTTAATGAAGGTGGTTTTTGGCATACCAGCGCCAATAACACAGTGCTTCATGATAAGACGTTCTTGAACACGAACGCGATCCATTACGTCACGCATGTTCTTAACTAATTTATCAAATAGTTTTGGAATTAAGCGAAACTCTTTGAAAACTTCAGAAACTTCATCAATGGCTTTTACTGCATCTTTGTGATCACGACCTTTGGCCTTGATGACTTCGTTCGCAGCTTCGTATTTTGCACGAAGCTCATTAAAGCGTTCACGAGCAAGTTCTGGGTCAACACCAGTATCCTCTTCCTCGTCATCTGAATCATCGTCGTCGTCATCTACATCTTCATCGTCTTCATCTGCTAAGTCATCATCTGACAATTCAGAACCAACGTGAGTTGCGGTAGGTGCTAACTCTTCTTCGGCTTCCGGATCAAGGAAACCTAAAATAATGTCACTTAAGCGTGCTTCTTCTGCTTCAAAATTATCCCATTGTTCTAATAGGTAATTAATTGCAGGCGGGTATTCAGAAACACTGCGTTGTACTTCACGAATACCTTCTTCAATACGCTTGGCGATTACAATCTCACCTTTACGGGTTAGAAGTTCAACCGTACCCATTTCACGCATGTACATACGCACTGGGTCAGTGGTTCTGCCAATTTCACTTTCTACCGTGGCAAGAGCTTGAGCTGCCGCTTCAGCTGCATCTTCATCGGTGTTGGCTTCGCTCATCATTAATTCATCAGCATCAGGTGCATTTTCAAATACCTGAATACCCATGTCATTAATCATGCTAATAATATCTTCGACTTGATCGGAATCAATGATGTCTTGTGGTAGGTGATCGTTCACCTCAGCAAAAGTTAAATACCCTTGCTCCTTACCTTTAGTGATAAGTTCTTTAAGTCTAGATTGTGGGGCTTGATCCATTGACGAATGTCCACCTATATGGCTATCAAAATATGAACAGTAAAGGACGAAATTATAGCAAGCTGAATCAATAAAAGCCAGACATCAAACGCATATCTTATGTTAAGACTTTGCGCTAAGTAAGGTCTGCAGTTCTCTTTTTTCATCGCTAGTGAGTTCGCCTAAACGAGCTTTTTGTAACAGAGCTTCGGTGCGGTCATCAACAAATGTCTTAATAAGTTTATCTAACGTATCAATAAAAACATTCTGAGCCGCATCTGCGTCTATATTGTGCTCCCAAATAACCAGTTTAGCCAATACCTTGCCTTGCTCGGTATCACGCCAACTTTCAATAATTTGAGCGCTGGTTAAATTAGGCGTCTGTTTGCACTGACGCATGATTGATTTTAATAAATCACTGCCTGGCACATTTATCGGGTCCAGCACAGATAAATCATCTAATACATCTACTAGATGGGGATGCTCAAGCAATAATGCAATAGCTAATCGTATTGGGGTGACTTTTGTTTTACTTTTTACCGCCTGTTGAGTCGTTGTTGTCGACTTTCTTTTTAGCTTATTCCATTGTTGCTCGGAGCCTAGACCAAATTTGTTAGCCAAATTGCTGATCATTGAATCTTTTAACGTACTCTCAGGCATCTTTTGTAAATACGGTAAAAATGATTCCATTAAGGCCGCGCGCCCTTCGGCGGTCGCTTCATTTACTTGGGTTAATAAATGTTCAAACAAAAAGTTCGACAACGGCATGGCTTGTTCTATGAGCGTTTCAAATGCCAGTTTCCCTTGTTTACGCACTAATGTGTCTGGGTCTTCCCCGTCGGGCAAGAAGACAAATTTTAATGTCACACCATCGGTAATCAGAGGCAGGGCGTTTTCCATCGCACGCCAAGCGGCATCACGACCGGCTCGGTCACCATCATAACAACAAACCACTTCTTTAACGGTTCTAAACATGGTTTGTAATTGTTCTTCTGTGGTTGAAGTACCTAATGAGGCAACAGCATATGAGATATCATGCTGAGCCAAAGCGACCACATCCATGTACCCTTCAACAACCACTAAGCGGGTTAAATCTTTACAATAATGTTTGGCTTCATACAGACCATAAAGTTCCTGACCTTTATGGTAAATACGGGTTTCGGGGGAGTTCAGGTACTTTGGTGTACCGTCTGCTAGCACTCGACCACCAAAGCCAATGACGCGACCACGCTTGTCTTTGATTGGGAACATAACTCGACCACGAAACCTATCATAAGGTCGGTTTTTATCCCCTTGAATGGCCATCCCCAAATCGACCAATTGCTTGCTGATTTCATGGTTTTTAGCAAAAGCATTCATCATCGCATCCCAGCTATCGGGACTGTAACCAATACCAAATTTTTTCACCACGTCACCGGTTAAACCACGAGACTTTAAATAGTCGATGACTTGGCTAGAGTCTTCATGATGTTTTAGCGTGTGTTGATAAAAACGACTGATATCTGCCATAAGCTCATAGTCGTTTTGCTTTTGCTGTTGAACTTGTTGCTTTTTGCGTTGTTGCGCAGGCGTTAGGTTTTGCTGTTCTCGCTCAACTTCTACCCCGTTATAACTGGCAAGTTCTTCTATGGCATCAACAAAATCTAAACGTTCGTACTCCATAACAAAGCTGATAGCATTGCCATGGGCGCCGCAACCAAAACAGTGGTAAAACTGTTTATCACGACTGACCGAAAAGGATGGACTTTTTTCGGTATGAAATGGGCAACAAGCTTGGTAATTTTTACCTGCTTTTTTGAGTTTGACCTTAGAGTCAATCAAATCAACTATATCGGTTCGCGCGAGCAAATCGTCAATGAAAGTTCTGGGGATCAAACCTGGCATAGTGGTGAATTAATAATCTCGAAAAATTAGACGGTAATCTGACACTAAACTATATCAAACTGATGAATTATTACTAGCGTTTGTATTACGCTAAAGGGTTGTTTATAGATATTAATTGGATTGTGCAAATATAAAAAAACCGCACTAAAGAGTGCGGTTTTTCTTAAATATTTTAAACGCTTAAGCGTTTAGGGCAGCTCTAACCTGACCACTAACTTTACCCAAGTCAGCGCGACCTTGCATTTGAGGTTTTAATACCCCCATTACTTTACCCATGTCAGCCATAGAGGCTGCACCGGTTTGCGCAATGGCATCGGTAATAAGCTGAGCGATTTCGTCAGCCGTTAAAGCTTGTGGCAAGAACTCTTCTAAAACAGAAATTTCAGATAGTTCTTTTTCTGCCATATCGTCACGTCCACCGTCTTTGTACATCGCCGCAGATTCTTTACGTTGCTTAATCATTTTCGTGATTAAGGCTAGAATGTCGGCTTCTGACATTTCGGCTTGGTTATCGATTTTTGCCTGTTTTATAGACGACAACGCCATGCGAACAACGCCAAGACGGGTTTTGTCTTTGGCTCGCATGGCGAGTTTCATTTCGTCGTTGAATTGACTAAGCAATCCCATAACTTAAAGCTTGTTTGCCTAAAGTCTTAGTATAAACGAACACGACGAGCGTTTTCGCGAGAAACTTTCTTCGCGTGACGCTTAACAGCAGCAGCTTTCTTACGCTTACGTTCCCAAGTTGGCTTTTCGAAAGATTCGCGACGACGAACTTCTGAAAGGATACCTGCTTTTTCACATGAACGTTTGAAACGACGTAATGCAACGTCAAATGGTTCGTTATCTCTTACTTTAATTACTGGCATTGTGCCTCTCACCTCTAGTGAATTCTGTGATACTCGGTAAAATTTAACCAAGTCGATTAAAATTGGTGCAGTATTCTAATCTGATCGCTAAGCTTATGTAAAGTTTTAAATGGCTTTTTCTTTAAAACTAGTGGTTAATTTTCACTTTGGGCGCTATGATCCCAGAAAATTTTCAATGGATTCCTTTTATTATGCGAATTTTAGGTATAGAAACTTCTTGTGACGAGACCGGTATTGCGATTTATGACGAAGAAAAAGGCATATTAGCGCACCGTTTGTACTCTCAAATTGCGGTTCATGCAGACTATGGTGGTGTCGTGCCTGAATTGGCATCTCGTGATCATGTCCGCAAAACCATTCCTTTAATTAATGAAGCGTTAAAAGAAGCTGGCATAACGCCAAGTGATCTTGATGGTGTGGCTTATACTGCAGGCCCTGGGCTTGTGGGGGCATTATTGGTCGGCTGCTCAATCGGGCGTTCACTAGCCTATGGTTGGAATTTACCCGCCATCCCAGTACATCACATGGAAGGCCATTTATTAGCCCCAATGCTAGAAGATGATGTACCTGAGTTTCCATTTGTGGCGCTGTTGGTTTCAGGTGGCCATACCATGATGGTGCGAGTTGACGGCATTGGTGAATATGAATTACTAGGCGAGTCGGTGGATGACGCCGCTGGTGAAGCCTTTGATAAAACGGCCAAACTCTTAGGGTTAGACTACCCAGGAGGACCTGTTTTGGCAAAAATGGCACAGCAAGGAACACCTGGTCGCTTTAAGTTTCCACGTCCGATGACTGACCGCCCAGGTCTGGATTTTAGCTTTTCAGGTTTAAAGACGGCGGCCGCGACGACGATAAAAAAAGAAGACAGTAGTGAGCAAACCAAAGCCGATATTGCTTATGCGTTTCAAGAGGCGGTGATTGATACCTTAGCAATAAAATGTCGTCGTGCCTTAAAGCAATGCGAATTAAATCGTTTGGTGATTGCCGGCGGAGTGAGTGCCAATATTATGCTAAGAGAAAAGCTAGCTGAAACAATGGCAAAACTTAATGGTAAGGTTTACTATCCGCGCCCTGAATACTGTACCGATAATGGTGCGATGATCGCGTTTGCAGGGATGCAACGGTTGAAAAGCGGTAATTTAGCCGATTTAACTTTTAAAGCCAAACCTCGTTGGCCCTTAGATTCACTAACGCCAGTGAGTCAAGAAAGCTAACCTCTTATGCTAAAACGATAAGTTACATACGCAAAGATGTTTTTGCGTATGTAACTCTTAGCCTTCACGCTATACAGCCCTAAAACCAAGCAGACTACTCTTCGCCAATCTTCGCTTCTTTACCACTAAGTAAGCGCCAAATATTACTGCGATGGCGAATGATAATCAAAATAGACAACATGGTCACCGACTGGGTGTACATTGGCTTGATTAAGTAACTGTATAAAGGGGCGAGCGAGACGGTAACAATCGCGGCTAAAGATGAGTAGCGAGTCAGTTTAGCGACAATCACCCAGGTTGAAATTAACGCTGCAGCAAACCCCCAACTAATTGGCGCAAGAGCTCCTAAAGCTGTCGCCACGGCTTTGCCACCTTTAAAACCAAAGAAACAAGGGTACATATGGCCAAGGCATGCGGCGATGGCGATAAAACCTAAGTGCAAAGGTTCAACACCCAATAAAAAAGCCCCATAAACAGGGATTGTCCCTTTTAGCACATCAAAAAGAAGAACGGCGGCTGCGGTCGGTTTGTTGCTAAGTCTTAAGACATTGGTTGCGCCGGGATTTTTTGAACCCAGTGAGCGCGGATCAGGTAAACCGCGCAATCGACAAATCAAAATTGCACTGGAGATAGAGCCAATAATATACGAAGCAATAATTAAGACTATTGTTAGCACGTACATTGCCTCTCCTGATGGCGTTTAAATAAGCGGGCTGAATAAAAAAACAGCGATTAAATTTCTTTTTCCATTCTAACAAGCTATCTGGTGGAATTACTACCGTACTATAGGGTAAAATTTGCACTTATTTGCAATTATTTCAGGTTTGGTCATGGATATAGTGTTTATCGAAGGTTTAAAGGTTAATACCACGATTGGGTATTACGACTGGGAAAAGAAAATCAAACAGTTGTTAGTTTTCGATATCCAAATGGGCACCGACATTCGCGCTGCAGCTCAAAATGATGAATTAGCAAAAACCATTAATTACGCTGAGATATCAGAATTAGTGGATGAATTTGCCAATGCAAATGTGGTAGATTTACTCGAAACTTTGGCTGAGCGCTTGGCTGAACACATAATCACAACGTATTCATTAAGTTGGATCAGGCTAAAAATTTCCAAACCCACCGCGGTTGCACAAGCCGATGCTGTTGGGGTAATTATTGAACGTGGTAAGCGAAATTAATGGCACAAGTTTACATTTCTATTGGTAGTAATATTGACCGAGAAAAGCAGATTATTGCTGGAGTCAAGGCGCTAAAACAGGCTTTTGGTAATATCGAATTGTCGTCGGTTTATGAATGCGAGCCAGTTGGCTTTGTTGGCGATAATTTTTTTAATTTAGTTGCTCGCACCGAAACAACGAAATCACCTGGCGAAGTAGGTCAAATTTTAAAGCAATTAGAGTATGACCACGGCCGCGTTGATTTTTCAAAAAAATTTAGTCCGCGTAAAATGGATTTGGACATCTTACTTTACGATGACTTAGTCATGGACGAACCGGTACAAATCCCTCGAGATGAAATACCAGAAAACGCCTATGTTTTACAACCACTGGCAGAATTAGCGCCAGATTTGGTTCACCCTACGTTAGGCCAAAGTTACCAACAACTTTGGCAGGACTACAACAAAGAACAACAACTAAGGAAAGTGCCGTTTATCTGGCCGAACAACTAATATGTCAACGATTGAAATCTTTTTCTTGGCTCTTATTCAGGGCTTAACTGAATTTTTGCCCATTTCGAGCTCTGCACATCTTATTCTGCCATCACAAATTTTAGGGTGGGCTGATCAAGGCCTTGCTTTTGATGTTGCGGTACATGTGGGCACTTTACTGGCGGTAATGATTTATTTTCGTGGTGAAGTCAGCTCGATGTTATTTGCCTGGACCAATTCGATTATCAAAAACGAACGAACAGCCGATTCAATGCTGGCGTGGTGGATCATCTTTGCCACCATCCCAGCAGGTTTATTTGGCTTATTTGGTAAAGATTTTATTGAAGCGCATTTACGCTCTGCTGCAGTGATCGCGGCTACAACCATTGGTTTTGGTTTATTGCTTGGTTTTGTTGATATTAAAAGTAAAAAGAACAAAAAAATTGAACAACTGGGTTTTAAAGGCGCGATGTTCATTGGCCTCGCGCAAGCGATAGCCTTAATTCCGGGAACTTCTCGCTCTGGTGTGACCATGACGATGGGGATGATGTTAGGTTTAACCCGTGATGCAGCCGCCCGTTTTTCGTTTTTATTATCGATCCCAGCTATTGGGATGGCAGGCAGTTACTTAACGATGAAACTTATCACCGGTGCAGAGCCCGTTGACTGGCAGGCTATTTTTATGGGCGTTACAATAGCCTTTATTAGTGCCTATGCCTGTATTCATTACTTCTTAATTTTATTAGAAAAAATAGGCATGATGCCGTTCGTAATTTATCGCTTAATATTGGGGGTTTTCCTAATTGGCTTTATTATTTAAAACGACGTTTTGAAACGCCATGATTTACGGTTAATGAAAAGGAGCTAACAAGCTCCTTTTTTGTGTTTAAATTAACCGTTGTCGTTAAATTACCATATTAGCTTTGGCCATGGCGTTTTAGGCTTTGCTGAACGAGCCATTTAAAAATGCTTAATTGGGCGGGCAAGTAGGCAAGATACTCTGGATGCCACTGAACCCCTAGGACAGGGGCATCATTGGAAGACTCAATCACCTGAGTGATCTTATCCAGATCCCAACCGCTACGCCTTAAGCTGTTGCCCGATTTATCTACAGCTTGATGATGTAAGCTATTAACCCGAAGTTTTTGATAGCCGGTGATTTTAGCTATGGTACTGTCTTGTTCTAGCCATACTTGCTTGGTGGGTAATAAGCCGGGTCTGTTATAGGTTAATTTACGCAGTTGGCGAATATCATGGTGTAAACTGCCTCCTAAAACCACATTAATTAGTTGCGAACCTCGGCAAATGCCGAGCAGGGGAATATTATGTTCTAACGCTTGTTTAATGCATTTGATCTCTAGCGCATCACGCTTTACATCCAGTTTTACCTTTGCATCAATTTCACCGCCATAGTGTTCAGGATTTATGTCATTGCCGCCACCGACAACAATGGCATCAGGCATATCACCATGCCAGTGATGATCAACCGACACTCGAATAGGTTTTGCACCACATAAGCGCAAGGCAAGCGCAGTGCACCACCATGCAGGAGCCCAACGACGATTGTTACCTGTTACGGCAATTCGTGGTCTTTTATCCATTGATCAATCCTTTGTATCCATTGTTTTTTTTCGACAGCTTTGCCATGTTTATGGTCTATTAACGAATGGCTTAAACTGTTCATCGCACTTGGATCATTGGCAAGTTTTTCAACAAAACACCAAATATTCCAAGACTCGGCAAGTTGCCAGTTAAGATCATCAATATGACAATTGGGCAATCGATAATGAAAGGTTGGTCGCGACTTGATTTTGGCATCATCAACGATCTTAAATACTTTTTCTTTATTGATATGGCTAAACAAAGGCAGCATATCAAGGGCTCGATTACGGGTGGCATTAAAATGTAAGTAGTCATCAATGAGTTGATCCATATCCGGCTCAGGTGATGTCAGTAAATGCACTAAGTACTGTTCTGAGAATGGGGCAATATAAGGGCTAATACGACGGGCAATATCGATATTTTGCACGTCAGTTAGCCAGTATTGCAATAACCCAAACGCCTTTAGGTAACGATGAATAGTCGAGGCATCTATTCGTGGAATTTCAGGATTTATATGCACACCATAGGCGGCAATCAATGACTCTTCTGTGCCCACTGCACCATGCTTGCGAAGCTCATCTATTAATGGATTTAAACACCCGAGTTGAGATATTTTTATTGGCGGGCAAACAACTTCAATCGGTACTAATATTTGCGCCGCTTGCGATATTGTATTGAGCCAGGCTTCTGGCGTACTGTCTTGTTCAACATGTTTAGCGGTTTGCTTTAAAAAGTCCCAGTCTACTTCCACCGTAAACGCACCATACTCAGTCTCTATTGATGTTTCAGCTGGGCCTTGTTCTGTTATCTTGCCATTAAGTGTATTACACGTGATCTCGACAGTTTGTGTTAAAGAAAGCCCCGAAAACTCAAGCTCAAAGCCAACCGTTCGTTCTTTACCTTGTGCGTTCTTACCTTGTTTGGGCATATAAAATGTATTGCCTTGCGATGTCATTTTACGCTCCTTTTCTCGGCTGAATTTTGAGTAAGTTAGCCGAATTTTTTGATCAGCATGTGGTAACTGTTTGTTGCTACTATGGGGTTAAGCATTAGCACTCAGCACTTTTCGCATTATCTTCTTGCCAACGCGATTTAACTTTGGCTATGGCGTCTACTTTAGTGTGATTAATGGCTTCTTTTATGGCTTTTCCTTTTAGGCCTTTTGCCACAAAGTCTGCAGGTTTTAGGTGTTTACACGCTTGTAGGCACTCGCGTAGGTATTGAGCTTGCGGGTACGGATTGTTCTCCATACCTAACCGTCCGCAGGCATCGGCCTGACAGGCCAATAAAAACGAGTCAAAATCACTTTCTTTGCGCCACACATCGACTTTGTTAAATAACGTTAAAATAGTTTCAGCCCTAAGCTCAAACGCACGATGGCAATGCAAATGAAATTCACAGGTTAATTGTGCTACTCGAGTGATTTGATTGGGTACCCTAAGCTGCTGACAAATTTCGTTTACTAAAACCAAGCCCGATTTTTCATGACCGAAATGTTTTGGCCACTGGCTTTTATCGGTTAAGCCTTTACCTAAGTCGTGGCACAGGCTGGCAAAACGAACATCCAAACCGGCTTTTAAGGTAACCGCTTGTTGTAATACCAATAGGGTATGAACACCTGAGTCGACCTCAGGGTGGTGCTCTTTAGGATTAGGTATACCCCAAAGAGCATCTAAGCTTGGCCATAATACTTTTAAAGCAGAGCAATGGCGTAATACCTCAATAAAAATTTCGGGGTTGTCTTCCATTAAGGCACGAGAAAATTCTTTCCACACCCGATCTGGGGTTAAAGCTTGCAGCTCACCTTGCTCGACCATATGTGACATCAGTTGCATGGTTTCTTCGGCCACTTCAAAGCCGAGGTAATGATAACGTGCGGCAAAACGCGCGACGCGTAATACCCTTAGAGGATCTTCTTTAAATGCATCCGATACATGGCGTAATACTCTGTTGTTGA
The DNA here is from genome assembly GCF_041410465.1 of Thalassotalea sp. 273M-4. Lineage (NCBI taxonomy): Bacteria > Pseudomonadati > Pseudomonadota > Gammaproteobacteria > Alteromonadales > Colwelliaceae > Thalassotalea > Thalassotalea aquiviva. The sequence goes on from NZ_CP166961.1 coordinate 601,536, forward strand.
GATCGGTTTGGCCGTTGTAAGGGTCTATGATGTCACCCGCTGGACTCATCGCCATTGCATTAATGGTTAAATCACGACGCATTAAATCTTGCTCAATAGTGACGTCGGGTTCGGCATAACAAACAAAACCAGTATAACCATTGCCTTGTTTGCGCTCGGTTCTGGCCAGTGCATACTCTTCTTTGGTTTTGGGGTGCAAAAAAACAGGAAAATCTTTACCAACTTGTTTAAAGCCCCGTGCCAGCATTTGTTCCGCGCTAGCCCCAACCACCAGATAATCGCGCTCTAAAATTGGCCGATTTAATAAGCTATCTCTGACTGCGCCGCCAACAAGAAAAATATTTAATGATGATAATAAAGTCGATTGTTTTGCCACTAAGTTGTTACTCTCGTCTTTTTTATAAAATTGTCTGATGTTAGTGTATCGTATTGGCCTAAAGATAGAAAACTGAACCGCATGTTTTGACTTATGACCTTAGATTGGGTACTTTCAATCTAGTTTTTATCATTTTAATAATAATCATATGACAACAGGCTACACCGGCTATTTTGGCCTTCTAGAATCTCCTTTTTCGATAGCACCAAACCCACATTACTTATTTATGAGTGGTCGCCACAAAGAAGCCTTGGCTCACCTTACATATGGTTTGGGTGAAACCGGTGGTTTTGTGTTGCTTACTGGTGAAGTTGGCACAGGCAAAACAACGGTATCGAAGTGTTTATTAGAGCAATTACCTGAGAATACACAAGCTGCGTTTATCTTAAACCCAACGCTCTCGGCCAAAGAATTGTTAGCCACCATATGTGATGAACTTGGTATTGACTATGACAGCAATACCGCAACCTTAAAAACCTATACCGATAGTATTCATCGACGCTTGTTGGACAATCATCATCACAATAAAAACACCTTGTTGATTATTGATGAAGCGCAGCACCTTGATGCGCACGTGTTAGAGCAACTGCGTTTGCTGACCAATTTAGAAACCCATACAAAAAAGCTATTGCAAGTGATTTTAATTGGTCAACCTGAGTTGCAAGAGCTGTTAAAACGCCGTGATTTACGCCAATTGGCTCAACGCATTACCGCTCGTTATCATTTATTACCGTTAACCAAACAAGAAATCAGCGATTACATTACGCACCGCTTGGCTGTCGCTGGCACATCACAAGCCTTATTTAGCCGCGCTGCGATAAGCGCCATTCATAAATTGTCAAAAGGCGTTCCTAGGATAATTAACTTATTGTGCGATCGCTCATTATTAGGTGCTTACAGTAAAGAGCGCAAAGTTGTTGATAAAAACATAGTATTGCAAGCCGCCACGGAAACTCTAGGCGCTGAAACTTTGGCCATTTCTGTTTGGCAAAAGTTTCACTTAAACAAAGTCGCCTATGTGCTAACGGCTACCTTGACGTTGTATTTTGGTAGCTATGTTGCGAGTAGTCAGTTAGAGCATTATCAGGCGCAAGAGTTACAAGCACAAAAACGCATACAACGAGCAGAGCAAAAAGCGCAAGTCGAATATGAATTTAAGCAACGTAACAGGGTCGAGAATCGGTTAATTAATCAGAGCCGTGATTTAGGTGAGGCATTTTCTACCTTATATCAGCAATGGCAAATTCAATTAACCAGCTCAAATAAAGGCCCATGTCAGGCGGCGACAGAGTTTCAATTACAATGCTACTGGTACAGTGGTAGCGCGCAGGGCTTTTTAAGTTTACAAACCCCCGCCGTATTAAAGTTCAAAGATGATAATGGCAATGACTTTTTTGCTACGTTTTTAAAGTATAAACCCACTGAAGACCGTTTGATTTTGTCGTTTTCACAACAGCAAAAAGAAGTCAGTAAGCAATGGTTTTTAACAAATTGGCACGGTAGTGCGGCGATTTTATGGCGTGCACCAGATTATTTTGTCGACAAGATAGACCAAAACAGTGAACCAAGTTTATGGCAATGGCTCGAACGTCACCTCGCCGTTGTGCAACAACGTGAGGCGAGGGCATTAAATCGCTTTGATCCTTTGCTCATTAATCAATTACAACAGTACCAACATCAACAAGGTTTGCTGGTAAAAGAATATGCCGATTCCAATACCGTGATTTCGCTGTTAGCTAAAAACCAATGGCAAAAATTGCCACATTCTGAGCAAGCCAGAGGCAATCTACCTGCCTTAGCGGGGGAGAAGTAATTATGTCCTATATTTTAGACGCCCTTAAAAAGAGCCAGCAGCCATTAACCTCAATCGATTTTATTAGCGATAACCTAGATAGAGTTGAAGACTCTGAAACCTTGAACGTGATTAAAAAATCTGTTGCGACAGTTGCCGTTATAGTCGCTTGTTTTAGTGCGGGCTTTTTATTATCAGGGGGTAAGCAGGTGATTCATTATGCTCAAAAGCCGATGAGCGAATATGAGTTACCTGTTCTGGAAATACAGACCCAAGATGAGCCCTTAAAATGGCCAAGCTTTAGCAAAGAATACCAAGAGAATGTGTATTTTGATCAACCAGAGCGATTCAATCAGCTCAATACAAGTCGCCAACAAGCCTATTGGCTGGGCGAAATTGAACGCCAAGAACAACTTCAAAAAGCAGAAAAACAAGCACAGCAACAAGCCGTTGCCGAGCAAGTAAAACGGGTTATTGAACAGCAAGGCGCTTTAGTGGCAGCGACTCAGGTTACAGAGCAAGTGCTAGAGCAAACAACTGCACAATATCCCAATCAAACACAAGCTGCAAATCGTGATATACACTTTAACGCCGATGATCTTGAAGGCGTTTCGCCTGAGTTATTACAAGCATTTGAGCAAGCCCTTAGCGAAGAACAAGCTCAAAGTAGCACCGCGTCATCGTTAAATAATACCCCGCTAGAGCCTGAAAGACCTGTTAAAATGGCGCAAGAAGAAATAAAACCTCTTGCCCAAATGCCGCAGTGGTTACAGGATGCCGTCCCTCCTTTACACTTTTCCATGCATATGTATTCGTCAATTGCCGAACAAAGTTGGCTACGCCTAAATCGTAAAGATTATTATGCTGGCGCGATGACCGATGAAGGCTTGGTGATTGAAAAGATCTTACCGCAAGAAGTGATTTTACAATACCAAGGTCAGCGTTTTAGTTTAAAAGCTTTATCGAGTTGGTAAAAAATCGAATAAAAGATAACAGCGAGATCCTTCTTGTGATGAGGGATCTTAAAAGTTTCAAAGTGACTTTGTACGATCGGGTTGCGCTTTCATATTAATCAGCAATATTAATGTGTTATATCGATTTTTTTCAGTCGCCTCAGCTACTGAATTAGTTAATTTCCTCTTATAAGGTAGCCTTCTTTTCATAAACAATATTTTCACAAACCACTTCACTTGAAAGTACCTATAAACTTTTCTCAATAAAATATTTGCAGGTTTACTAAGCCGTTCTTAATTCAAAATCTTTGTTTTTTGCCTAAATTTATCCGCATTTTTGCTGTTTGATCTTGCGCTTTGAGTTTCAGACAAAGCTAAAAGGGGGGAATATTTTGATATAAATCAGATAACTGTCCGATAACTGTTAATACATTAAAAAAACCTAATTTAGTAACCACTAAATTAGGTTAGGCTGATATTGAGCGTATAACAAAGCTTCAAACGTTGAACCTTTAATAGGCGATAAAACTATGTCGCTACCTATATAGAAATTATTTTAAACGTGCGATTTACGATGATTAAGGTGCTCTTAGTGATGTGTGGAAAGTTAGAAAATAAATTATTCAGAGTGCTTAGCTTATGAAAATCTATAGCCTAATTTCCGTTGTCTTTTTCGGTTATCTCTTCTCTCTTTCAGTCTCATTTGAACCGTCAGCAACAACCCCTGTCAGTCAATCACTCTCTAATAAATCAACAGCAAAGCATCATACCCTGGAGCAATTCGCACACGATTTATATTTACCTGCAAAGAATGACTTTAAATTTATTAACAACTTACATCGAGGTTCATTATGAAAAAACTAATGTTAGGCGTACTGCTTGCTGGTCTGTCTTTAAGCGCAGCAGCTGATCCCGTTAAAGGTCAAAAATATTACCTTAAATATTTGCGACCTTTGTTTAACTACAACGGTCAAGTATTTGCGACTCAGCACTTACAAATGGAGTGGGGAACCTACTTTAAAGACGGTGGCGAACAATTCATCAAAGAATTTAGTAAAAAACACCCAGAAGCCGCTGAGTTCTTGGCGAGTAAGAAGTTCCAAAAAATTGCACCACATATCAAAGACTTCGCAGTGAAATATGCAGCGGATAGTGGTGAACTGCCTAATTGTAATTAATGGATTAAAAGGAAAATATTATGAAGCACTCAACATTATCTCTTGCCGTAGCCCTTGGCTTAGCTTTTCCTGCTGTTGCAGATCAAAGTAAAGATATTGAAGAATTAAAACAACAAGTTAGAGAGCTACAAATTAACACTGCCGGTCATAACTTAAAATTTGGTGTCGATTATCGTGTAACCCACGACAGCATCGAATACAAAAGAGCCGACGATTCAACCAATAAAAACAGTTCACTACTTGCCAACCGTTTACTGCTTAACATGGGCTACCAGTACAATGAAAAATTGGTTTTTCGTGGTCAGCTTTCTTACAACAAAGCCTATGGTGAAGTCGTTGTGCCAGATCAAATGGGCTTTTCAGGCTTTGACTGGATTGTAAACGAAAACCTGACCGACAATACCGTCAAAGTAAAACAAGCGTATTTCTTGTACTTAGGTGATGCCTTCTTTGGTAATGAAGATATAGGCTGGACATTCAGTCTAGGTCGCCGCCCATCTACCAATGGTTTCTTAGGCAATAATCGTGAAGGCTTTGAAGAAGCACAATCTCCATTAGCACATTCAATTAACGTTGAATTTGATGGCTTAAGTGTCAACACCCGTTGGGAGAACATCACAGGCTTACCAGGCAGTGCCATCAAGCTATGTGCAGGTCGAGGTTTAAGCAATGCTCGTTCGCGTTTTGATATGATGAATGCCGATTATGCTGAAGATGAAAACTTCACCGATGACATTGATATGGTTGGTTTTATTATCACCCCATACAACAATGGTCAGTACAATTTGCAAGCGCAAATTTATACCGCAGATAACATGCTTGGTATGAGTATGATGGATGTGATGGGCGGCAATATGATGCTTAAAGACTATGGCGCTTTAAGTAACATGACGGTGTCGTTAGAAGTGAATGGTATTGGTGAATTCATCAATGACTTTTTAGATGAAACTCGTGTATTTGCGTCTTACTCGGTATCAAAAACTGACCCGAAAGATGGTGTGATGAACATGATGGGGCAGACCGAGTATATGTTAGGTTCAGCTGACAAAGAAACCGGTAAGTCATATTGGGTTGGTATTAACTTCCCAGGCTTTATGGACGGTGATTCATTCGGCCTTGAGTATAACCATGGTGACAAATACTGGCGTTCATTTACCTACGGTGAAGATACTATGATTGGTTCTAAACTTGCCGCTCGTGGTGATGCGTTTGAGGCTTACTACAACCTACCAATTATCGATAATGCGTTAACCTTCCAGTTACGCTACACCAAAATCGATTATGACTACACAGGTTCAAATGGTTTCTTTGGTACCGCAACTGGTGCGCCTATGACCATTGAAGAAGCTTATGGTATGTCACAAATGTTTGGTATGCCGGCGCCTGTTGAAAGCGCAGAAGATATCCGAGCGACCTTCAGATATCAGTTTTAAGCGCCAATAACAAAAAGGTTGAAGCCTAGCTTCAACCTTTTTTATTCAAAATTATTCAATTTACAGGCTATGCATATCAAGTATTAGGAGTATGTATGGAAATCCAACTCTCTCGTCGACGTTTTTTGCAAAATAGCGTCGTGCTTTCAGTGTTTGGCGGTGTTACCTTATCAGGCCCTGAAGTGCTTGCACTAGGTAAGAGTGTCAATAAAGATAAACCGGCAAGCTATAGTGTGCCAACACTGTGTGAGATGTGCGTCAACAAGTGTGGTGTCATCGCCGATGTTGAAGATGGCATCGTTAAAAAATTAAATCCCAACCCAATGTTCCCTAAATCACGAAATATGCTTTGTGCTCGAGGCGTGGCAGGGATTCATGCGCTTTATGATCCTGATCGCTTAAAAACACCGTTGATCCGAGTAGGTGAACGCGGTGATGGTAAATATATGAAAGCGACTTGGGATGAAGCGTTTGAATATATTAAAAACAAAATGGTTAAAATTCTTGATGAAGAAAAAGATAACCGTTCTTGTATTGGTTACTGCGCTGGTGAAGGCTTAGCAGAGCACACCTTCAAAACCTTTATGGCAGACAAATTTGGTAGTGCCAATTACCTTAATCACGGCAGCCTTTGTTTGCAAACCACAACCGCGGGTTATGGTCTAACCCTTGGTGCTTATGGTCAAGCAGACCTTGAAAATGCCAAATACATTATTATGGCCGGTGCTAACCGAGCGGAAGCGATTGTCACACCAGATACCCTAGACTTGTTTAAGCGCACGCGTGGACGAGGCGCAAAATTAGTTACAGTCGACCCGCGTTTTACCAATACGGCCATGCATGCAGACCTTCATGTGGCAATTAAGCCTGGGACTGACTTGGCATTCGTGCTGGCTCTGACTTATGTGGTGTTAACAGAGCAACTGTATAACAAAGAATACGTAAAAAATAACTTTAATGATTTCTCTAAATATCAACAACATATCCTAGATAATCAATACACCCCAGAGTGGGCTGAAAAAATCTCTGGAGTATCAGCAGATACCATTCGCACCATCGCGCGAGACTTTATGGCGGCAGCACCACAAGCGATTTACTACCAAGGTCGACGCTCAACGTGGGGTAAAAATGATTTTCAACTAAGACGCGCAATGGCGCTGTTTAGTGCGTTAGGTGGTGGTGTTGATGTAAAAGGTGGCATTGTCTTTGGTGACAAACTACCACTTGCCAAGCATGAAATAAATGCGCCTTTATACGCCAATGCTGAGTCTCGTATTGAAAGCGATGCGGCGGCCATTATTGGTGCCAGTGGTTCGTGGGTAGCATGGCGCAATATGGTCGAAGCAGGGCAAAGCCCATACCCTATTAGGGGCATGTTTGTTTATAAACAAAACCCAATGCTCTCGGTGCCTGATAGTGGTAGAACAAAGCGTATGCTTGAGAAAATGGACTTGATTGTTGTTATCGATACCATGCCAAGTGATACCGCATTAATGGCCGATGTTATTTTGCCTGAGTGTTCTTACCTTGAGCGTGAAGATCCAATTCGAACGTTTGCGGGCATTGAACCTGCGATTGGCTTGCGTAAAAAAGTCATCGAGCCGATGTATGATAGCAAGCCTGTCATCGAAATTATGCGAGGCTTAAGTAAAAAGCTCTCCAAACCGCTGTGGGAAATCACCAAAAAATATGATGAAGATGTGCAAGATGAGCTTTTAGATGAAGATGAATCAACCTATTACCAAGAAAATGGGTTTGATCTCACCGAGCCTTATCTGCACTCGCAAGAAGAGCTTAATCATCATGCCTTTGTTGCTAAACACGGTGAAGGTGCTTGGAAAATGCTACGCGAAAAAGGGGTTTATTACCCAGAAATGGAAGCGTCATTTAAAAAGATTAATAACAACAGTTATCAATATTACCCTGACGATAAAAAAGTCTACTCGGTGTTGCCAATTGAAGAAAAAACGGATTTCAATATGCTCACCAATGATTTTTATAAGCACTGTGATCCTTGCGACAATCCAGCTGATATTGCACCTTGGAAGCGTACCTTTAAAACACCAAGCAAAAAGATTGAGTGTTATTTAACCAATATGGCAAGGAAAGGGGTCGACCCTATGCCAACTTGGAAACAAGATGAGTATGTCAAAGTCCCAGTTGGAAAGTTCAAGTTTATTACTGGACGTCATGCGATACAGACTCAAAACGCTACTCAAAATAATGTGATGTTGCTTGATTTGATGCGCGAAAACTATGCATGGATTAACGATGCTGAAGCTAAGAAACTTGGCATTGAGCATGGCGATATGATTGAGATCAGTAGTAGTGTTGGCACGGTTCGTATCAAAGCGTATCCGACGCCAAAAATTGTACCGGAGTCTATTTTTTACGTTCATGGTTTTGGTGCAAAATCAGATGGTCAAACGTTTGCACACAGAAACGGTGCGAGTGACAACGAAATCATAGAAGGGGTCATTGAACCTGTCTATGGCTCGGCCATTATGCATCAAACTCTCGTTACGGTTAAGAAGGTCTAATATATGAACTACGCAATGGCTCTAGATTATCAAAACTGCATCAATTGCCGAGCTTGTGAGGTCGCATGTAAAGAAGAAAACGGCGTTCAACTCGGTGCAGACAAACAGCGTATCTGGGTGGGTATGGTAGAAGGTCAAGCTAATGGCAAACCTTTTGTTAATCTATACCCTTCACAATGTAATCATTGTATCGACGCCCCCTGCGTATCGGTTTGCCCGACTAAGGCTAGCCGTTACATTGCAGGCGGTATCATTAAGGTTGAAGCGGATAAATGTATTTTATGTAAAAGTTGCATGGAGTCGTGTCCATATGACGCAAGATTTATCGATGACACCAAAACCGCAGTCGATAAGTGTACGTTTTGCGCCCATCAAATCGCCGAAACGGGCACTACCGCCTGTCAGGCAACCTGTCCGACTAAGGTTCGCACCTTTGGTGACTTGGACGACCCGAATAGCGATCTTGTGAAACTGCTTGAGAAAAGACGCTTTTTCTTTCAAAAAGAAGAGCTTGGTACTTTACCAAAACTTTTCTATTTGGTTCCTGAAGATGAGGCATACGCTAAACAAAGCATCGGCCCTAATACCAAAATACACACTTGGGAAGAGATAAAACCGTTGTATGAGCGCGCAGCCAAAAGAAGGAGTGAAGAATGGACACAATAACCTTTGCAGGCTTAGACATTAATAAAGTGTCGTTTAAAAAATTGTTTTTCAATAAAGCGATGCTATTGGCTTATCTTCTTTTACTTATTGGAGTATTGGGTCTTTATCAGGTGTTTGATCTGCGCTACTTTAGTGCCACGGTAAATGCCCATGATGCTGGGCTTGACCCGACCAATCCGGCATTAAAAGAGGCTATGTATCAAGCGATATTTGGTACTGTGGGTGAAGTAAACCGAAACCTTCCTTGGAGTGTGCTAATTTCAAACTACATGTTCATGCTTTATACCGGTAGCGGGATTATCTTTCTAGTTGCCTTAGCAGAACTGTTAAAACTGAAAGTCGTTGAAAAGGCCGCTGTGGGCTTTATGGTGCTAGGGCTTTCAATGGTCTTTGCAGGCTTGTTTACCATTATGACGGACCTGCATGTGTTAAATATTCCTTGGATGATATTTTCACCCAATACCGAGGCCGCCATTTGGATGATGTTTCCATTGTATATGGTCTATATTCCCTTTGTTTTGTTTGAGATATACCTGTTATTGACCAACAACAAAACGTTAGCAAGAAAGTTAGCCTTTGTGATTGTGATCATGAGTATTGGTATTGATCTTATTGAATATTATATTCAGGCTAAGCTCTTTTCGATGAACACGGCAAGGCATTTATGGACCGAGTTTCCAGCGCTAACCATCTACTTTATCATTTCATCGTTTGTCGCGTCGCTTGGTATTATGGGCTTATATACCTTTTTGGTGCACAGAGATAAAGCGGAATACGAGCAGCTACTTAACCTTATTGGGCGCACTTTGTTATTTGCTATTTTGCTATTGGGCGTGTTTGAGATCATTGGCTTGTTGAGCGTTGATAAAGCATGGACCAATATCATTTTGTTTGGCCCTTTAAGTTCACTTTATTTCATCGGCTACGTGCTTTGTATCTTTGTCCTTGCACTGCTTTTAGTGATTAAATCAGGGAAACCAAGCTTTACTGTTATGGCATCAGTTTTTGCCATTATTGGCGGCTATGTCGGACGACTTATCTTTGTCTATGGTGGTAATGCCGTACCTATGAGTAACCGCTTTGGTACCGGTTTTGAGAAAAATGAAATATATGAAGTGACCAAAACCTTCATTTATGCCACTCCGCACCTTGGCGAGATCTTTATCGTTTTAGGATCTATTGGGGTGTCGCTGATTACCTACAAATTACTCGATGGGCTTTTTTCAGTAGGCAAATTAAAAGAGCATGCATAATATTAAACGGGCTTATTTCACCAAATAAGCCCGTTTTATTTTCAATATATCCTTAATGGGATTGGTAAAAATTATCGTTTTAAAATGGCTTGATCTTGCGCAACATAAGCCGGTAATAAGCTTAGTTTGTTAGGCAATTTCAGGTACACTCAAAATTATTAAAGCAACTCCGAAGCCTACTGTCCTAAACATTAAATTGCATGGTTAGTTGGCCGTGGTTTAGCCACCGGGTCATAAAAGAAATTGCATGGCCTCCCGCAATTTGGAAAGGTGTTGAATGTTACAAGATTCATATGGGCGCACATTTAAATACCTGCGCCTATCAGTTACTGATGTTTGTAATTACAAGTGCAATTACTGTTTGCCAGACGGTTATGGCTGCAGTGAAAAAGTATCTCATTTGTCGGTTGGTGAAATCAAAAAATTGGTATCGGCTTTTGCTGATATGGGGGTTGAAAAGGTCCGTATTACGGGCGGTGAACCTGCACTAAGACGCGACCTTGGTGAGATCATCAGTAGCATAAAAAGCATCCCTGGTATTAAAACCGTGGCCTTAACTACCAATGGTCATAAGCTTGAGAATCACATTGCTGATTGGGCTGAGCGTGGGCTGGATGCCATTAATGTTAGCTGTGATAGTTTAGACCCTCGAATGTTCGAAGCCATCACCGGGCGACAAAAATTAGATCAAATATTGAAAGCTATTCGTCTTGCGCATGGCTTAATTGACTCGGTGAAAGTTAATGTTGTTATCCTAAAGCAATTCAACCTGTCTCAATTTGAGCGCTTTGTACAATGGGTGAAAACAGAAAGTATTGCCATTCGATTTATTGAATTGATGCAAACCGCCGATAACCAAGTTTTTTTTAGTCAAAACCATGTTAGCTCAAGCAAATTACAACAGAAGCTAAAAGAAGGTGGTTGGCAGCCGAAAAGATTAGCCGTCACCGCAGGTCCCGCACAAGAATATTGGCACCCAGAGTTTAAAGGCCGTTTAGGTTTTATCTCGCCCTATGCAAAAGATTTTTGTAACACTTGCAATCGCTTACGCATATCGTCGGTTGGCAAACTTCACCTTTGCTTGTTTTCTGAGCAAGGCCATGAATTACGTCCGCTTTTAAAGCAAGTCACGCATCAGCAGTTGTGTGCGCACATTGAGCAGTTATTAAGTCAAAAAGTTGAAGCTCATCAATTACAACAAGGTAGCACCGGCTTAACGTCTCATTTGGCGATGATTGGCGGTTAGTTATGAAAATGATAGGTGTTGTATTAGCCGGCGGACGCTCTTCTAGAATGGGGCAAGATAAAGCCTTGCTCGCACATAAAAATGTCAACATGTTAGCCTTTAGCGAAAAAGTCTTACGTGACTGTGGTTGTGACGAGGTACTTATTAGTCGCAATGAGAAGGGCTTTATTCAAGATAGCATCGAAAATGTAGGCCCACTTGGTGGGATCT